>NZ_JBHVRK010000023.1:31956-113254 GCF_042885845.1 Kitasatospora sp. NPDC058032 | reverse complement strand
GGCGACCACCGAGCTGCGGGCCGTCAAGGACACCGGCGCGACGGATCCGCGGCCCGGGCGCGGAGAGGACGCGACGCAGGAGATCTCGGTGCGCGGCCGGGGCGCCGGCGCGGCGGACCTCACCGCCACGGCGAAGCTGCCGGTCGTGCCGTCCGGGCCGGCGGCCGACGAGACGGCCGTGCTGCCCAGGATCCCGGCGGAGGACGCCGACCGGACGGCGGTGCTGCCGAAGATCGAGCCGGGCACCCCGGCCCCGTCGCGGGAGCGGCGCCCGGGCGCCGAGGAGCGCCCGGTGGAGCGCACCCGCGAGCTGCCGGTGATCGACCCGCAGCAGGGCCGGCCCGCCGCCGACCCGCGGCCGCGTCCGGACTGGGCGGAGGAGACCCCGCTGGACGACCTGCCCAGCCTGACCGACACGCTGCTCGGCTCGCGCGAGGAGTGGGCCCGCTGGGACCAGGACGACCGTCCCCGTTCGGGCGGCGCCGGCGGCCAGGGACGTCAGGCCGACCGGCCGGGTCGCGAGGGCCAGGGGGCCCAGGGCGGTCAAGGTGCCCAGGGCGGCCAGGGCGGCCAGAGCGGCCAGGACGACGGCAAGGGCAAGGGCCGCCGCTGGGGCCGCCGGGGCTGACCGGGCCCCGGCCGGGCGGGTTCCCGCAGCGCCCGGACCCGTCGTAGCCGCCACGTATGCTCGACGGCGGGAGCGGTAGTCCGTAGCGAGCTTGGGAGCAGTAGTGGCCGTCTGGGACGACCTGGTGGGCCAGGAGCGGGTGGTCGAGCAGCTGACCGCCGCCGCCCGGGCGGCCGGGGCGATCGTCGGCGCCGGTCGCGGCGCCGAGCCGGAGCCGGGCGGCAACGCCTCGCTGATGACGCACGCCTGGCTGTTCACCGGCCCGCCCGGAGCCGGTCAGACCACGGCGGCCCGGGCCTTCGCCGCCGCGCTCCAGTGCACCAGCCCCGACCTCGCGCTCGGCGGCACGCCCGGCTGCGGCTTCTGCGACGGCTGCCACACCGTCCTCGCGGGCAGCCACGCCGACGTGAAGTACGTCCGCACCGACGGTCTGTCCATCGGCGTCGGCGACATGCGCGCCCTCGTGCTGCGCGCCTCCAGCTACCCCACCGGAGGCCGCTGGTCGGTCATCCTGGTCGACGCCGCCCACCGGCTCACCGAGGCCGCCGCCAACGCGCTGCTCAAGGGCGTGGAAGAGCCCTCCCCGCGCACCGTCTGGCTGCTCTGCGCCCCCTCGGTGCAGGACGTGCTGCCGACCATCCGCTCCCGCTGCCGCCTGCTGGTGCTGCGCACCCCGGCCGCCGAGGCGGTCGCCGACATGCTGGTGCGGCGCGACGGCGTCGAGCCGCACACCGCCCGGCTGGCCGCGCTGGCCGGGCAGGGCGACATCGATCGCGCGCGCCGGCTGGCCGTCGACGAGCAGGCCCGGACCCGCCGCACCGACGTGCTGCGGATCCCGCTGGAGGTCGGTGACATCGGTGGCTGCCTGGCCGCCGCCCAGCGCCTGGTCGACACCGCCAAGGCCGACGCGGAGGCGCTCGCCGAGACCCAGGACGCCAAGGAGACCGACGACCTCAGGGCCGCGTACGGCGCGGCCGAGGGCAGCAAGGCGCCGCGCGGCATGGCGGGAGCGGTCAAGGAACTGGAGAAGCGGCAGAAGAGCCGGGCCACCCGGACCCGCCGGGAGACCCTCGGCGTCGCCCTGCTGGACCTGCTCGGCTTCTACCGGGACGTCCTGGCGCTCCAGCTCGGCTCGACCGGCGCACTGGCCAACGAGGACCAGCGGCAGGCGCTGGACCGGGTCGCCCAGACCGGCCCGCCGGAGTCCACGCTGCGCCGGATCGAGGCGGTGCTCGCCTGTCGGCGGGCGCTGGACCGCAACGTCGACCCGCTGCTCGCCGTCGAGGCGATGACCGTGGCGCTGCGCGCGGGCTGAGCCGCCCGGGGGCGGTGCGGGGGGCGCCCCGGTTCGGCTTGCCGCCCCGTGCTTCGTCCCACCTTCGAGTGAATGTGCGTTACGCGCCGGGCATACGCGTGTGCGAGCCCCGGATCGTCTTGCACCCTGGGGGCCGACTGAGCCCCGCCGCCGGGGCCGTCGCGTCCCGTAACGGTGCCGGGCCCGACCGGTCGGCCGGCCCTCCTCCGAGGTGGTGCGTCCCATGGTCCGTTCGCTTCTGATCCTTCCGCTGCTGGCCGCCGCCGGGGGCGGGGTCTGGCTGGCGCGCGGCGCCCTGCTGCGCTGGCGCGACCTCCGGGCCGCCGAGACCTACGGACTGGCCGGGGAGCAGCGGCCGATGCTGCTGCGGGCGGCCGGGGCGATGGTCTGCGGAGTCTGCGTCACCGTGTTGACGATCCTGACGGCGCTGGGCACGTTCGGTGCGCTGGGCGGGGGCAGGAACGGCGCGGCCGATCCGTTCGCCGACCGGTTCGACGGACCGGAGGCCGGGGCCGCCGGTCCGGGCGGGGGCCGGCAGGCCGCTCCGCCGATCGAGGCCGTGGGCGCCGCCGACCCCGCCCTGGCGCCCGCCCCCGCTCCGGCCCTGCCGACGCCGTCCCCGGTGTCGGTCGTCAGCCGCTTCGACAGCGTCGGCCACCCGGGCGGCGGCGAGCTGCTGCAGTCCGCCGTCCCCGGCCCGGACGGCCACCCGCGCAACGTCCGGGTCTGGCTGCCAGCCCAGTACGCCAAGGACCCGAACGCCCGATTCCCGGTCGTCGTGATGCACGCCGCCACCCCCCGGAAGACCGCCGACGCCGAGGTCCCGGACGTCTTCGAGGGACTCGCCTCCGCCGTGCAGAGCGCCAGGACCAAGCCGTTCATCCTGGTCGCCCCCGAGGCGCCGAACGGCACCGGGCACCCCTGCGAGCTGGTCGCCGCCGCCCCGATGGCCGTCGCCGACGACGCCGTGCTGCGCACCACCATCGCGGCCACCTTCCGCACCCTGCCGCCCGGCCCGGAGGCCTGGGGCGCGCTCGGGGTGGAGGACGGCGCACCCTGCGCCGCGGCCGCCGGCCTCGCCCGCCCCGACCTGTACGGTGCGGCGGCGGCCGTCTCCGGCCGGTACGACGCGGCGGCGCTCGCCCGCGCCGGCGCCGAGGCGCCCGTCACCGGGAGCCCGAAGCTGCTGCTCGCGGCCGGGAAGGGTGACACCGCCGGGCTGGACGCCGCCCGCAAGCTCCAGTCGGCGCTGCGCGGCGGCACCGGCGCGGCAGCCCGCGCCGAGGTGCGGATCTCCGACAACGCGACGGACTACTCGGCGGAGCGGATCCGGCTGCGGCTGGTCCGGCAGGCGGCGCAGTACCTCGGCGAGGCGCTCGGCAAGGCGTCCTGAGCCCGCCGGTGCGCGGCACTACGCTTCCGGTACCCCGGGTGGCAGTGGGGCCACCGGGAGTGAACGGCTGAGGGGATCCCAGATGCGGGCCGACAGGCGGCAGGACGGCCCGGCGCGGGTGTGCGCCGGGCGCGGGGGAGGGGTGGCGGCGACCGCGTTGCTGGCGGCGGCCGGGCTGCTCGCGGGCGGCTGTTCGGCCGGCGGGGCGGGAACGCCCGGGGCCGTCCCCTCGGACACCGCCACCCCGTCCGCGGCTTCCTCCGCAGTCGCGTCCGCCCCGCCGCCGGTCACCCCGCTGGAGGCGCTGCCCGCCGCCGTGCCGTCCGCGCTCGTCCCCTACTACGGGCAGCGGCTCGCCTGGCAGCCCTGCGACGACGGCTACGAGTGCACCACCTTCCGGGTGCCGCTGGACTACGACCACCCCGCCGACGGAGAGCTCACCCTGGCCGCCGTCCGCGCCCCGGCGGTTCCCACCGACTCCTCCGGGTCCTCCGCGTCCGCCGGGGCCGGTGGGGCCGGTGGCCGGCTCGGCTCGCTGTTGCTCAACCCCGGCGGCCCCGGCGGCTCGGCCGTGGAGTACGTCGAGGGCGCGGCCCGCACCTACGACCCTGCCGTCCGCGCCCGGTACGACCTGGTCGGCCTGGACCCGCGCGGGGTCGGCCGCAGTTCCCCGGTCACCTGTCTGAGCGGCGACCGGATGGACGCGTACACCGCCGTCGACATCACCCCCGACGACCCGGCCGAGGTCGACGCCCTGGTGGCCGCCGCCAAGGAGTTCGCCGAGGGCTGCCGGCAACGGTCCGGCCCGCAGCTCGGCCATCTGAGCACCGTCGAGGCGGCGCGCGACCTCGACGTACTGCGCGCCCTGCTCGGCGACGAACGGCTCAACTACGTCGGCAAGTCCTACGGCACCTTCCTCGGCGCGACCTACGCGGGCCTGTTCCCGAGCCGCACCGGCCGGATGGTGCTCGACGGTGCGATGGACCCCTCCCTCGACTCGCTGGCCGGCAACCGCACCCAGGCGGGCGGCTTCGAGACGGCCTGGACCGCCTTCGCCCGGGACTGCGCCACCCGCGAGGACTGCCCGCTCGGCCGCACCGAGCAGCAGGCCGGCGAGCAGCTCGCCGCCCTGTTCGCGGCGGTCGACGCGCACCCGCTGCCCACCACCGACGGCGCCCGCCGGCTCAGCGAGGCGCAGGCGACCACCGGCGTCATCCAGGCCATGTACGCGGACTTCCTCTGGCCCCGGCTGCGCGCCGCGCTCGCCGACGCCCGGGCCGGCGACGGCACCGGCCTGCTCAAGCTCTCCGACGCGTACTACGGGCGGGAGGCGGACGGCTCCTACCCCAATCTGATGTTCGCCAACACGGCGGTGAACTGCCTCGACCTGCCCGCGCCGTTCGCGGGCCCGGAGGACGCCGCGCGGGCGGTGCCGGACTTCGAGCGGGCCTCGCCGCGGTTCGGCCGGGACATGGCCTGGATGGCGCTGACCTGCACCTACTGGCCGGTCCGGGCCACCGGCGCGCCGCACACCGTCCGGGCCGCCGGCGCCACGCCGATCGTGGTCGTCGGCACCACCCGGGACCCGGCCACCCCGTACGCGTGGGCCCAGGCGCTGGCCGGCCAACTGGAGTCCGGGCGGCTGCTGACGTACGACGGGGACGGCCACACCGCGTACGGCCGTCACGACGCCTGCCTCGACGGAGCGGTCAACCGCTACCTGCTGGCCGGCGAGGCCCCGGAGAACGGGAAGCGTTGCGGCCCCTGAGGAAACGGCCGGTGCGACGTTAGGATGAGCGCCCCTCATCGCTCTCCCACCCCCACCGGAGCCCACCGTGTTCGGAGTCAACGACCTGACGACGTACGTCCTCGGCGCCCTCGTCATCGTCCTCCTCCCCGGCCCCAACTCCCTCTACGTGCTCTCCGTCGCCGCCCGCAAGGGCGTCCGCACCGGGTACCGCGCCGCCGCCGGCGTCTTCGTCGGCGACTTCACGCTCATCAGCCTGACCGCACTCGGCGCCGCCTCCCTCCTGAAGGCCAACCCGGCCGTCTTCGCGGTGGTGAAGTTCGGCGGCGCGGCCTATCTGCTCTGGATAGGCATCGGCATGCTGCGCGCCGCCCGCCAGCTCTGGCGCGAGCACCGCGCCGTCCCCGAGACCGCCACCGCCGAGTCCGCCGCCGACCCCGCCGAGTCCGCCGAACGCCCGTTCCGCCGCGCCCTGGTGATCAGCCTGCTGAACCCCAAGGCCATCCTCTTCCTGCTCTCCTTCTTCACCCAGTTCGTCGACCCCTCCTACGGCCGCCCGGTGCTCTCCTTCACCCTCCTCGGCGGCATCCTGCAGACCTTCAGCTTCCTCTACCTCTCGCTGCTGATCTTCGCGGGAACCTCCCTCGCCACCGCCTTCCGCCGCCGCAAGCGCCTCTCCGCCGGCCTCACCAGCGGCGTCGCCGCCCTCTTCGCCGGCTTCGCCGCCAAGCTCGCCGTCTCCTCCGCCTGACCCCACCGGGGTATCGCGTTACGGATCACCCGCCAACCTGTGTAGACTGGCCCGCGTTGCCAGGACTTCCTGCAACGGCGCCGCCTTAGCTCAGTTGGCCAGAGCAACGCACTCGTAATGCGTAGGTCGCGGGTTCGAATCCCGCAGGCGGCTCTAAGGTGAACCCCAAGTCAGGCCTCTGACCTGGGGTTTTCTGCTTTCGGCGACCATGGGAGTCGGGTAAATCGGGCACCTGAACCGTGTGCATCGCAATGCGTAGGTCATCGGTTCGTTAACGTCATCGGTTCCCACGGTGGCGCCTGTGACCTGCGGCTTTGTCGAGTTCGATGGGTTGGGGCAGTTCTTGCTAGCTGGCCTCGGTGGACAGTCGGTGGACAGCCGTGCGTGATTCAGCGTCAGGAGCAGCCGCGCTGGTCGTTGGAGGCGTGCCTGCAGGTTGCTCTGGTTGTGGCGTTCCGATAGAAGGTGGCTGAAAGCGGAACGCTCAGTCGGCGCGGTAATCGCTTCTGGGGGGCTGAGCCAAAGATCATCGTTCAAGCAGTTCGGCGAGGCCTTCGCCGCTACTCTGATCGCATCGACGAGAGAGGGGGACGGGATGCTGCTCCGTTTCCGTGTCGCGAATGTGCGATCACTGCGGGACGAACAGGAGCTGTCCTTCGTCCTTCCCGAGGGTGAGTTGGAGATTGCGTCGCGTGAGCTTCGAACCGGCGGTGACCGTTCGGTATCCGTGATCCCTCTGATCGGAATCTTCGGCGCCAACGCTTCGGGCAAATCGAACGTGCTGGCTGCCCTGACCGACATGAGGTCGGCCGTCCTCAACTCATACGCTCGTTGGGCTTCGTACGAAGGGATCCCGCGCAGACCCTTCGCATTGAAGGCCACGGACGAGAACGAACCCAGCTTCTTCGAAGTCGATGTCGTGATCGACGAGGTGCGCTGGACGTACGGGTTCGAGCTGGGGCCGAAGCGCGTCGAAGCCGAGTGGATCCACAGCTACCCCCGTGGCCATCGCCAGGTGTGGCTCGACCGTGACGCCTCGCGGCCTGAGGTGTACGAATGGCCGGGGAGCCGGGTCAAGGACCGAGCTCAGCTTGCGCGACGTACCCGACCCAATGCCCTTCTCCTATCTACGGCGGGCACGGACAACCACCCCCAGCTCTCCGTGCTCTTCCACTGGTTCCGCCGGAATCTCTGGATCATCAATCCGGAGAACGAACGGGAGCAACGGGAACAGTTCACGACACGTGCCCTCTCCGGCAGCCGGGCGCACCGGATCAATGAACTGCTACGGGTCGCCGACCTGGGGATCACCGGAGCGAACGTCGTCCAGGACGAAAAGGGGGGAGCCAGGGTGAGGCTCACCCATCGGTCGACCGGGGGTGATGTGGCCTTCGACTGGCGTGACGAGTCGCTCGGCACCCGTTCCTGGTTCGCACTACTCGGCCCCCTCTTGTTGGCGCTCGATGAGGGCGCGGTGTTGCTCGTCGACGAGCTGGACGCCAGCCTGCACCCGCGCTTCGCCGCCGAGGTCGTCCGGCTCTTCCACGACCCCCAGGCTAACCCCAGGGGGGCGCAGCTCGTCTTCACCTCGCACGACCCGTCCGTCCTCACCACTCCGAGCGGTGGGCGCCTGCTGGAGCCGGTCCAGGTGTGGCTGACCGAGAAGGACCAGGACGGGGCCACCGAGCTGTACCCGCTGACCGCCGCGGCGCCCGGCGCTGATGAGGACCTTATGAAGTCTTATCTGGTCGGCGCCTTCGGCGGGGTCCCCTCACTCCTGGAGGGGCAGATCGCCCGGCGGCTGTTGGCCGTAAGCGAGTGGGAGCGTGAGGAAGGGGCGGGGCGGAACTGATGGCGCGCACACGTGGGAACGAATCGCTAGGGCCGACGAAGCAGCAGCGTGGCCAGCGCCGCCGCGTGGTCCATGTCTTCACGGAGGGGCGGGTCACCGAACCCACCTACATCGAGGTGGTCTCCGATCTGGTCCGCCTCCACGACCAGGGGGTCGAAGTCCGGGTCGCCAACGCGAATGCCCCAGGCTCCCAGCGCAAGCCGATCAAGCTGGTTGAGGCGGCGGTGCGGCTCATGCGGGAGGAAGCCCGCGCCGCGAAGCGTAGCGGCGTGAAAGAGGAGCTGTGGCCGCAGGTCTGGTGCCTGTTCGACCGGGACGCGCACGAGTCGGTCGACGCGGCGCTCAAGCAGGCCCGCGAAGGTGATGTCCAGGTCGCTTTTTCGCACCCGTGCTTCGAGGTGTGGCGACTGCTCCACCACAAGCCTGTGACCGGCACCTTCGGAGGCGTGTGTGGGGAGGCGGAAGCCAGGCTGCCGTTCGTCAAGGAGCCCGGGAACATCAAGGTGGTGCTTCCGACGCAGATCGAGGGCGGATTCATCAAGGCGAAGGCTCGGGCCGAGAAGATGAACGGGGAGCACGGCAAGCACGTGCCGTTGACCCAGCGCGACCCGTACACCGACGTGCACGACTTCGTCGAGAAGGGGCTCGGCATCGCGTCGTACTGAGCGCAAGCCCACCGGTTCGGATGAACGGTTTCCGCTCGGTCGCCCCACCACCGTAGGGTTCCTACGTCAGACCGGTCGTAGGGAGTCGTACGTTGGCCAAGCTCACGCTCGCGCAGTTGGAGCGGCATCTGTTCGCCGCCGCGGACATCCTCCGCGGCACGATGGACGCCTCCGAGTACAAGGACTACATCTTCGGTCTGCTCTTCCTGAAGCGGGCCAACGACGAGTTCGAGGCCGCCCGCGACCGGATCAGGGAGCATGTCGCTGAGGAGCTCAACCTCACCGGCGAGGCGCTGGACAGCTACATGGACGAGCCTGCCGCGTACAGCGACCGCGACGTGCTGTTCGTGCCGCAAGACGCCCGCTGGGAGCGGATCTCCTCGGCTACCCACAACATCACCGAGGAACGACTGCGCCCGGCCCTTCAAGCGCTGGAGGCGCAGAACGACAAGCTCAAGGGCCTGTTCGACCACCTCGACTTCAACCGGATCGGAGGTTCCGGTGCGGCGGCGGGCGCGGCCAAGCTCGCCGACCAGCGGCTGAAGCTGCTGATCGCCCACTTCGGGCGCATCCGACTGCGGACGGACGACTTCGAGTTTCCCGACCTGATCGGCGCCGCGTACGAGTATCTGATCAAGGAGTTTGCGGACTCAGCCGGGCGCAAGGGTGGCGAGTTCTACACCCCGCGTGCCGTCGTCCGCATGATGGTCGAACTGCTCCGTCCCCGGCAGGGGACGCGCATCTACGACCCGTGCGTCGGCTCCGGCGGCATGCTCATCCACGCCAAGGAGTATGTGGAGGAACACGGCGGCGACACTACGGACATGTACTTCGCTGGCCAGGACGCCAACAGCGGCGCCTGGATCATGTCGACGATGAACATGGTGCTGCACGGCGTGCGCCGCTTCGACCTGTACACCGGTGACACCCTCGCCGAGCCGGCGCAGGTACCGGAGTCCGACGCGTACCGCTACGACGGGGTCCTCAGTAACCCGCCGTTCTCCATGGACTACACGCTCGGCGGCCTCAAGTTCGCCGCGCAGCGCGCGGCCTTCGGGACTACCAGCGAGCGCGGCAAGGCCGACCTGATGTTCCTCCAGCACATGCTCTGGATGACCAAGCGGGAGGGGCGCGGCGGCATGGTCATTACGGTCATGCCGCATGGTGTCCTGTTCCGCGGGGGCGGAGAGCAGGAGGTCCGCACGAAGCTCCTCGACGAGGACGTGATCGAGGCGGTCATCGGCCTCGCCCCGAACCTCTTCTACGGCACCGGCATCCCCGCCTGCATCCTGGTCCTGCGCCCGCCGCACAAGAAGGACCCCGAGCTGGCGAACAAGGTGTTGTTCATCAACGCGGACCGGGAGTACCGCAAGGAGTCGGCGCAGAACGTCCTGCTGCCCGAGCATGCCGAGAAGATCACCTCCACCTTCCATGCGTGCGCAGAGGTGCCGGGATTCTCGCGGCTGGTGAGCCGTGAGGAGCTGCGCGACAACGGCGACAACCTCAACATCCGTCGCTACGTGGACAACACGCCGCCGCCGGAGCCGCAGGACGTGCGGGCGCACCTGGTGGGCGGGGTGCCGCGTGCGGAGATCGAGGCGAAGAAGGAACTGCTCGACGCGTATGCGGCGGGCCTCGCCGACCTCTTCGCCGAGCGTGATCCGGTGGACCCCGAGTACGTGGACTTCCTGCCCGAGGGGCAGCGCCCAGACGCAGCCCGGCTGGCGGAGCTGGCCCGCCCACGCGAGGACGCGCTGCGGGGCGTGTTCGAGGAGTGGTGGGAGGTGGAGGTTCGGCGCCTGGAGGTGGTGGCCGCGACTCCCGAGCGGCTTGAGGACCTGACCCCCTCGGAGCGCAAGGCCGCGCTGATGGCCGTGCGCGGTGAGCTGATCGAGTCGTTCGTGGAACGCCTGGGTAGGGTCGGGCTGTTGGACCGGCACGCGCTCGCCGGCGCCGTCGCCGGCTGGTGGTACGAGGCCAAGTACGACCTCCTCGCGCTCTCCGAGAACGGGTTCGCGGGCGTCCTGGACGGCTGGATCGAGAACGTCGAGATGCTGCTCGCCCCTGAGCAGGACCCGAAGACCCGCAAGCTGCGCAAGCGCACGGCCGCTGAGCGGCGCCAGGCGTACGACCACAAGGTGGTCACGGCGATCCTTCCGGATTTCCTCGAGGAGTTGGCGGCGGCGGATGCACGGAAGGCGGAGCTGGACGCGCGGTGGAAGGAGTTGAACGTGGAGCCCGAGTCGCCGGAGGACGGCGAGGGCGGCGAGGAGGACGGCGACGCCCCCGCGCGGGAGGAAGTTGTGCTGAGCGCCGAGCAGTTGGCGGTTCTGGCGTGGGTGAAGAAGGAACGTACGAAGGCGGGCGCTGTGATCAAGCGCCTGGAGACAGAGTTCTGGTTCCCGTGGCCGAGTGACCCGCCCACGCTGGGCGAGGAGCCGCCGAGGCTGTTCCGGGCACGGGAGGCGCTGGACGCGGCAGGGGAGCAGCGGGTGGTGCTGGAGCTGCTGCGGGACGACCTGGCAGGGAAGCTGGACGGGCATGTGGTGCGCCGGCGACGGGAGTTGGCGGATACCTACGGGGTGTGGGAAGACAAGTACGCGGTGTCGCTGCGGAAGATTCGGGCCGAGCGGGAGAAGGCAGCGGCGAAGCTGGACGGGTTCTTGACGGGGCTTGGCTATGCGAACTGACGCCGAGGTTCAGTGGGTTCCGGTGCGCGAGGTCGGCGACGTCCGGATGGGTAAGCAGCTTTCGCCTGCGAGCAGGGATGCGGCTGGGCAGTTCCCGTACCTGCGCGTCGCGAACGTGCTTCAAGGGCGCATTGACTACACAGACGTGAAGAAAATGGGTTTCAGCGCCGCTGAGCGTGAGACTTATGGCCTCAAGCCCGGCGACATCCTGTTGAACGAAGGGCAGAGTCTGGAGCTTGTTGGGCGCAGTGCGATTTACGGCGGCACCGAAGGTGAATTCTGTTTCCAGAACACGTTGATCCGCTTCCGTCCAGGAGATCTGGTTCTATCGGCCTACGCCCAAGTAATCTTTGAGCGCTGGCTGGCAAATGGAGTTTTCGCTGCCATTGCCAAGCAGACAACGAGCATTGCTCACCTCGGCGGGGAGCGGTTCGCTTCATTGAGTTTTCCTCTCCTCCCGCTTCCCAAGCAGCGGCGGATCATTGAGATGGTGCGCGCTCTGTCGGCACAGGAATGTGCCGTCGAGGCGTCGATCGTGAAGCTGGGCATGCTCAAGGCTGGCGTGATGTCAGAACTCGCGGATATGGATCGGGGTATCTTCGGAGATGTTCTCAACCATGGGCCTCAGAATGGGATCTATAAGCCTGCCTCGTCGTACGGCCCTGAAGGGACGCCAATTGTTCGCATTGATAGCTTCAAAGGTGGGCCATCGGATCTCACGCGGGGCTTGCTCCGAGTTTCGCTCGGCAAGGGAGAAATCGACCACTATGGGCTAGCCGTTGGCGATATCATCATCAATCGGGTCAATACTCCGGAGCTGGTCGGGAAGTCGACCGCCGTTGGCAAGCTGGTGGAGCCGACTGTATTTGAGTCGAACATGATGCGCTGCAAAGTGTGGGCCGATCTAGCTGTCCCTGCTTTTGTTGAAACTTGGCTGGGTGGGCCGCCAGCAAAGGAGCATTTTCGAGTGCATGCGAAGAGTGCCATTTCGCAGGCAAGCATTAATGGCTCTGATGTGCGCAATTGCCCTTTCCCAAGGCTGGATGTTCCTGGGCAGTTGGAGTTTCTGGAGCGAGTCGCGGCGGTGTCGGATCAGCAGAAGCTTGACGAAGCGGAGCTGGTGAAGTTGGGCAAGATCAAGCAAGGGGTCGTTGACGATCTACTGGGTCTTTGTGTCAGAGCTTGACCCGCCTCCGCCGGAGGT
This sequence comes from Kitasatospora sp. NPDC058032, assembly GCF_042885845.1. Classification (NCBI taxonomy): domain Bacteria; kingdom Bacillati; phylum Actinomycetota; class Actinomycetes; order Kitasatosporales; family Streptomycetaceae; genus Kitasatospora; species Kitasatospora sp. NPDC058032. The sequence goes on along the minus strand of NZ_JBHVRK010000023.1, from coordinate 101,009 downwards.
TTGAACCGCCGAACCTGCCATACTCCCGCTCGTTCGAGCACTCCCGCCGCACCCCACCCATGGCGCAGAATGGATCACCTGGGCGGTGATCGGCGGGGGAAGGCGCGGGCATGGCAGTGCAGACTGAACGGGACGAGGTGGAGCGGCCCATCGTCGCGCAGCTCCAGGCGATGGGGTGGCGGCACGTCCCCGGTACGGAGGTCGGCACGCTCGACGTCGAGACGCCGCTGCTCGTGGACGCGCTGGAAACGGCCCTGCGCCGGATCAACGTCCGGGCATCGGACCACGAGCCATGGATGGACAGGACCGACGTCAAGCGGTCCATCGCGGAGCTGGCGTCCGTCTCTCTCGGGAAGGGCGTCGCGCGGGCAAACTTCGACTCCACCGACCTGCTGCTCAGCGGACTCGTCCTCTCCGGCCCGTCCGCCGCGCACGGCGGAGCCTCCGCCACCGTGCAATACATCGAATGGCATGAGGAGCGGGCCGCGCTCAACGACTTCACCGTCGTCGACCAGCTCCGCGTCCAGAACCGGTCCGGGGAGCTGTCGGTCCTCGACATCGTTCTGTTCGTGAACGGGATCCCGCTCGTCGCCGTGGAGTGCAAGAGTCCCGATCTTGCCGACCCGATCCGCAGTGCCGTGCTAGACCTGCGGCACTACGCCGGCGACCCCATCGCCGACGACGAACGCGACGACCCCGCGCTGTTCGTGCCTGCCGGAGTCCCGGGGCTCTTCCGGACCGTGCAGCTGCTGGTGGCCGCGACCGAGGGGAGTGCCTATCTGGGCACCGTCACGTCCACGCCCGACCACTTCCACCCCTGGCGGAGCATCGAGCCGCAGAACGAGGCGACGCTGAGGGCGGAGCTGCCTGACCACACCGGCAAGCTGAACGAGCGGCACAAGCTCGTCGGGGTCGTCCTGCGCCCCGCTGCTCTACTCAACGTCGTACGCCACTACGTCATCCCGCTCCCGGTCGAGACCGAATCCGGGGGGACCCGGACGGTCAAGGCCGTCGCCCGGCACCAGCAGTACCGGGCGACGGAGAAGTCCGTGCACAGGCTGCTCACCGGCAGGACGCGCGGCGGCTCCGTGGCCGACGACGAGCGCGGCGGGATCATCTGGCACACCCAGGGCTCCGGCAAGAGCCTGACCATGACGTTTCTCGTGCGCCGGATCCATCTGCACCACCGGCTCAGCGAGTTCATGGTCGTGGTCGTCACCGACCGCACCCAGTTGCAGGACCAGCTCTCCAAGACACTGAAGCTGAGTGAGTCCGACGTCGAGACCGCCGCGACCCGCCCGGAGGTGGAGGGGCTGCTACGGGACGGCGGGCGGCGGGTCGTCTTCGCGATGATCCAGAAGTACGGGACCGCGTTCACCTTTGCCGCCGAGGCGACGGGCGACGAGGACGACCGGGACCCGGCCGAGGAGTACCAAGACGCCGAGCGGGCCGGGGCGGGCCAGCAGGCCGGCGACCAGCCGCCCGCGGTGAACTTCCCCGAGTGCAACACCTCGTCCGACATCCTGGTTCTGGTCGACGAGGCCCACCGCTCGCACACCAACACGCTGCACGCCGCCCTGCGCAAGGCCATTCCCAGGGCAGCGAAGATCGGCTTCACGGGTACGCCGATTATGACGGGCCGGCTGGAAGACACCCGCCGGATCTTCGGCGGGTTCCTCGACACCTACCGGATGGCGGAGGCCGAGCACGACGGGGTCGTCGTACGCATTCGGTATGAGGGCCGCACGGGCGAGGGCAAGGTCTTCGACAAGGACGGGCTCGACCGGAACTTCGCGGACCTGGTCCGTGACCTCACGGACGACGAGCGCAACACGTTGCGGCGCTCGCCCAACGCACGCGACGTCGCCGAAACCCAGCCCATGATCCGCGCGAAGGCCGAGGACATGCTGGAGCACTGGGTGACCTGGGTGCTGCCCGGCGGTGGCTTCAAGGCCCAGGTCGCGGCGGTCAGCCGGAAGGCGGCCGTCGAGTATCACCACGCGCTGCGACTGGCACGCGACACGCTCCTAACCGAACTCGCCGCATTCGACCCGGAGTCGGCGGCTGGCCTTCCCCCGGAGAAGCTGCCTCGCCGACTGCGCTATCTCCACCAGGCCTACCAGTACCGCTCCCTGCTGCGCCGCATCGACTTCGTGCCGATCATCTCGCCGGGCGCGGAGCGCAAGCGCCGTGAGTGGTTGCACTGGACGGACAGGGACCGGCAGAAGGCATACATCGAGCGTTTCCACCAGGCCTTCCCTCACCTGCCGCCCGAGCCGGAGTGGGTCGCCAGCACGCCCTTCCACGTAGCGCCGCCGGACGCGCTGGCGACGAGTGCCACTGGGGACAACCCCTGGTCCAAGGTTGCCTTCGAGCAGCCGCAGACCAAGGAGGCGATTGGGCCCGACCCTGTCCATCCCGAGAGCCCGATCGCCTTCCTCATCGTGAAGTCCATGCTGCTCACGGGCTTCGACGCGCCCCGCGAGCAGGTGCTGTACTTGGACCGGCCAATCCGCGATGCCGAGCTCCTTCAGGCCGTCGCCCGGGTCAACCGGCCGATGCCGGGCAAGGACGTGGGCTACGTCGTCGACTACCACGGCGTCTTCGAGCACCTGACCGGCGCGCTGGCCGCCTACCAGCAGGCTGACATCGACGACACGATGCGCAGCCTGTCGGAGGAGATTGGCGGCCTCGGGCCGGCGGCAGAGGCGGTGCGCACCTACCTGCGTGCGCACGGGGTAACAGAGGCGGACCTCGCCGACCTCGGGCGGCTGGGCTCCGCGGCGCTGGCTTTCGAGGACGAGACTGCGCGGTTCGGCTACGACGAGGTGCTGCACCAGTTCCTCGCCGTGCTGGAACGCGTTCTGCCGCACGAGCGCGGCCTGGACTACATCGCCGACGCCCGGCGCTGGGGGATGCTCCAGAAGCGCATCCGCAGGCTCTACCGGGATGAGTCGGGCGGTTCGTTCACCCTGCGGCGCTACGGTCGCAAGGTCCGGGCGATGATCGCCGACCACCTGGAAGGGCCGGAGATCGAGCAGGTCATCGCACCGGTTTCGCTCGCCTCGACGGTCTTCGACGACCGGGTTCGCGCCATGCCGCCGCGCGAGGCCGCGGCCGAAATGGGGCACGCGCTCCGGTTCCACCTGGAGGAGCGGGTCAAGCGGGAGGACCCGGCGAAGTATGCCAAGCTCTCCGAGCGCCTGGAGGAGATCCTCAGGGAGCTCACCGGACGCTTCGAGGAGCAGATCGAGGCACTCGGCCCGCTGATCGAGCAGGCTAGGCGAGAGAACGAGGAGGACCCGGAGCTCGCGGGGCTCACCCCGTTGGAACAACGGGTGTACCGGCTATTGGAGCGGCTGCTCGCGGAGAACCCGGGAGTCGTGCGGAGGGATGGGGCCACCCGGCTACTCGTCGACATGGTGTGCGATACAGCCGCGCAGATCATGGTCAAGGCGTCGTTCCAGGGGCAGCACCAGGACCTCGACGTGCTGGCGAACAGCATCCAGAACCAGTTGATCAAGGGCGGACTGCGGGTCGTCGGCGCGGACTGGGCACCCCTGCGGGACATCGCCCAGAGACTCACGGCGTATGCGGCGGGCAACCGGCGGCAGTTCCTGGGCAGGTTGCGGGGAGAATAGGCGGGGTGACCGCCCTCGCCGATAACCGCGTCCCCCTGGCCCTTGCCGAAGGGGACAGGCTCACCGTGGACGGCCTGGTGCTGCGGGTGCGGGTCAGCGCCCGCCGCAAGCGGTTCGCGCTGACAGTGGAGGCGGACGCCGGGCTGACGCTGCACGCGCCCGAGGGCCGTCAGGCAGGGGACGCAGAGCGGTTCGTCCGCGAGCACCGAGCCTGGCTGATGGCCAAGGTCGGCGTACGGGAGCGGACCCGACCGCTGAATCCTGCGAAGCGGCTGATCGAGGGCGAGGTCTTCCGCTACCTGGGACGGATGTACCGGCTGGCGATTGTGGCGGACCCACCTGCCGATGGCAGAGTGCGCCTGATCGCTGGGCGGTTGACCATGGGCAGGGAACAGGCCGAGGATCCGATCCGTGGGCGGGCGGTGCTGGTCGACTGGTACTGCCGGGCCGGCCACGCCTGGGCGGCGGGGAGACTGCAGCCATGGGCGGCTCGGATGTCCGTGACCCGGCCGGTGGTGGATGTACGTGATCTTGACACGCGTTGGGGCGTGTACCGGCCCGACCCGAAGGGGCACGGGCCGGGCCGCATGAGCCTCGGCTGGCCGCTCTTCCAGCTGCCGATGCACCTGGTGGACTATGTCATCGCCCACGAGCTTGCACATGTGCGGGTCCCTGGACATGGTGCCGACTACTGGCGGCTGCTGAGGTCGGCTCTGCCTGAATGTGAGTCCCGTCGCGGGGAGCTCGATGAACTGGGGCGGCGCATGTGGATGGGGGGCGTAGTTTAGCAGGGGATGCTCGGTGGCGGTGCCGGATTCTTCAGTTCGATCACGATGATGCCGGCGTCTGCGCTACCGTCGAGCGGAACGGACTGGGATAGGCGCATTGGGGTGGGCATGGCGAGGACGAACAACGGCGACCTCACGGCAGTTCGACAGGTCGGTCGCATGCTGGATGCGGCGTTCGACGGTCGTATCGACATGTCCGACTTCGAAAGCAATTCCGAGGAGCAGCGCAAGAAGGCATTCCGGTCCCGAGCGCTGGCCGCCCTGGCCGTGCGCATGGTCACCGGCTGGCAGAACACGGACGCAGCGGAAGCGGTCATCGACGGGCGGGATGACCAGGGCATCGACGCCATCGCCGTCACGAGTAGCCCTCCGCATGTCTACCTGGTGCAGGCGAAGTGGAGCGACCAGGGGCGGGCGACAGCTCGAACCGATGCCATCCTCAAGATGTTCGCCGGGCTGAGGCTGATCGATGGGGAAGAGAGCAGCCAGTTCAACCCGCGCGGTCAGCTGTTGGCCGAGCAGGCCAAGGAGGCGATGAGCGAGCAGGCGGTCGGGGTCACGCTGGTCACCGTTCTGATGGGCGCCGAGCCGCCGTCCAGAGAAGTTCTCAACGAACTGGTCAACGGAGAGCGCGAGTTCAACACCCATGGCGACAGGGTCGACCATCGCTTCCTGCATGCTTCGGATGTGTGGAACTGGGCGCGTGCGGACGCCGCACCGGCGCCCGTGGCCATGTCGGTGAAGATGGACCCGTGGTTCTCCCTCGACGTACCTCACCAGGCGTTCCAGGGAGTGGTCAAAGCAGAGCAGGTTGCCGGTTGGCTGGACACCCACGGCACCCGACTCTTCGAACTCAATATCCGGAACCCGTTGGATGGCACGCTCGCGAATGAGGAGTTGGTCGCCACACTGACGGACGAACCCTCGCTGTTCTGGTACTTCAACAACGGAATCACCGTGCTCTGTGACACGGTGGATCCGCTGTACGACTCGATGCGAAATCCCCACGGCGGACCGGTGGTTCTTCGGCTCAGCGGGGCGAGCGTCGTCAACGGTGCTCAGACGGTCAGGGCGGTCCAACGAGCGCTCGAGTCCTCCGATGATCCGGCGACAGCGCGCGTAGGTGTCCGCGTGATCGCGACCGGTGGTGCGACTGATTTCTCCTCGCGCACCACCCGGGCCACCAACCGGCAGAACCAGGTGGGGCCACGTGACTTCGCGGCCCTGGACCCGGTTCAGGCGGAGATTCGCGCCGATCTCCGGGCCGAACTGGGCAAGTCGTACTCGGTGAAGCGCGGCGAACTGAGTCCTTCACCCGAGACGGGATGCTCGTTGGATGAGGCAGCCACCGCTCTCGCCTGCGCCCACCCGAACGCCGAGTACGCGGGCAGGGCGGCCAGTTCACCGAACACGCTGTGGGAGCGGGGCAGCAAGGAGACCTACGACATCCTCTTCCGCCCGCAGCCGAGCGCCTTCCAAGTATGGCGCTCTGTCGTGACGATGCGGCTGATCCGTAATGAGCTGCACCGGCTGCGGCCCACGTACGAGAAGCTCCCGGCCGCCGTCCTCGAGCACGGCACGTACCTGATGTGCCACTTGGTGTTCCGCCAGTTGGGGACGGATCGGATTGACGACCCGGACCTCGATTGGGAGAGCGACTTTCTGCCCCAGGTGCCGGCGGCAGTCGGAGCGCAGCTCGCCGCACTGGTCGACGTCCTCGAAAAGGGTTACACGTCCCGGGTGCAGGGACTCCTCAGCGATCCCGACAAGTGCCGCGAGCTCGCCGCGAAGGTTGCAGGACTCGGGGCTACGGGCGGGGATACGGCCGGACTGGTCGACCGATACGGCAAGCAGACTCAGGCGCGTAAGCGGCGACGGCCCAATGCCGTGCCCACGCTGGTCGACCACCAGGCGATCAAGGAGGGGACACCGCTGCGCTTCGTGTCGATGAACTCCATCGAGCAGGAGGCCCTGGCCGACTGGTTGGCGGAGGACGATCGGCGTTCCCGGGTCACTTGGGTCAACGACCGGACGAAGCCGCTGCTCTGGGAGGCAGACGGTCGGCGGTACTCGCCTTCCGGGCTGGTCACGCTGATGTGGGGTCAGGCGAGGTGGGAAGAGCGGCCGGTCTCCAACCAGGGGACGGCCCGCTGGCAGACGTCGGAGGGCGCCACTCTGGCAGCGCTGGCCTTTGCTCTGCAGGACGGTAACGCCGAGTCCGACTGAGCCTAGCTGGGCCGCTTCGACGCAGCGCCGTGCTGGTGAGCGCTGTGCGGCAGGGCAGCTCCGGCTGTGGGCGCCAGTGGGTGTCACAGCGTGGGCCTTGTAGAGAAGCGACAAGGCGGTCCAAACCGCCGTCGAGTCGCTCACGGCTGTCCCTGGTGGACGGTCGGTGGACGGACGCCTATGGACGGCGCGGCACCGGGTGGCACGGGCCAACCTGCCGTACGCGCTCTGATCAGCTGAAGCATCACGAGACGGCATGGCTCGGCACCGCGCATCACGACCGCCGATGATCTCGTAATGCGTAGGTCGCGGGTTCGAATCCCGCAGGCGGCTCCAAGGTAAACCCCAGGTCATTCCTCTGACCTGGGGTTTTCGCGTTCTGTCGGGTAGCGGGAGAGGGCTTGCCGTGCCTGAGGTCCCATGGCCGGGATTGGCCGGTCACGGTTCGTGTCCGGCATGGGGAGGGTCCTGTGGTCGACGGCCGGCAAGCGCAGGGTGATCCTGGCCAAGCTCATGCTGCGGGCGGGGAACAGCGCCGGCTTCGGACCTGATGACCTGTCTGTGGGGCGAAGTGCCGCCGCCCACCGCCAAGGAGGCCTTCTGCGTCCATCTCATGTGCCTGCGCAAGGAGATGGCCAGGACCGTGGGGGCGGCCGATGGCCTCCTGGCCGGGGCCGGGCGCTACCAACCGTGAGAGCGGGAAGGGCCGGTTCCGGGAGCATGGGGCTTCCGGGCCGGCCCTTCGGCATCCGCCCCGGCAGGCGTGCGGGAGTGCGGGCGGGCGCGGGCCGTGCGGGTGAGCGGGGTTCTGCCTCGATGCACCGGGTGCGGTCGGGGCGGCTGCGGGGAGAGTGCGCGGAAGCGTTTCTGCTATCACGCTTTTCATGAGATACGACTTGATGGGGGCCGGTGAAACAAGCCTTTCGGTGAAGCCGTGGAGAGGTTTCTTTGCAGGTCGGGAATGGCTTCCGGAGAGTGGCTCAAGAAAGTTCTTGACTTCCCGTCGGGCGGATTCCTAGGGTGAAAGTGTCCGGCCGCCGGGCTTCGGCGTTCGGCTGTGCAGGGCGATGATTGCGAATGTGGCGGTGGCCGGCGGCCGTGGAGCCGGGGTCGGTCATTCCACTGTGTTCGACCGGTGTGCAGCGGTAGGGGGTGGCGACGGCCGCCCTGGTGTCGTGTGGTGTCGACGGATCCCAACGGCCGTGTCCTGCGTGCCGGTTGCCCGGCTTCTCGGGTTGCGCTGTCAGGGTGTGCCGGCCGGGCCGGGTTTCCTGGTGCGTTTTCGGGCGCCGGCGTCTGAAATGAGGAATTGCGGCGCGAGGCGCCGAATGCAGCAGATCGCGCAAATGAGTCTGGGGGAATTGTGCATCATGCCTGAAACCTCGATTGCCGTTCTCTTTCCTGGGCAGGGCGCTTTCTATGGCCGTGCCCTCGCGGACCTGCGGGACGAGTTCCCCGAGGTCGGACCGGTCCTCGCCGAGATCGGTGACGCCGCCCGTCCGCTGCTCGGCGACCACGCGGTGGAGCAGCTCCTCGCGGTGCGGACGCCGGACACCGAGCAGTTGCTCCGGGATGCGCCGGAGGCTCTTCAGCTCGCCATCTACGCGGCTTCCACCGCCGCCTACGGCGTTCTGCGTGCTCGCGGACTGTGTCCGAAGGTCCTGGTCGGCCACAGCCTCGGGGAGATCGCCGCACTGGTCGCCGCCGGTGCGTTCAGCCCCGCCGAGGGGGCCGAGATCGTCTGCCACCGGAGCATCGCGCTGCGCGAGGCCGGGTCGGGCGAGGCCGGGTCGGGCGACGCCTACATGGCCGCCGTCGGCACCGACGCCGACCGGGCGCAGAAGCTGGTCGACCTCGTCGGCGACCCGCTGAGCGGCATCGCGGTCGAGAACCACGACGGGCAGACCGTACTGTCCGGGCGGGCCGAGGCGCTGGACGCCATCGGCCGGCTCGCCGCCGTGCTGAAGACCGACTTCGCACGGCTCAAGTCGCCCTACGCCTTCCACAGCCCGCTGCTCGGGCCGGCGGCGGAGAAGTTCGCCGAGCGCATCGCGGACATCCGTCAGCGACCCCTGCGGACCGCCGTCCACTCGCCGATCCTCGGCCGCGCCTACGAGGACGGCGACCGGCTGACCGAGCTGCTGGCCGGGCACTTCACCACCCGGGTGCGGTTCGCCGACACGGTGCGGGAGCTGGCGGCCGGCGGGGTGTCCGTGTTCGTCGAGAGCGGGGCGCTGGACGCGCTGAGCCGGATCACCGGCCGCATCGTCGCGACCCCGGTCACCACCGTGCCGACCCTGCTGCCCGAGGCGGGCGGCGCCGCGCTTCTGCGTCGGGCGCTCGACCGGCTCGCGCTGATGGGTGCGGTCCGGGCGGGCGCGGGCGGCGTCTCGACGGCCGACCAGCTGCGGGCCGCGCTGCTGTCCGACGTGCCGGCCGAGGACTTCGAGGCGTTCTGGGACGGGCGCGGCGGGGACGTGCGGGCGTTCGCCAGGGAGGCGTACCTGACGTACCTGGGCGCGAGAGGGGACGGGAGGGAAGGGGCGAAGGGGAAGGCGAAGGACGCGGTGGCGAGGGTGGACCGCGAGGTGCTGGTGCGTCAGCTCGCCGACATCTACGCCGAGGCGCTGGAGTACCCGGCCGAAGTCTTCGAGGAGGGCACCGACCTGGAGGCCGAGCTGGGCGTGGACTCGGTGAAGCAGACCGAGCTGCTGGTGCGGGTGGGCCGCCGCTACGAGCTGCCGCCGCGGCCCTCCGACGTGCGGCCGGCCGCATACAACACCCTCGGCAAGATCGCCGACCTGATCCTCGCTTCGGGCGGATCGGTGTGATGCCGGTGTCCGGGGAACTCGAGGGAAGGATCGCCCTGGTCACCGGAGGGGCGCGGAACGTCGGCAAGGCGATCGCCAAGCGGCTCGCCGCCGACGGCGCGCTGGTCGTCATCAACCACCTGCGCTCTCCCGGGCCCGCCCGGGAGAGCGCCGCGGAGATCGAGCGGGCCGGCGGCCGGGCGCACGTCATCCGTGCGTCGGTCGCTGTCCGCGGCCAGGTCGACCGCATGTTCGACGAGATCGAGCAGCGCTTCGGCGGGCTCGACGTCCTCGTCAACAACGCTGCCGACGGCGCGCTGGTGCCGGGCGAGGAGGTCACCGAGCAGCTGCTCGACCGGGCGCTGAACACCAACCTCAAGGGCGGGCTGGCGTGCGCCCGGCGGGCCGCCGCGCTGATGGCGCGGCGGGGCGGGGGCAGCATCGTCAACGTCTCCACGCTGGGCGGCGGCCGGTTCGTGATGGCCAACTACCTGGCCTGCGGGCCGGCGAAGGCCGCGGTGGAGGCGATGACCCGCTATCTGGCCGTCGACTACGCCCGCGACGGGATCCGGGTCAACACGGCGGCGGCCGGCCTGCTCCGCAGCGAGGTCGTGGGGCTGTTCCCGGATGCCGAGCGGATGCAGCGCGCCACCATCGAGGCCACCCCGATGGGGCGGCTCGGCCACCCGGAGGAGCTGGCCGAGGTGGTGGCCTTCCTGGCCTCGCCGCGGTCGAGCTGGATCACCGGCCAGGTGATCCTGGCGGACGGCGGGCTGTCCACGGGGCAGGCGCTGCTGTCGCCGCCGCGCGCGCTGGTGGACCCGGTCCCGCCGACGGTCCCGGTGGCGGAGGAGGAAGCGGAGAGGGAGACAGAGAGGGAGACAGAGAGGGAGAGGGCGAGGGCCGTGGAGCCGGGGCAGGGGCGGGGGCGGGCCGAGGAGGACGACGACGAGATCGCCATCGTCGGCATGGGCATCGTGGTGCCCGGCGCCAACGACCTCGACGAGTACTGGCACGAACTGATGCACGGCGCCGAGCGGTTCGTCGAGATCCCGGCCGACCGGTGGGACAACGACAGGTTCCACTCGGCCGACTGGCGCGACGAGGACAAGACCTACTCCAAGCGCTCCGCCTTCATCACCGACTTCGTGCCGCACCCCCGACTGGCCCGCGAGCTGGCCGAGGCGGGGACCGGCCCGGACGCGGTCGAGTCGACCACGCTGTGGCTGCGGCACTCGCTGCTGCAGGCCATGGAAGGCGTCGGACGCCGTCCCGAGGACCGGTGCTCGTTCCTGGTCGGCTACACCGCCGACGGCAGCCAGCACCTGGAGGAGGCGACCGTCCGGGCCGGTGTGCTCGGCCGGATGGCGCCGATCCTGGACGGGCTGGGCCTGTTGGAGGCGGACCGCGCCGCCGCGCTCGCCACCGTCGAGCGCCGGCTGGCCGAGCACTACCCGCGCAGCGGGCCCGACCCGCTGCGGTTCTTCCCGCACCGGGTCGGGCTCAACGCGATGCGCGGCGTGCTGCCGCCGTCCGCCGAGCTGCTGCTCGTGGACACCGCCTGCTCGTCCTCGCTCTACGCGGTGGACCTCGGCCTCAAGGGGCTGCTGGAGGGGCGGCACGACATCGCGGTCTGCGGCGGTTCGTTCGCCGTGGGCCCGCGCGGTTCGGTCCTGTTCGCCAAGCTCAACGGCCTGTCGGTGAGCGGCGAGGTCCGCTCGCTCGACAAGGACAGCGACGGGGTGCTGTTCTCGGACGGCGCCGCCACCGTCGTGCTCAAGCGGCTGAGCCGGGCGCGCCGGGACGGCGACCGGGTGCTGGCCACCCTGCGCGGCTTCGGCTCGTCCTCGGACGGCAAGGGCAAGGCCGTCTACGCCCCGAGCGCGGCCGGCCAGCAGCTGGCGATCCGGCGCGCGCTCGACCGCCCGGGCATGGACGGGGTGCGGCCGGACTGGATCGTCGCGCACGCCACCGGTACCCCGGCCGGTGACCTGGCGGAGTTCACCACGCTGCGCGAGACGCTGGGCGATCCCGAGTCCGGGCGCGGCCCGGTGGTGGTCACCTCGAACAAGTCCGTGATCGGGCACACCGGTTGGGCAGCCGGCGTGGCCTCGTTGATCGAGGTCGTGCTGGGCTTCCGGCACGAGGTGATCCCGCCGCAGCACCGGTTCACCGGGACCCCGGCGGACTTCGCGATCGGCGGCTCCAACCTGGTGGTGCCGACCGAACCGGTGCCGTGGCCGCGCGGCGGGCGCCGCCGGACCGCCGCCGTCTCCGGCTTCGGCTTCGGCGGCACCAACGCGCACCTGGTGGTCCAGGAGCCGCCGGTCGCGGGAGCGGCGAGGACCGTGCGGCCGGAGCCGCGGCAGGCGCGCCGGCAGCCGCCGCAGCGGATCGCGATCGTGGCGCGGACGGTGCACGTGCCGGGCAGCGGGAGCGCCGACGACCTGGCCGGCCGACTGGGCGAGGCGGGGCCGGAGGACCTGTCCTTCGGCGAGGCCTACCCGCTGCCGTCGTTCCGGCAGGTCCGGATGCCCCCCGGCACGATGCGGGGCATCGACCGCTGCCAGCTGATGATCCTCGAGTGCGCCCACCGGCTGCGCGACGGCCTGGGCTCGTTCTGGGAGGACAACCGCGAGACCACGGGCGTGGTGCTCGGCCACCTGGGGGCGACCCGCAACGCGACGCTCTACGCGATGCGCTGCTACCTGGACGACCTCACCGTCGCGCTCGGGGCAGACCCCGCGCCGGCCGCGGCGCCGTGGCTGCCGCAGGTGCTGGAGCGGCTCGGGGCCGAGGTGCGGCGGCTGGTCCCGCCGTCCAGCGAGGACTCCTTCCCCGGCATGATGCCGAACGTGATCCCGGCCCGGGTCGCCAACTACTTCGACCTCAAGGGTCTCAACATGACGGTCGACACGGGGTTCACCTCGACCCTGAGCGCGATCGACGTGGCCATCCGCTACCTGCGGCAGGGCGAGCTGACGATGGCGCTGGTCGGCGGCATCAACGGCAACAGCACCGACGAGGTGCGCCGGCTGCTGGACGAGGCCCTCGACGGACGCAGCGTCCTGGCCGAGGGCGCCGTCCTGTTCGCCCTGGTGACCGAGGAGACCGCGGCGGCGGCCGGGCTGGAGGTGCTCGGCTACCTGGACACGCCGTCCGCGGAGGAGCCCTCGGCGCCGTCCGTGCCGACCGTCGAGTGCGGCGCCGTGCGCACCGGCCGTGATGCCTGCTACCTGGGCGCCGAGGGGGCGATCGGCATCCTGCAGGTGCTGGGGAGGGAGCCGGCCGAGCGGGACGCGCTGGTGGTCTGCCGCGGTGAGAGCGGCGCGCCCGATCTCACCGTCCGGGTCTCCGCCCCCGGGGCGACCGCCGACCCGGTGCCCGCCCGTCCGGCCGAGGCCGGTACCCGGGTGCCGTCCACCTTCTACGGCGAGCGGCGCTACGGCGACCGGCACCCGCTGCTGATCACCCGGTACGTGCCGGGGCTGACCGCGACGCCGGGCGAGCCGGTCCGCGCCGAGGTGGCGTTCTGGCCCGCGGAGCCCACCATGGTGCTGACCGACCGGCCGCGGACGGTGGCGGCGGCCGGAGCCCCGCCGGGCACCCTGGTGCTGTCCACGGTGCCCGGCGGTCCCGGGGTCCGCCACGTGCCGGACGGCGAGGCGCTCCAGGGGCTGCTGGACGAGGCGGATCCGCAGCGGCGGATCCGGCACATCAGGGTGATCACCGACCTGTCCGGTGCGCGGACGGTCGGCCCGGCGGAGGCGGCGGCGCTCGGCGCCCTGCACGAGCTGGTGTTCCTGACGGTGCGGCAGCGGCACGCGACGCTGGTCGGCGGGGTCGGCGGGGTCGGCGGCGCGAGCTGCGTCGGGCTTTTCCTCGGGGCGATGACCGACCGGACCCCGCACCCGTTCACGGGCATGTTCACCGGCCTGTTCAAGGTGATCCACCTGGAGTACGCGCCGCACTGCCTGACGTACGCGCTGGTCACCGGCGCGCGGGAGGCCGCCACCGGGGTCGCCCAGGCGGGCCGGGAGTCCGCGTACCGGCGCGGGGCGCCGTCGGTCTTCTACGCCGACGGGCGGCGGCTGACCGTCACCCTGGCCGAGGAACCCGGTGAGCTGGTGCCGCCGGGGGAGGCGGCGCTCGGGCCGGACGGCGTCGTGGTCGCGGTCGGCGGCGGGCGCGGCATCACCGCGGAGGTGCTCACCGAGCTCGCCCGGCACTTCCGCCCCCGGGTGTACGTGCTCGGCAGCAACCCGGTGGACTCCCACCCGGCCGAGTACCTGGAGCTCGACGACGAGGCCTTTGCCAAGGGCCGCGCCGACTACATCCGCAAGCAGCTCGCGCTGCGGACCGGCCGCAACCCCGCGCAGCTCAGCCGCGCGTACGAGCGGATCGGCCAGGCGCGGGTGGTCCGGGCCAACCTGCGCCGGATCGCCGGGCACAGCGGCGCGGACGCGGTGCACTACGTGCCCTGCGACGTGACCGACCGCGCGCAGGTGACGGCCGCGATGGACCGGATCCACGCCGAGGCCGGGCGGATCGACCTGCTGGTCAACGCGGCGGGGCTGAACCGCTCGGCGCCGATCGCGACCAAGAGTCCGGCGGAGTTCCGACAGGTGCGCGACCTGAAGGTGCTGGGCTACGCCAACCTCAAGCACGCCCTGCGGGGCCGGCCGCCGCGCGCCTGGTGCAACTTCGGTTCGCTGCTGGGCCTGACCGGTCAGGTGGGCGAGGCCGACTACGCCTCGGGCAACGACTTCCTCGGCTCCGCCGCGACCTACCACCACCAGGTGCTGGGCAGCCACGAGTTCACCGTGGGCTGGACGCTGTGGAGCGAAGCCGGCCTGGGAGCGGATGAGTTGACCAAGGCCTACTTCGAGAAGAGCGGGCTGTACTCCGCGATGAGCACCGCCGAGGGCGTGCACCACTTCATCCGCGAGCTGAACCTGGCCAAGGCCTCGCCGTACACCGTGCACCTCGGTGCGGCGGAGCGCGGGGCGGTGCGGCGGCTGCTGCCCGGACTCCTCGACCCGGGGGCGCCGCAAGCGGTTTCGCCGCTGGACGTGCCCGGCGAGCGGCCGGCCGACGGGGCGGAGCCGGCGCCGCCGTTCTACCTCGGCGAGGTCCTGGAGCGAACGGCGGACGCGGTCCTCTTCGAGCGGGTCTTCGACCTGGAGCGGGACGACTACCTGCGCCACCACCGGGTCGGCGACACACCGACCCTGCCGGGCGCCTTCGTCACCGAGATCGCCTTCGAGGCGGCCTCCTGGCTGGTGCCGGAGCTCAAGGTGTACGCCTTCGAGGACCTGCGCTTCCGGCACTTCCTCAAGGTCCGCGAGACGGACCGGGCCGGGCTGCGCAAGAAGATCCGCGCCGAGGTCGTGGAGCGCCGGGCCGACCTCGGCCAGGCGGTGGTGGCGGTGCGGATCACCCAGGACGTGGTGGCGCCCAACGGCACCGTGCTGGTCGAGGACCGGCCGCACTTCGAGGTGCGGGTACTGCTGGCCGGTGATCTGCCGCAGGCGCCGCACTGGCGGGCGTGGCACCCGGCGGCGGAGACGCCGGTCCCCGATCCGTACCACGTCCAGGGCTCGCCGGTGCGGCTGACCGACCTGTTCGTATCGACCACCGACACCCGGCTGCACCCGGACGGCAGGCGGGCCACCTACAACCTCGAACTTCCCGCCGACCACCGGGTGTTCGGGAGCTTCGGGATCCCGGTGCTGCTCCTCGACGGCCTCGCCCGCACCGGGGTGCTCGCCCTGGTCGACGGCGACCTGGTCCCGCTGGCCGCCCCGCTGGGCATCGGCCGGATCGACGTCTACGAGCACGGCGGCGACGGCGAGGTCGCGCGGCGCTACGGACGGCTCGACCTGTACGCGGTGCTGCCCGACGCGCAGGCCGACGGGCGGGACGCGGGCCGGGGCAACCGCTTCGTCGCGGTCCGGCCGGACGGGCGGGTGCTGCTCCAGATGAAGGACCTGGACTGGACGCTGATGGGCTATCTGGACCGCCGGACCGGCAGGTTCCTGACCACGGCGGAGGCGGCCGGGGCGTCCCCCGCGACCGAGTGCGACGAGGTGGTGGCTCCGACGGGAAAAGCTGAGGCCGGCGCGGCCGGTGGGCCGACGCCGGTGACCACCGACCCCCGGCGCACCACGAACCCGGACGCGGCCACGGTCACGGAGCGGGTGCCCCGCCCGCCCCGCCGCCCCGCGCCGCCCGCGGCCCCACGCCCCGCCCGCCCCGCCCCGGGGCCGCGCGGCCCGTGGACCGTCCCCGGCAACCTGCGGAGGTTCCAGCGCAACGCGCCCGCCCTGTTCACCGAGCTGAACCGGACCTACGGCGACATGGTCAGGCTGCCGCTCGGCTACTTCACCGTCCACCTCAACTACCACCCGGACAACATCCGGTACGTCCTCCAGGACAACAGCCGGAACTACGTCCGCGGCAAGGGCTACGACGCCTTCAGGATCTTCATGGGCACGGGCCTGCTCACCCTCGACGGCGAGGAGTGGAAGCAGCACCGCCGAGTGGTCAACCCGCTGTTCCACCAGGCCGCCGTCGACGGCATGGCGAGCACCATGACCGACTCCACCGCACTCGTCCTCGACCGGTGGGAGCGGAGCGCGCCGGACGGCACCGGCATCGACGTGGTGCCGGAGATGATGGACCTCACCCTCGGCGCCCTCGGCAAGGTCATGTTCGACACCGACCTCCACCCGGTCAGCGACCGGGTGGGGCCGGCGATGGTCACCGCCGTCGAGGCCATGGTCTTCCGCGGCACCCTCGACCAGCTGACCCCCGAGTTCGTGCCGACCCCGTACAACCGGCGGATCCGCCGGGCCCGCCGGGTGCTGCACGAGGTCGTGGACGGCATCGTCGAGGCCCACCGGGCGGGCCGGCACGAGGGGCTGACCGACCTGGTCACCCTGCTGCTGCGGGCACGCGACGAGAGCGGCGGCGAGTGGACCGCGCAGCAGCTCCGGGACGAGATCATGACCGTCTTCATGGCGGGCCACGAGACCACCGGCACCGGCCTGGCCTGGGCGCTGTACGAGCTGGCCGGGAACCCGGAGGCGCAGGAGCGGCTGCACGAGGAGGTCGAGCGGGTGCTCGGCGGGCGCGTGCCCGGCATCGCGGACCTCGAGAACCTCCCGTACACCCGGATGGTCGCCGCCGAGACGCTGCGGCTGCACCCGCCGATCTGGGTGTACCCGCGCGACGCCGTCGGGGAGGACGACGTCAACGGCTGGCACGTCCCGGCCGGCGGCAGCGTCTTCATGGTCCCGTACGTCACCCACCGGCACCCGGACTTCTGGGTCGACCCGGAGCGCTTCGACCCGGAGCGCTTCACCGAACAGAACCGCGCCCGGCAGCCCCGGTACGCCTACTTCCCGTTCGGCGGCGGGCAGCGCAAGTGCGTCGGCAACCGGATGGCGCTGGTGCAGACGCACCTGACGCTCGCCATGGTCGCCCAGCGCTTCCGGCTGCGGCCGGTCCCCGACCACCGGCCGACGCCGGGCACGCTGGTCTCCCTCCGCCCGGTCGACGGCATCCGCCTGGTCGTGGAGCCGAGGAAGCGGTGACCCGCCCGATGACGATCGAGGAACCGGCCGCCCCGGCGCGGGCCCTGGCCGCGCCGGTGGTGGAGTACCCCCAGGACGGATCGGTGCGCCCGGTGCGGCGCCATGTGTGGGAGCCGGTGGAGACCGCCGCGCTCCCGCCGGGCGCCGCCCCCGGGCTGCGCGGACGCTCGATCGCGGTGGTCGGCGGCCGGGAGGCCACCGCCGCCGCGGTCGGCACGGCGCTGACCGCCGCCGGGGCGGCCGTGCACCGGCTCGCCCTGCCCGCGGAGGGGCAGCGGGACGGCTTCACCGAGGCCGCCGAGGCGCTGCACACCGCGGCCGGGCGGATCGACGGCATCGTCGACCTCAATCTGGAGGAGCCCTTCGACGGGGGTGGGACGGACGCCTGGGAGGGGCCGCTGCGGCAGACCTTCGCGCTGCTCCGGGCCTGCTGCGCGGACTGGGTGGCCGAGACCGACGCCGAGCGGCTGTTCTACCTGCCGGTCACCCGGCTGGGCGGCCGGATGGGCTTCGGCCCGGACCGGGTCGAGCAGCCGCTCGGCGGCCTGTGGGCGGGGCTCGCCAAGGGCCTGCCCCGGGAGGTGCCCAACTGCAACATCCGGATCCTCGACCTCACCGCCGAGCACGCGGCGGAGCAGGTCGGCGACCTGGTGAGCCGGGAGCTCTACCGCTGGGGCGCGTTCGAGATCGGCCACCGCGACGGGCGGCGCTACAGCCTGCGGGCCCGCCACGAGCGGCCCGGCCCAGCGGTGCGCGCGCTGCGGCCCAGCGACACCGTGGTGATGTCCGGCGGCGGGCGCGGCATCGGCTTCGCCCTCGCCCGCTCGCTCGCCGAGGACTTCGGCGCCCGGGTCGTGGTGAGCGGCCGAGGCGCGCCGCCCGACGCCGGGGCCACCCCGGCGCTGGCGCTGGACGACCGGGAGTTCCGGCGGTACCGGGACGAGCGGCTGCGCGAGGCGGTGGCCGGGCGCCGGGTGCCGCGGGTCCGCGCCGAACTGGAGGAGCTGGCCCGGCGGCGCGAGCTGTGGACGAACCTCGCCTCGGCCCGCGCGGACGGCCTGCGGATCGACTACGTGCGGTGCGACATCACCGACCCGGAGCAGGCCGCCCGGCTGGTCGACGAGGCCGGCGACCGGCTGGCGGGTGTCGTGCACAACGCGGGCGTGGACGTCCCGGTCCGGCTGCCGGGCAAGACCGGGCAGATCGTCTCACTGGTCGTCCGGGTCAAGGTCGGGGGCTTCCTCAACCTGCTGCGGGCGGTCGAGGGCCGGCCGCCGTCGGTGTTCTTCTGCAGCGTCGGCTCGCTGACCGGCCGCTGGGGCGGCATGGTCGGCCAACTCGACTACGGCGCCGCCAACGAGGCGCTCAGCCGGCTCGGGCTGTGGGCCTCGCAGGACGGCGAGCAGCCCGGCCGGGCGCGCCGCACGCCGGTCTCCACGGTCTGCTGGCCGACCTGGGAACGCCTCGGCATGGTCACCAACTACGAGGCCACCCTGCGCTACATGTCGGCGGTGGACGTCCGCGAGGGCCTGTACCACTGGAAGCGCGAGCTGTTCTCCGGCGGCACCGGTGAGTCGACGTTCATCGGCGACGTCGGCCCGGCGATGCTGCCGTCCGTCCTGCGCGGCTACCGGCAGGACACCGGGCTGCCGGGCATCGAACGGCTGGCCGCCGCCCGGCACTTCCTGGGCGAGCCGGTGCGCTTCCGGCCGCACGGGTCGCTCACCACGGCGCATGTGCTGCGGGCCGGGGAGCTGCCCTGCTGCGACGACTTCCGGGTGGCCGGCGAGCCGGCGCTGCCGGTCTCGCTCTGCCTGGAGTACCTGCGGGCGGCCGGCGACTGGGTGCTGCCGGAGCGGGGCGACGGGCTGCGACTGGTCGAACTGCGCGGCCTGGAGGTGGAGTTGCCGCTGCTGGGAGTGGGCCCCGGGCGGCCGAGGGCCGAGCTGGTGCGGCATGCCGAGGGCGGCCGGTCCGAGGACGGCGGCTGGCGGGTCGCGGTGACGCTGGAGCGGGACGGCCGACGGCTCGCCTCCGCCGAACTGGTGTACCGGGAAGGCGAGTCGGCCGTCGAAGGGGACCTGTCGGCGCCGCCGGGTGCGAGCGGCGCCGAGGAGGTGCTCCCGTTCCCGCGCGGCGGTGCGCTCGGCTGGACCGGGCAGGCCTTCCGGCTGGCCGCCTGGCGGCGGGACGGGGCCACCGGCCGCCCGTACGCCCGGGCGGAGCCGGGCCGGACGGCCGATCTGCTGCTCGCCTCGCCGGCCCCGGGCGCGGCGCTCCCGCTCAACCAGGTGGAGAACGTGCTGCGGGCCGGCTGGCTCGTCCAGGGCGGGGCGGGTGCGGACGCGCGACGGCTCACCGTGGAGCGGCTGCGCGCCGAGCGGTCGGCCGTCGGCGCCGCCGTCCTGCTGACCGGCAGCCCGGACGGCCGGGACTGGACCGGGCACGACCGGACCGGCCACGACCGGACCGGCCGGGGCGTCACCGAGGATCTCCGGCCGCGCCCGCCCGTACTCCGGGTGGCGGGCCTGCGCTACCGCTGACGCCGACCACTCACCGTGCCCGAGGCACGGGGGACACCACCAGGGGGACCGTTGACCACGATCGTCGACCGCTCCGACGCCTACTGCGTCGTGGGCGCCGGGGCGGGTGGCTTGGCCGCCGGAAAGAACCTGCGGGAGTTCGGGTTCGAGTTCGACGTGATCGAGCGCGCGGACGACGTCGGCGGCACCTGGTACGGCGGCAACACCCACAGCGCCGCCTACGACTCGGTCCACCTCATCACCTCCAAGCCCTACATCCAGTACGACGACTTCCCGATCCCGGCGCACTACCCGACCTACCTCGGCCGCGAGCACGCGCACGCCTATCTGCGTTCCTACGCCGAGCACTTCGGCGTCCACGAACGCGTCGAGTTCAGCCGAACGGTGGAATGGATCGAGCGCCGGGACGGCTCGCCCGACTGGCTCGTCACCCTCGACGGGGGCGAAGTGCGCCGGTACGCCGGGGTGGTGATCGCCAACGGCCACAACTGGAGCCCCCGGTACCCGGATTACCCCGGGAAGTTCGACGGCGAGGCGTTCCACTCCTGCGAGTACCGCGACCCGGAGCCGCTGCGCGGCAAGCGGGTGCTGGTGGTCGGCGGCGGGACGTCGGGCTGCGACATCGCCGTGGAGTCCTCGCAGAACGCCGCGTCGACCGCGCTGAGCATCCGCCGCGGCTGCTACTACTGGCCGAAATACCTGTTCGGCATGCCGACGGACGTACTGTACGAGGGCGTACTGAAGTGGCGGATGCCCCGGCCCGTGGTGCGCTTCTTCGGTAGTCTCCTGCTGCGGCTCAACAGCGCCGGACAGCCGGAGCGGTACGGGCTTCCCAAGCCGTCCCACAAGTTGCTCGAGGAGCATTTCGTCATCAACTCGACGCTGCTCTACCAACTGGGCCACGGCGACCTCGTCGCCAAGCCCGACATCGCCGAACTCCTGGGCGATCGGGTGAAGTTCACCGACGGAAGCGAGGAGGCGTACGACGTCATCGTCTACGCCACCGGATACCGGATGGCCGAATTCCCCTTCATCGACCGCAAGCACCTGAACTGGAACGGGCGCACCCCGCAATTGCACCTCGGCGCCTTCCATCCAGAATACGACAACCTTTTCGTCATCGGATATTTCCAGACCTCCACCGGCAATTGGCCGATCATGGATTACCAGTCGCAGCTCATGGCCCGCTATCTGCACCTGCTGCGGACCGACCCGCAGCGGGCCGCCCGGTTCAGGCGGGCCAAGGCCACGCCGATGGCGGCGGCGCAGTTGAACGGCGGCCTCCGGTACTACGACTCCGAGCGGCACTGGCTCCAGGTCGAACACTTCTCCTACCGGGCGCTGCTGCGCAGGCTCGTCCGCCGGATGAACGCCGACCCGCCGGCCACCGAGCGCGGCGGGGTCCCCGCAGAGAAGGCCGACCCGCCGGCGGCGACCCGGCCGAGGAGCCACGCATGATGGACCTGATCGCACGGCTGGCGAACCGGCACGCCCGGCTGATGCTGCTGGGCGCCGTCGCGGTGGCCGCGGCGGCGGCCTTCTTCGGCGCCCCCGTCGTCACCTCGCTGACCGGCGGCAACCCGGACTTCGTCACCCCGGGATCGGGCAGCGCCCGGGCCGAGGAGCGGATCGGTGCGGCCACCGGCATCCGGAGCGACGGCGGCATCATCGCCCTCGTCGACACCGGCGCCCCGGTGGACGACCTGCGCACCCGTGACGAGGTCGCGAAGGTCGCCGACCTGATGTCCGGCGACCCGGTCTTCGCCGATGTCCTGACGTACTACCAGGCGCAGGACCGGGCACTGGTCTCCCGGGACGGCACCCGGACGATCGTGGTCGGCCGGCTCAAGGACGGCGCCGGGGACCACTACCAGGACACCGTCGACCGGCTGTCCGCCGCGCTGGACGGCGACCCGAGTGTCCGGCTGGGCGGCAGCGAGGTGGTCGGCAACCAGGTTGTCAGCACCGTCCAGAACGACCTGGAGCGGGCCGAACTCCTGGCCTTCCCGGTGCTGTTCGTGCTCTCGCTGTGGATCTTCCGCAGCCTGGTGGCCTCCGCGCTGCCCCTGGTCATCGGCGGACTGAACGTCGTCCTCACCCTGCTCGGCCTGCGGCTGGTCGACCGGCTGGTCGCCCCGGTGTCGATCTTCTCGCTCAACCTGGTGACCGCGCTCGGCCTCGGCCTCGCCATCGACTACAGCCTGCTGATCGTCTCCCGCTTCCGGAGCGAGCTGGCGGCCGACCCGGACGTCGGCCGGGCGGTCGAGGCCACCCTGCGCACCGCGGGCCGCACCATCCTGTTCAGTTCGCTGACCGTGAGCGCCGCGATGGCCTCGCTGTTCGTCTTCCGCCAGCGCTTCCTCTACTCGATGGCGGTCGGCGGCCTGCTGGTGTCGGCGTCCGCGCTGCTGGTGGCGCTGCTGGTGCTGCCCACGATGCTGCGGCTGCTCGGCCGGCACATCGACGCCCTCGCCCCGGCCCGCCTGCGCCGTTCGCTGGAGGCTCCGGAGAACACCGACGGCGGCTGGTTCGCGCTGGCCCGCGGCGTGATGCGGGGCGCCCCGCTGGTAGCGATCGGCGCGAGCGCGCTGCTGGTGGTGCTCGGCCTGCCGTTCCTGAAGGTCGCCTTCACCACGGTCGGTCCCGCCTCGCTGCCGGCCGGCGCGAGCAGCCGGGTGGTCGACGACACCCTGCGCGCCGACTTCCCCGCCGATCCGTTGGAGTCCGTGCAGGTCGTCGTCGCCACCGCTGGGGCCGGGGCCGGGGGCGAGGGCGAGGGCGGGGCCGGGGATGGGGACGTCGCGCGGCAGCGGGTGGACGCGCTGCGCGCCGGCATCGCCGCCCTGCCCGGCGCCGCCTCGGTCGCCCCGGCCGCGCAGCTGGACGGTGGCACCTGGCTGCTCCAGGTCACCCCCGAGGAGCCCGGCCTCAGCGGGCGGAGCCAGGCCCTGGTCAAGGATGTGCGCGCGCTCCCCGGGCCGGACGAGGTCCTGGTCGGCGGGCAGACCGCCGGCTACGTCGACCTCAAGGACAGCCTCACCGGCCGGCTCCCGGCCGCCGCGCTGATCGTCCTCCTCACCAGCGTGCTGGTGCTGCTGCTGATGACCGGCTCGCTGGTGCTGCCGCTCAAGGCCGTGCTGATGAACCTGCTCACCCTCGCCGCGACCTTCGGCATCCTGGTCCTCGTCTTCCAATGGGGCCATGGCGCCGGGCTGTTCGGTGCCGACGCGCAGAACGCGCTGGACGCCACCCAGCCGGTGCTGCTGTTCGCGATGGTGTTCGGGCTCTCCACCGACTACGGCGTCTTCCTGCTCGCCCGGATCAAGGAGGCGCGCGACGCCGGGGCCGACGAGACCGAGTCGGTCGCCCAGGGACTCGGCCGCACCGGGCGGGTGGTGACGGCCGCCGCCGTGCTGTTCTGCGTGGCGCTGGGCGCGCTGGCCACCTCGCGGATCGTGTTCATCAAGGAGTTGGGCCTGGGCACCGCGCTGGGCGTGCTGCTGGACGCCACCATCGTCCGGGCCCTGCTGGTGCCCTCGCTGATGCGGCTGCTCGGCCGCTGGAACTGGTGGGCGCCCGCCCCGCTGCGTTGGCTCCACGAGCGCTTCGGGCTGCGCGAGGGTGGGGCGCCGCCGCTGGTCGTCGAGAAGTCGTAGGGTGTTGACGAACCGTCACCACGCGCGACCGTCACACTGAGACCCGAGGTGGAAACGTGTATCACGCCATCGTCCGGCGCAACCTCCGCAACTCCTTCGCCGCGGTCGACCGCGGCGACTACGGGGCCATCGTGCGGCAGTTCACCCCCGACGCGGAGCACTGGTTCTCCGGACGGCACGCGCTGTCCGGCGGGCGGCACAGCGCCGAGCAGATCCAGCGGTGGTACGACCGGCTGGCCGAGGTCATGCCCGACCTGCGCTTCGAGCTCAAGAAGGTGGTCGCCAAGGGCTGGCCCTGGGACACCGTGGCCTTCGCCGAGTGGGTCGACCACCTCACCGACCGGGAGGGCAACCACTACTCCAACCAGGGGGTGCACGTGGTCCGGATCAAGTGGGGCAGGATCACCGAGCTGCACATCTACTGCGACACCGAACTGCTGGAGACGGTCCTGGAGAAGCTCGGCGGGCAGGGCGTCGAGGAGGCCGTCGCCGAGCCGGTCGGCGACCCGGGTCCGTTCCGCGAGGCGCGCGTCGGCCGGTGACGGGCGTGCGCGGGGCGCGGGTGCGCGGGCGTGGACGGGGGTGGTCCGGCTCCCGCCCCGGGCCGCCCGCGGCAGGTTTTCGGCCGGTCGCCCGCCGCCGGCTACCTGGGCACCGCCGATCCGGCCCGCCGCCCGCCGGGCTGGGCCGTCGCCAATGTTCCGGCCGGCCCCGGCACGCCGCCGCCGTGGCCCTCCGGGGCTCCTTCACCTCCGTCCCGCACCGGCTGCGCCACACCCTGGGCCGACCCGGCGGGTGAGGCCGACCCGGTCGGGGCACAGGGCTCGGGGCACAGGGCTCGGGGTGCACGGGTCCGGGGGTTCACCGGTCTCGGGGTTCACAGCTCGAGGAAGCGCTCCCACCAGCGGATGGGGGTGGGGACGGGCGGCGCGGGGACGATCGGTACGAAGCGGCTCTCGATCGGGGTGTCCCACTCGACGAGGGCGGCCGGGAACCAGGTGACCGGCTTGGTGTCGTCGCGGGCGTTGGCCCAGGCGGCGAGGCGGTCGGCGGGCTCGCGGGACGGGAGGAGCCCGCGCTCGTCGGTGGTCACCCCGAGGTCGCGCACGGCGTCCTGGTAGAGGTCGTTGCAGAGCCAGCTGTGGAGGATGCCGTCCTCGTGGCCGAGTACCTCCCAGCCGATCCGGCGTCCGCCGGAGGCCACTTCGGGGGCGGGGCCGGCGCCGGCCGGGCGGTCCAGGTGGGCGAGCAGCACCGGCTCGTACACCGCGGACGCGCGGATGGCGCGGACGAGGCCGTCGGCGTGCTCGGGGGGCACCAGCAGCGCGAACAGCCGGGCTCCGGCGGGCAGCTGGATCGTCGCGCAGGCGTCCAGGGCCTCCTGCGGGGTGTCGAACCAGCAGCCGTCCACCGGCAGCCGGTCGAGCAGGCAGTCGCAGGCCGTGGTCAGCCGCTCGTGCGGGACGTCCAGGCCGGTCAGCGGTTCGGGGGCCGTCACGAAGTAGCCCGCGAGCAGCGGAGCGCCGCCGGCCGGAACGGCCGGAACCGCCGGAGTGGCGGGCGGTACGGGAGCACGGCGGTGGGGCAGTACCAGGTCGGGCCGGGCCTCGCCCGGGCGGGGCGGGCGGCGCTCGGCGAGCCAGAAGAGGTAGGCGCGCAGGTAGTCGTCCAGGCCGCCGTCGAGATGGGCGATGTAGTCGCGCAGACCCTGCGCGGCGTCCCGGTGGTGCTCCCGGTAGCGGCCGCCGAGCCGCGCGAGCCCGTCGGAGGTGGTGGCGGCCCACTGCCGGACCCGGCTGCGGTCGTGCCACCACTCGCGGACGCCCGGGACGGTCCAGTGGTCGTCGCCGTCCATCGCGTGGCCGCCGTGGCCGATGACGCAGCCGTACAGGAGGTCGCGGACCTGTGCCGGGTCGGTCGGCTGGCGGTAGACGAACTCCCGGCCGTCGTCGTCGTAGACGATGTGGAAGGGCGCGTCCTGCCGGCCCATCTCCAAGGTGTCCGTACGGGCGCCGTAGAACGGCCCGGGGACGTTCCGCCAGTTGCGTTCCCGCCAGAGGCCTTCGAACTGGTCCAGGAACGGCTGCTCGGCGAGCAGCCGCCGGGCCGTGGGCAGCGGGTCCCAGTAGCCGTCGGCAGAGCTCCGGAATGATGATTCCTTCATCAAATAACCTGCCGTATTCCGTAGGTGGCTCAATTTCTAGGCATCCTGACATATTGTTTGTCTGTAGATCATCAGACAAATCGAGAATTCCATGATTCCCCTCGAAAATGCCTCGCCACGGGTTCCAGGCGCCATTAGTATCTGAACGAACACTTTCGGTGATCGTTCGACTGTCGGCCGCGAAGGGGGATGTCATGGGGGAGCAGCTTCGAACCGCTGTGCGTCATGGCGCCTACCCGTTCCTGCTGGTCGGACTGGTCGTGATATCGGCCGCCACCCTGCGGCTGCGCTGGGATCTCGGCCGGGCGAATCAGCTCTTCCTGCTCGGGACGATCGGGTACATGGCGCTGCTCGAACGGCTGATTCCGTACGAACCGGACTGGGTTCCGAACGCGCGTGAGTGGGGGTGGTACGGCGTGTACTTCGTGCTGACGATGATCGGTGGGGCCCTGTCCCAGGTGCCCGTTTCCGCCCTCGTCGGCTGGGCGGCGCCGGTCCACGGGGTGCTGCCGCTCTGGGCGGAGATCCCGGGCGCGCTGCTGCTCGGCTCGCTGGCCAACTACCTGGTCCACCGCTGGTGCCAC
This sequence comes from Kitasatospora sp. NPDC058032, assembly GCF_042885845.1. Lineage (NCBI taxonomy): Bacteria > Bacillati > Actinomycetota > Actinomycetes > Kitasatosporales > Streptomycetaceae > Kitasatospora > Kitasatospora sp. NPDC058032. The sequence goes on along the minus strand of NZ_JBHVRK010000023.1, from coordinate 74,999 downwards.
ACCAACCCGAGGCTCTGGCGGCTGCACGGGGTGCACCACGTGCCCGACAAGGTGAACGTCGGCAACAACGGGGTCAACCACCTGCTGGACGTCCTGCTCACCCAGGGCTGTGTCCAGTTCTCGCTGGCCCTGGCCGGGTTCTCGGAGCCGGCGGTGTTCGTGGTGGGCCTGTTCGTCGTGGCCCAGGGCTACTTCGTGCACGCCAACATCGACGTCCGGCTCGGCCCGCTCAACCATGTGCTGGCCGGGCCCGAGCAGCACCGGCTGCACCACAGCACCGACCTGTCGGAGGCCGGCCACTACGGCTCCGACCTCTCGGTGTGGGACCACGCCTTCGGCAGCTTCACCTGGCGGCCGGGGCGCCGTCCGGCCGCGGTGGGGCTGGCCGATCCGGGCGGTTTCCCCGCCACGGGCCGGGTGGTGGCCAGCCACCTCCAGGCCTGGCGCCGACCAGCCCGGGCCGAGGGCTCCCCGACCGGCTCGACCTGACCCTCCCGCACCTCGCCCTCGCGCGTCCGACCCGTTCATCCCTGCCCCTCCCGCGTCCGACCCGCCCGCACTCGAAGCGGTCCGTACCCGACGCTCCCGCACCTGACGCTCTGGCATCGACCGACCCTCCTCACCACCGGCTCGTCCCCTTCGGCCGACCCGACGTCCGGCCTGCCCGGAACCGGCGCACGGCCCGTGTCCCCCGGCGCGCGCGGCGCTCCCGCACCCCGCCCGCACGCGCGAACGCAGCGACCCAAGGACTCGACTCGCATGACGGATTCCCGCTTCGTCACCTCCCCGGAACTCTCCGAACGCCCCGCACCCGCCGGCCCGTCCGCCGCCGGGCGGGAGAAGATCGCGATCATCGGGATCGGCCTCCGCCTGCCCGGCGGGGCCTGCGACCACCGGGCGTTCTGGCAGAACCTGGTCGACGGCAAGGACTGCATCACCCCCACCCCGCGCAGCCGCTACGACGTGGCCACCCTCGGCAGCCGCGACAAGGCCAAGCCCGGCCGGCTGGTCGGCGGCCGGGGCGGCTACATCGACGGCTTCGACGAGTTCGACCCGGCGTTCTTCGGCATCAGCGGCCGCGAGGCCGACCACATGGACCCGCAGCAGCGGAAGCTGCTGGAGGTGGCCTGGGAGGCGCTGGAGGACGGCGGGCAGAAGCCGGCCGAGCTGGCCGGCCGCGAGGTCGGCGTCTACGTCGGCGCGTTCACGCTGGACTACAAGATCGTCCAGTTCTCCGACCTCTCCTTCGACACGCTCGCCGCGCACACCGCCACCGGCACCATGATGACGATGGTGTCGAACCGGATCTCGCACTGCTTCGACTTCCGGGGTCCCAGCGTCTCCATCGACACCGCCTGTTCCTCCTCGCTGGTCGCCGTCCACCTCGCCGCACAAAGCCTGCAGCGCGGCGAGACCGACCTGGCGCTGGCGGGCGGCACCCTGCTGCACATCGCCCCGCAGTACACCATCGCCGAGACCAAGGGCGGCTTCCTCTCCCCGCAGGGCCGCTCGCGCACCTTCGACGCCGCCGCCGACGGCTACGTCCGGGCCGAGGGCGTCGCCGTGGTGGCGCTCAAGCGGCTCTCCGACGCCCTGCGCGACGGCGACCCGGTGCACGCCGTGGTCATCGGCAGCGGCGTCAACCAGGACGGCCGGACCAACGGCATCACGGTGCCCAACCCGGACGCCCAGGTCGCCCTGATCGAGCGGGTCTGCGCCGAGGCCGGGATCACCCCCGGCGGCCTCCAGTACGTCGAGGCGCACGGCACCTCCACCCCGGTCGGCGACCCGATCGAGGCGAACGCACTGGCCCGGGCGCTCGCCGTCGGCCGGCGCCCCGGTGACGCCTGCTACGTCGGCTCGGTCAAGACCAACATCGGGCACACCGAGTCCGCCTCCGGACTGGCCGGGCTGATCAAGTCCGCGCTCGCCCTGAAGCACCGGACCATCCCGCCGCACATCAACCTGGAACGGCTCAACCCGGCGATCGACCCGGACACCCTGCCCTACCGGATCCCCACCGAGCCGACCCCGTGGCCGGCCCACGAGGGACCGGCCCGGGCCGGGGTCAACTCCTTCGGCTTCGGCGGCACCAATGCGCACGTCCTGCTGGAGGCCGCGCCGGAGCCCGTGCCCTCCGCCGACGCCGGCCCCCACGCCGGCAGCGACATCGGCGCCGCGCAGCCCGCCGACGTCCCCGCCTGGACGGTGCTGCCGCTCACCGCCCGGGAGGCTGCCGCGCTGCCCGAACTGGCCGCCGGCGTCCGGGCCGAACTGGCCGGCGTCCGCGGCGGCAGCCCGGCCCGCCCGGCCGACCTCGGCCACACCCTCGCCCACCGCCGCCAGCACCACGACGCCCGGCTCTCGATCGTCTACGACGCCCGCGAGCACACCGCCCGGACCTCCCTGGACGAGGCGCTCACCGCCCACCTGCGCGGCGAGCCGCACCCCCGGGTGCTGGCCGACCACCGCCGCGAGGCCCGGCACCGCCGGCTGGCCTGGGTCTTCACCGGGATGGGCCCGCAGTGGTGGGCGATGGGCCGCCAGCTGTTCGCCGCCGAACCCGTCTACCGGGAGGCCGTCGAGCAGTGCGCCGCGCACCTCGCCGACCTCACCGGCTGGTCGCTGATCGACGAACTCGCCGCCGACGAGCCGGTCTCCCGGATGGCCGAGACCTGGCTCGCCCAGCCGGCCAACTTCGCCGTCCAGATCGGCCTCGCCGCGCTCTGGCGCAGCCGGGGCGTGCGGCCGGACGCGATCGTCGGCCACTCCACCGGCGAGGTCGCCGCCTTCCACGAGGCCGGCGTCTACGACCTGGCCGACGCGGTCAAGGTGGTGGTCCACCGCAGCCGCCTCCAGCAGAAGCTCGCCGGCACCGGCGGCATGCTCGCCGTCGCGCTCACCGAGGCCGAGGCGCTGCGCCGGCTCCGCCCGTACGGGGACGCCGTCTCGGTCGCGGCCGTCAACAGCCCCGGCTCGCTCACCCTCGCCGGCGACGAGGCGGCGCTGGCCGAGCTCGCCGCGGCGCTCACCGCCGAGCAGGTCTTCGCCCGGCCGCTGACCGTCGAAGTCCCGTACCACAGCGCCCGGATGGAGCTGATCAAGGACGAGCTGCTGGAGTCGCTGGCCGACCTCAAGGCCCGCCCGGCGCAGGTCCCGCTCTACCTCACCGGCCGTGAGGGCACCGCGCACGGCACCGAGCTCGACGCCGGGTACTGGTGGCACAACGTCCGCGACAGCGTCCGCTTCCGGCAGGCCGTGGAGCGGCTGGCCGACGACGGCTACAGCCTGTTTCTGGAGATCGGCCCGCACCCGGTGCTCGGCCGCTCGATCCAGGAGACCGTCGAGGCCCACCCGGGCACGGCGGACCGGCCCGAGGTGCGGACCCTGCCCTCGATCCGCCGCCAGGAGGACGAGCGGGCCGTCTTCACCGCCTCGCTGGCCGCGCTGCACAACCTCGGGGTGGCGCTCGACTGGTCGGCGCTCCAGCCCGCCGGCCGGATCGTCCCGCTGCCGCGCTACCCGTTCCGGCGCGACCGCCACTGGGTGGAGCCGAAGCCGGTCGAGCAGGTCCGGCGCGGGCAGGTCGACCACCCACTGCTCGGCCGTCGGCTGCCCGGTGCCGAACCGGCCTGGGAGGCCCGGCTGGACGCCGAGGCCCTGCCCTACCTGGAGGACCACCGGATCCAGGGCGACGTGCTGTTCCCGGCCGCCGGCTACCTGGAGATGGCCGTCCAGGCGGTCCGCGCGCTCACCGGCGGCACGGACGCCGCGCTGGCCGACATCGAACTGCGCAAGGCGCTGTTCCTGCCGGACGAGGAGAGCCGTGCCGTCCGGCTCACCCTCAGCGCCGAGCACGGCTCGTTCACCGTCGCCACCGGCGAGGGCGCCGAGCGCACCGTGCACACGGTCGGCACCGTCCGCCCCGCCCAGCGCCGCCGGCCCGCCCGGCCGCTGGACGTCGAGGCGGTGCGCGGGCGGGCCCTGCGCCGGCTCGCCGGGCCCGACTGCTACACCGAACTCGCCGCGCTGGGCTACCACTACGGTCCCGCCTTCCAGGGCATCGAGGAGGTCTGGATCGGGCCCGGCGAGGCGCTGGCCCGGATCCGCCCGACGGCGCCGGTCGCCGGGCAGGGCGAGCGGCACCAGGTGCACCCGGTGGTGATGGACGCGTTCTTCCAGACCCTGCTGACGCCCCAACTGCTGGACGGCCGAACCGAGTCCACCGGCATCCGGCTGCCGGTGGCGATCGCGGAGGTCCGGCTGGACGCGGTCGGCGAGCGCCCGCTGTGGGTGCACGCCACCGTCACCCGGGACGTCGGCGGCGAGCTCGTCGGCGACCTCGCGGTGCACGACGAGAACGGTGCGCCGCTCGGCGGGATCACCGGCTTCCGGGCCGCCGACGTCGAGCGGGCGGCCACCGCCGTCGGCCTGGGCACCATCGACGGCTGGCTCGCCGAACCGTCCTGGTCGGAGCTGCCGGCCGCCGAGGACACCACCGACCTGCTCGCCGAACACCCCGACCACTGGCTGCTGTTCGCCGACCGCGGCGGGGTCGCCGACGCGCTGGCCGAGCGGATCGCCGCCCGCGGCGGCAGCTGTCTGCGGGTCCGCCCCGGCGGCGGCTACCGGCCCGCCGAGGGCGACCGCCCGGCCACCGTCGACCCAGGTTCCGCCGAGGACCTCGCCCGGCTGCTGGCCGACCGCCGGGCCGCCGGAGCCCCCGACCCGGCCGCCGTGGTCCACCTGTGGAACCTCGACCGGCCCGGGCTGGCGGGGGCCGACCATGCCGTCGTCGCCGGCCACACCGCCGAGGGCGCCTACAGCCTGATCACCCTCGCCGCGCTGCTGGCCGCCGAACTCCCCGACAGCCGGTTGCACGTGGTCACCCGCTCCGCCCAGTGCACCGGCCCCGGCGAGCTCGTGGAACCGCTCGCCGCCCCGGCCTGGGGCATCACCCGGGTGCTGCGCCACCAGGAACTCCCGTCCCACCAGGGCAAGCTGGTCGACCTCGGCCCGTCCGCGGAGACCGGGGCCACTGTCGAGGCCGAGGCCGCCGTCGAGGCCGAGGCGCTGCTGCGGGAGTTCGCGCTCGCTGACGAGGACGAGATCGCGCTGCGCGGTGGGCGCCGGCTGACCAGCCGGCTGCGGACGGCCGAGGGGCTGAGCCGGCCGCTCGCGCCGCGGCTGCGGCCGGACGCCGCGTACCTGGTGACCGGGGCCTTCGGGGCGCTCGGGCGGCTGCTCTGCCGCACCCTGGTGAAGCGCGGGGCACGGCGGCTGATCCTGGTCGGCCGCAGCCCGTTGCCGCCGCGCGAGCAGTGGCGCGCGCTCGATCCGGCGAGCCCGGCCGGGGAGCGCGCGGCGTTCCTGCGCGAGCTGGAGGCGCTCGGGGCCGAGCCGGTCCCGGCACCGCTGGACGTCACCGACGAGGCGGCGCTGGCCGCCTGGCTGGCCGAGTACCGACGGCTGGACCGCCCGCCGATCCGGGGCGTCTTCCACCTCGCCGGGCAGGTCAGGGACACCCTGGTCGGCGAGCTGGACCGGGAGACCTTCGAGACCGTCTACGGCCCCAAGGTGCTCGGCGCCTTCGCCCTGCACCGGCAGCTGGCCGGCGAGCCGCTGGACCACTTCGTCCTGTTCGCCTCGATCGCCTCGCTGCTGACCACCGCCGGACAGACCAACTACGCCGCCGGCAACGCCTTCCTGGACGCCCTGGCACACCACCGCCGCGCCCTCGGCCTGCCCGCGCTCAGCCTCGACTGGGGTCCGTGGGCCACCGGCATGATCGAGGAGCTCGGTCTCATCGACCACTACCGGTACAGCCGGGGCATGAGCTCGCTCGCCCCGGAGACCGGGATGGCCGTGCTGGAGCGGGTGCTCGGCCAGGACCGCGCCCAGCTGCTGGTCGCCACCGTCGTCGACTGGCCGGTGTTCCTCTCCTGGTACCCGGCCCCGCCGCCGCTGGTCGCCGAACTCGCCGCCGCGGCCCGGGAGACCGCGCCGGCGGCCGGGCAGACCGGCCTGCTGGACGCCCTGCGGGCGGCCGGCGAGGAGGAGCGGCGGGTGCTGCTCACCGAGCGGTTCACCGCGCTGGCCGCGACCGTGCTGCGGGTGCCGGTCGAGCAGATCGACCCCGCCGCGGGCCTCGGCGGCCTCGGCCTGGACTCGCTGCTCGCGATGGAGCTGCGGGCCCGCCTGGGCAGCGAACTCGGCGCCACCCTCCCGGTGGTGGCGCTGCTCGGCAACACCCCGGTGGCCGAGCTGGTCGCCCGGCTGCACGAGTCGCTGGCCGAGCTGCTGGACGAGGATCCGGACGGCGCGGGCGCGGTCGTGGCCGAGCGCCACGAGGACGAGTCGGCCTACCCGCTGACCCAGAACCAGAAGGCGCTCTGGTTCCTCAAGCAGCTCAACCCGGACGGCTTCGCCTACAACATCGGCGGCGCCGTCGAGGTCCGGGTGGAGCTGGAGCCCGAGCTGATGGCGCTGGCCTTCCGGGCCATGGTCGAGCGCCACCCGAGCCTGCGGGCCAACTTCGTGCTGGACGCCGGCCGGGCCGTGCAGCGGATCTCCGCCGCGGTGGAGCCGGACTTCGGGGTCTTCGACGTCGAGGGCCTGGCCTGGGACGACATCCACGCGATGATCGTCCGCGAGTACCGCAAGCCGTACGACCTGGAGCGGGACCCGCTGGTGCGGTTCCGGCTGTTCCGGCGCGGACCGGCCCGCTGGGTGATCATGAAGGCCGTCCATCACATCATCTCGGACGCGATCTCCACCTTCACCTTCATCGAGGAACTGCTTGCCGTCTACGAGGGGCTGCGCCGCGGCCGGGTGCCCGAACTGCCCCCGGTGGCCGCCCGCTACCTGGACTTCCTCAACCGGCAGAACGCCTTCCTGGCCGGCCGCGAGGCGCCGAAGATGCTGGAGTACTGGCGCTCGCACCTGCCTGCCGAGGTGCCGATCCTCAACCTGCCCACCGACCGGCCGCGCCCGGCGGTGCAGACCCACAACGGCGCCTCCGAGTTCTTCGTCCTGGACGAGGAGCTCAGCGCCCGGGTACACGCGCTGGCCCGGGAGCACGGCGTGACCGTCTTCATGGTGCTGCTCAGCGCCTACTACCTGCTGCTGCATGCCTACGCCGGCCAGGACGACATCATCGTCGGAAGCCCGGTGACCGGCCGCACCGACGAGGAGTTCGCCGGCGTCTACGGCTACTTCGTCAACCCGCTGCCGCTGCACGTCTCGCTGGCCGGCGCCCCGACCGTCGCCGAGCTGCTGGACCGGGTGCGGACCACCGTGCTGGGCGGGCTCGACCACCAGGAGTACCCGTTCGTGCTGCTGGTGGAGAAGCTCGGGCTGCAGCACGACCCGAGCCGCTCGGCGGTCTTCCAGGCGATGTTCATCCTGCTCCACCACAAGGTGGCCACCGAGAAGTACGGCTACCACCTGGAGTACATCGAACTCCCGGAGGAGGAGGGGCAGTTCGACATCACCCTGTCCGCCTACGAGGACGAGGCCGAGCACCGCTTCCACTGCGTCTTCAAGTACAACACCGACCTCTTCCTGTCCGCGACGATGGCCCGGATGGCCGGCCACTACGTCAATCTGCTGGACGCGCTGACCACGGCCGGTCCGCAGCGCGCCGCCACCGGTCTCGAACTGCTCGGCACCGAGGAGCGCGCGGTGGTGCTCCGCCGGTGGAGCGGTGCCGACCGGCAGGTCCCGTTCGGTGAGCCGGTGCACCAGCTGGTGCTGCGCGCGGCGGCGGCGGACCCGGCGGCGCCCGCGGTGGCCGCGCCGGCCGAGTTCGGCCCGACCGCCCGGCTGTCCTACGGCGAGCTGGCCGAGCGCTCCCGGCGGGCCGCCGCCCGGCTGCGCGCGCTGGGCGCCGGGCCGGGCGGCGTGGTGGCGATCTGCCTGCCCAAGTCGCCGGAGCTGATCACCACCCTGCTCGCGGTGCTCCGCACCGGCGCCGCCTACCTGCCGCTGGACCCGGGCCACCCGGTGGACCGGCTGGCGTACATGGTGGAGCACGCGGGCGCCGCGCTGCTGGTCGGCGACGACGCCCAGCGGCTCGGCGCGCTGCCCGCCCGACTGGTCACCACCGCCGAACTCGACGCGGACGACGACGGGTTCACCGACGCGGTGGTGAGCCACGACGACCCGGCGTACGTCATCTACACCTCCGGCTCCACCGGCCGGCCCAAGGCGGTGCGGGTCTCCCACGGCAACCTCGCCTCGGCCTACCGGGCCTGGGAGGCCGAGTACCGGCTGGACACCGACGCCCGGGTCCACCTCCAGATGGCCGGCCCGGCCTTCGACGTCTTCACCGGGGACGTGGTCCGCGCGCTCTGCTCCGGCGGCGCCCTGGTGCTGATCGGCCGGGAGCTGCTGTTCAACACCGCCCGGCTGTACGAGGTGATGCGCACCGAGCGGGTGGACGCCGCCGAGTTCGTCCCGGCGGTGGTCCGCACCGTCCTGGACCACTGCGAACGCACCGGGCAGGACCTGGCGTTCATGCGGCTGCTGGTGGTCGGCTCGGACGTCTGGAAGGTCGAGGAGTACCAGCGGCTGGGCGCCCTGTGCGGGCCCCGGACGCGGCTGGTCAACTCCTACGGCCTGACCGAGGCCACCATCGACAGCGCCTACTTCGAGGGCCCGGCGGACGGCCTGGAGCCCAGCCGGATGGTCCCGATCGGGCGGCCGTTCCCCAACAGCGCCTTCTACCTGCTCGACGCGCAGGGCCGCCCGGTGCCGCCCGGCGTCACCGGGGAGCTGTGGATCGGCGGCTCCGGCGTCGCGCTCGGCTACCTCGGCGACGAGGAGCAGACCGCCGGCCGGTTCGCCACCCTGCCGCTCGGCGGCGCCGACGGCGGCGAGCCCCTGCGGCTCTACCGCACCGGGGACCTCGCCCGCTGGGACGCCGAGGGCGGGGTGCACCTGCTCGGCCGGGCCGACTCGCAGATCAAGGTCCGCGGCCACCGGATCGAGCTGGGCGAGATCGAGACCCAGCTCGCCGACTGGCCCGAGCTGGAGCGGGCGGTGGTCACCGTCCGGCCGGACCGCGACGGCGAGCACGTGCTCTGCGCCTACTGCGTGCCCGCCCCCGGACGGACCTTCGACCACCGGGAGCTGCGCCGCCACCTGGCCGGCTACCTGCCGACCTTCATGATCCCGACGCACTTCGTCGAACTGCCCGCGCTGCCGCTCACCGCCAACGGCAAGGTGGACACGGCCGCGCTGCCCGAGCCCCGCACCGACGCCGCGGAGGCCGCCGAGCCGCCGGTCACCCTCTACGAGGTCCGGATGGCCGAGCACTGGCGGGCGCTGCTGGGAGTCGAGGAGCCCGGCCTCCAGCACGACTTCTTCGAGTCGGGCGGCTCCTCGATCAAGCTGATCGAGCTGATCCACGGCCTGCAGGCCGAGTTCAACATCAGCATCCCGGTCAGCCAGCTCTTCAAGGTCACCACCCTGCACGGGATGGCCAAGACCGTCGAGCACATCATCACCGGCCGGATCGAGGGCGCCCAGCCGTACCTCTGGTTCAACCAGGACCAGCAGCAGACGCTGTTCTGCTTCCCGCCGGCCGGCGGCCACGGGCTGGTGTACCGGCAGTTCGCGGCGCACCTGCCGGAGTACCGGACGGTCGCCTTCAACTACGTGTCGGGGGACGACAAGGTCGACCGCTACGCGGACCTCGTCGAGGTGCTCCAGCCGGAGGGCCCGTGCGCCCTGCTCGGCTACTCGCTCGGCGGCAACCTCGCCTTCGAGGTGGCCAAGGAGCTGGAGCGGCGCGGCCGGGCGGTGCCCAATGTGGTGATCATGGACTCGCACCGGATCCCGGAGTCCTTCGACCTCGGTGACGAGCACCTCCAGGCCTTCGAGCGGGAGCTGGCCGAGCACCTCCAGCGGCACACCGGCTCCGCCGCGGTCGCCCAGGAGACCCGCGAACAGGCCCGGGACTACCTGCGGTTCTGCAGCCGCACGCCCAACCTCGGGGTGGTCACCGCCGCGCTCAGCGTGATCTCCGACGACGAGAAGGTGGCGCTGTACGAGGCCGGGCAGCACGGCGCCTGGCACGGCAGCTCGGCCACCCGGACGGCGGTCTTCAAGGGCTTCGGCACCCACGCCGAGATGCTCGACCGCGACTTCATCGCCCACAACGCCGGGCTCGCCCGGTCGATCCTCACCGGAGCCGCCCCCCATGCGTCCTGAGACGGTCCGGGGCCGAGCCCCGAGTCTTCCCGCCCCCGCACGAGAGACGGATCCGCCCATGCTCCGCCAGCACCCGCCGCTGAGCTACCCCTTCGAGCCGAACGGCCTCGAACTCGACCCCCGCTACGCCGAGTTGCGCGATCAGCCGCTGGTCAGGATCCGGATGCCGTACGGCGACGGCGCCTGGCTGGCCACCCGGTACGAGGACGTCCGGGCGGTGCTCGGCGACCCGCGGTTCAGCCTGGCCGCCGCGATGGGCGAGGACCAGCCGCGGATGCGCCCGGTGGCCCGCACCGGCGCCGGCCTGTTCTCCACCGAGCCGCCCGAGCACACCCGGCTGCGCTCGCTGGTGGCCAAGGAGTTCAGCGCCCGCCGGGTCGAGGGGCTGCGCGTGCGGGCCCGGGAGCTGGCCGACGAGCTGCTCGACGGCATCCTCGCCAAGGGCCAGCCCGCCGAGCTGGTCGAGGACTTCGCGATCCCGATGCCGACCACCATCATCTGCGAGGTGCTCGGCATCCCGGCCGAGGACCACCGGATGCTCTGGCGGTGGGCGGAGACGGTGCTCTCCGCCGTCACCCCGGGCGAGGTGCTGGCCGTCGACGGGCAGGCGTTCATCGACTACATGGCCGGGGTGCTGGAGCTGCGCGGCCGCGAGCCCGGCGACGACCTGCTCACCACGCTGGTCCGGGCCTGCCGCGAGCAGCGGCTGATCAGCGAGGAGGAGCTGCTCTCCATCGCCTGCGACCTGCTGATCGCCGGCTTCGTCTCCACCACCAACCAGATCGGCAACTTCTTCCACCAGCTGCTGGTGAACCCGGAGGAGTCGGCGAGGCTGCGGGAGCACCCCGGGCTGATCCCGAAGGCCGTCGAGGAGCTGATGCGCTACGTGCCGCTGCTCACCGGCTTCAGTCTGCCCCGGTACGCCACCGAGGACGTCGAGCTGGGCGGGGTGGTGATCCGGTCCGGCGAGGCGGTGATGATCGCGACCGCCGCCGCCAACCGGGACCCGGAGGTGTTCGAGGAGCCGGAGCGGCTGGTGCTGGACCGGCCGGCCAACCCGCACATCGGCTTCGGCCACGGCGTGCACTACTGCATCGGCGCGCACCTCGCCCGGCTGGAGCTCCAGGTGGCGATCGAGCAGGTGCTGACCCGGTTGCCGGGGCTGCGGCTGGCCGTGCCCGAGCGCGAGCTGCGCTGGAAGGAGGACGCGATGGTGAACGGTCTGCAGGCGCTCCCGGTCGCCTGGTGAACGCCCGCCCCCACTGACGCCACGGCAAAGCAGGGCACGGCAAAGCACGGCCGGACAAGGCTCGGCCGGACAAGGCAAGGACGACGAGGAAGGCCAGTAATGGCACGGCAGACAGACACCGCACGCCGGCGGGAGTCGATGATCATCGTCGGCGGCGGTCTCGGCGGCCTGTCCACCGGGTGCTACGCCCGGATGAACGGCTACCGCACCAGGATCTTCGAGATGCACGAGATCCCCGGCGGGTCCTGCACCGGCTGGGACCGCAGCGACTTCACCTTCGACTGGTGCATCAGCTGGCTGCTCGGCAACGGCCCGGGCAACGAGATGTACCAGATCTGGCTCGAACTGGGCGCGCTCCAGGGCAAGGAGATGCGGCACTTCGACGTCTTCAACATCGTCCGGGGCCGGGACGGCCGGGCGGTCTACTTCTACTCCGACCCGGACCGGCTGGAGGCGCACCTGCTGGGCCTCTCGCCGGTCGACGCGGCGCCGATCCGGGAGTTCTGCGCGGGGATCCGGACCTTCCGCAGGGCGCTCGCGGCCTACCCGTTCCTCAAGCCGGTCGGGCTGATGGGCCGACTGGAGCGCTGGCGGATGCTGGCCTCCTTCACGCCGTACTTCAACACCATCCGCAAGTCGATCGCGGTGCTGATGACGGACTTCTCGCAGCGGTTCAGCGACCCGCTGCTGCGCGAGGCGTTCAACTTCATCCTCTACGAGAAGCACCCGGCCTTCCCGGTGCTGCCGTTCTACTTCCAGCTCGCCTCGCACGCCAACCACGCGGCCGGGGTGCCGGAGGGCGGTTCGCTCGCGCTGGCCCGGTCGATCGAGGACCGCTACCGCGGGCTCGGCGGGGAGATCACCTACAACGCCAAGGTCGAGGAGATCCTGGTCGAGGAGGACCGCGCGGTGGGCGTGCGGCTCAGCGACGGCCGGGAGTTCCGGGCCGACATCGTGGTGTCCGCCGCCGACGGCCACACCACGGTGATGAAGCTGCTCAAGGGCCGGTACCTCAACGACACCTACCGCCGGCTCTACACCTCGCTGATCGACGAGCCGGGCCAGCTGTCGCCGGGCTACGTGGCGCTCTTCCTGGGGCTGCGCAAGCCCTTCCCGGCGGGTGACCCGTGCACCACCTACCTGCTGGGCGAGCGGGAGGCGGCCGCGCTGACCGGGATCCGCTGCCCCTCGATGAACGTCCAGTTCCGCACCCGGCACTACCCGGAGCTGGCGCCGTCCGACTCCACCGTGGTGTTCGCGACGTACTTCTCCGACATCGCCCCCTGGCGGGCGCTGTCGGAGGGCCCGGAGCGGTCCTCGCGGGTCCGGCGCGGCGAGGAACTGCACACCCTGCCGGTCAAGCACGGCCGGGAGTACGTGGCGGCCAAGCGGCGGGTCCGCAACGGCATCGTCTCCTTCCTGGACGAGCGCTTCCCCGGCTTCAAGGACGCGGTGGCCGTCGCCGACGTGTCCACCCCGCTCACCCAGGTCCGCTACACCGGCGTCTACGACGGCACCTTCCCCGGCTGGAACCCCTTCGTGGAGGGCGCCGAGACGGTGGAGGAGGAGATCAAGCGGAGCGGCCCGGTGCTGCCCGGGCTGTCGAACTTCTACCTCTCCGGGGTCTGGGCGACCATCGGCGGGCTGATCCGGGCGGCCGCCGCCGGGCGGCACGTCATGCAGTTCGTCTGCCGGGACGACGGGCTGGAGTTCACCGCCGAGATCGACCGGAGCGCCCCGCTGCCGACGCACCTGGTCATCCCGGTGGGGCGGCCCGCCGAGCCGGCCAGACGGACGGCGCCGGTGGGTGCCGGCGAGGCGGCGCGGGGCGAAGGCAGCGAGGACAACGAGAACGTGCAGACGGGAGCCCTGGCATGAGGATCGAGAAGTGGGTGGTCCGGGAGCACCTGGACGGCGTGCCCGACGTCAACCGGATCTACGAGAAGGTCGTCGAGGACGTCACGATCGACCTGCGGCCGGACGAGATGCTGTTCCGGACCAGGTACGTCTCGGTGGACCCGTACCAGAACGGCCTGGCGCTGGAGACGCCGGTCGGCCACCACATGGGCGCCGACTCGATCATGGAGGTGATCGAGGCCGGACCGGAGGCGGCGTTCGCGGTCGGCGACCTGGTGCAGGGCTTCGGCGGCTGGCGCACCCACGTCGTCCACAACGGCGCCGAGGAGCTGTGGACGACCGGCACCTTCCCGATGGTCTTCCCGGCCTACCGCCGGCTGGACCCGTCCTGGTACGACGAGCGGCTGCCGCTGTCCACCGCGCTGGGCATCATGGGCGCGCCCGGGATGACCGCCTGGGGCACGCTCACCCGCTTCCTGGAGGTCCGTCCCGGCGACACCGTGGTGATCAGCGGGGCGTCCGGCTCGGTCGGCACCCTGGTGGGCCAGTTGGCGAAGCGGGCCGGCGCCGGCCGGGTGGTCGGCACCACCGGCTCGCCGGGCAAGGCCGAGTACCTGCGCGATCTGGGCTTCGACGAGGTGGTGCGCTACGCGCAGGGCGACGACGCGGAGAAGGTCCGGCAGGCGCTGCTGATCGCCGCGCCGGACGGCGTCGACCGGTACTTCGACAACCTGGGCGGGGCCGTCACCGACGCGGTGTTCACCATGCTGAACGTGGACAGCCGGGTGGCGGTCTGCTGGCAGTGGGCGACCACGGTGAACGGCGAGCTGACCGGGCCGCGGCTGCTGCCGTACATCATGTTCCCGCGCACCACGATCCGCGGGATCTTCGCCCAGGAGTGGTTCACCGAGCCGCTGCTGGCGCAGATGCACCAGGAGCTGGGCGGGCTGGTCGGCAGCGGGGAGATCCGCTACCACCAGACCGTGCACAAGGGGTTCGACGCGATCCCGCAGGCCTACCGGAGCCTCTACCTGGACCGCGACGTCAACCGGGGCAAGGTGCTGGTCGAGGTGTGACCCGGTCCCGGGCGGGGACGGATCGGTCCCCGCCCGGGACGCGGTTCAGCCGTTGCCGGGCCCGGTCGTCGGGCTCGGCCGTTGCCGGGCTCAGTCCTCGTCGGGGCCGCCGGCGTCGGAGCCGTCCGGGGTGCCGGTGATCGCGTACCCCTGGCGGCGCGCCTCGTAGCAGGCCACCGTGGCGGCGGCGGAGACGTTCAGCGAGCCGACCCGGCCCAGCTGCGGCACGTAGACCACCTGGTCGCAGAGGGCGAGCGCGTCCGCCGTCACCCCGCGGTCCTCGTGGCCGAGCACGAAGGCGACCGCCGGGGTCAGCTCGGCGGCGAACATCGGCACCGCGTCGTCCGCGAGCTCCAGGCCGACCACCTTGAAGCCGTCGGCCTTGGCGGCCTCGATCGCCTCGGCGACGGTGGGGAAGTGCTCCACCTTCAGGTACTTGTCGGTGCCCATCGCGGCCTTCTGCGCGCCGGACGAGCGCACCGACGGGGTGTCACCGGTCAGGTAGAGCTTCTCCGCGCCCATCGCGGCACCGGTCCGGACGACCGAGCCGACGTTGAAGGGCGACTGGAGGTTCTCCAGGATCATCGCGAGCCGGAACTCGTTGCCACGCCGCCACGAGCGGTGCAGCCGCTTCAATTCGGTCCCGCGGAGCTGCTTCACGACGTCGTCCCTCGTCCACTCTCGGGGCCCTCGCCCGCCGTCGGGCGGGGCCGCGCTTCCAGAATCCGGAACCCGTTGACCGAGGTCAGCCGGGTGGTCGGCCAGCCCTGCTCGTTCAGCCACTTCTGCAGCGAGTCCGAGCCGAGGTGCTTCTGCACCACCAGGAAGGCGGAGCCGTCCGGGGTCAGCCGGCCGAGCCACTGCTCCAGCAGCCGGCGCAGCGCCGCCTTGCCGATCCGGATCGGCGGGTTGGAGTAGATCGCCGCGAACCGCAGTTCGGCGGGGACCTCCTCGGGCAGCGCGGCCTGGACGTTGCCCAGCCCCAGCGACTCGGCGTTGTGCCGGACCAGTTCCAGGGCGCGGCCGTTGACGTCCACCGCCCAGACCGGGAGCCGCTTGCGGCGGGTCGCCCAGGTCAGCGCGATCGGGCCGTAGCCGCAGCCGACGTCCAGGATCGGGCCGCGCGCCCGGGGCACCGGCGCGTGCTCCAGCAGGATCCGGGTGCCCGGGTCCAGCCGGGTGCGGGAGAAGACGCCCGCGTCGGTGGTGAGCTCCAGGGTGAGGTCCGGCAGGGTGACCGTGATCGGTCGGCGCTCACTGGCGACCTCGGGTGCACCGGTGAAGTAGTGCGAGCCGGACATGATTTCCCCGTCGTTCGTAAGGGCCTCGGGGCCACCGGGAGGTGTGGGTAAGCCCTGCTGGTACGGCTCCGATCGTACCCCGGTGGCCGGGAGGCCCGTTCTGCCCGGCGGGCGGCGCGGGGGTCAGCGGGTGCCGGGGGTCTTGCGGGTGGCGACGTTGATCCGGTTCCAGGTGTTGATGGTGAAGCAGAGCGAGATCAGCTGCGCCAGCTCCTGCTCCGGGAACAGCTCGGCGGCCCGCCCGTACACCTCGTCGTCGACGCCGCCGCCGATGTGGGTGATCTGCTCCGCCAGCGCGAGGGCGGCGAGGTCGCGCTCGCTGTAGACGCCCTCGGGCGCCTCCCGCCAGACCGGCAGCAGGTAGATCCGCTCGTCGCTCTCGCCGGCCTTGCGGGCGTCCTTGACATGCATGTCCAGGCAGTAGGCGCAGCCGTTGAGCTGGGAGGCGCGGATCTGCACCAGCTCGACGAGCGCCGGGTCGAGGCCCTCGCGGGCGGCGGCGTCCAGCGCGATCACCGCGCGGAAGACCTTGGGGACGGTACGGGCGTAGTCGAGGCGGGCGGGGTGCTGCGGAGCGTTCGCGTTCGTCGTCATGGCTATGACCCTAGGAAGTAAGTGCACCCCTGCTGTGGTGCACTTCCGATCGGTTTTGACGGGTCAATCCGGGAAGGAGGCAACACGCCGACACGCCGTCGGCGCTTCGCGCCCGGGCGGCGGCCGACGGATACTGCCAGTACCCCACCGGGCCGTGGCCATCGGGTCAGAGGAAGCCTCCGAGGAACCTTCGAGGAACGAGGACGGACGCCATGCCGCAGAACCACGAGGACTACCTGGACGAGGCCGACGAGGCCGCGGAGCCGGACGAGCAGACGGCCGAGGACGAGTACGACGAGCTGGCCGAGCGGCGGTCGCTGGGCGCGGACCCGGCCACCGACGTCGCGGACGTCGCCGAGCAGAACCGGGTCGTCCAGCTCGACGAGGACGAGTACCGGGAGTAGGCCCGCACCGCGAAGGGGCCGGCCGGGGTCAGAGCGCCCCGCGGCGCTGGAGCCAGCTGAACGCCGCCCAGCCCGGGAGCACCGGCAGCAGGAGGGTGAGCAGCCGGAAGAGCGTGACGGTGGCCAGGGCCCCGTCATAGCCCATCGAGGTGGCCGCCTGCAGGCCGGCGATCAGCGCGCCGTCCACGAAGCCGGCCCCGCCCGGGGTCGGCGCGGCGTTCCCCGCCGCGTTGCCGACCAGGAACACCACGCCGACCGCGGCGAAGCCCGGCTCCGAGCCGACCGCCCGGGCACAGCAGTACAGGCAGGCGATCAGCGTGATCGACACCAGCAGCTGCCCGGTGAAGCCGACCGCCAGCCGCCCCGGGTTGCGCGCCAGCTCCACCAGCCGGGGCATTACTTCGGCGGTCAGCGGGCGCAGCCGGGCGACCAGCCAGCGCCGGGCCGGCGGCACGGCGGACACCGCGGCCAGCAGGGCGCCCGCCACCGCGATGCCGCCGACCACGAACGGCAGGATCTCCAGCTCGGAGCCGCCGGCCTCCAGGCCGGTCAGGTAGACGAAGGCGCCGACCTGTAGCAGGTGCAGCACCAGTCCGAGCAGTTGTCCGACACCGACGCTGGAGAGCGCCTGGGCGGTCGGGATGCCGGCCCGCTGGAGGAAGCGGGTGTTCAGGGCGACCCCGCCGACCCCGCCGGGGGAGACCAGCTTCACGAAGGAGCCGGCCACCTGCGCCAGCACGGCGTTGCGGAAGTCCAGCCGCTCGGGGACGAAGCCGATGAAGCCCATCGCCCCCATGACGTGGCTGGTGGCCGCGGCGAGCAGGGCGAGGACGATCCAGAACGGGTCGGCGTCGGCGACGGCGACGAGCGGGTTCCGCTCGGTGGCGAAGAACTGCGGGATCAGCAGCCAGCCGGCCACCACGCCGCCGCCGACGGCGAGCACGGTGCGGGGGCGCAGCCGCTCCAGCCGGACCGGCCGGACCGGGGCCTGCGGGCGGCTGTGGAGGATCTCGGTGCGGATCTGCTCCAGCAGGTCGGGCTCGGGCGGTGCGGGCGGTGTGACCGGTGCGGGCGGCCCGTCCGGGGCGGCCGGTGCGGTCCGTCCGGCCCGTTTGAGGGCGAGCCGGGTGCCGCGGGTCAGCGCGATCGGCTGGAGCAGCGGCAGGGCGGCGGCGACCGCGTCCGGGCCGAGCACCGCCAGCGCGGCGCGCACCGAGCGCTCGGCCCCGGTGCGCAGCGCGAGGGTGGTGAGCAACTGGGCGACGTCGCAGCGCAGCACCAGCTCGCTCGCCGCGATGTCGCCGTCCGCGAGGTTCACCAGGTGCACCGCGCCGGCCGCGTCCACCAGCAGTGCGGAGGGCACCAGCGCGCGGTGCGCGATCGCCCGCCGCTGGAGCAGGGCCAGCTGGCCCCAGGCGTCGGCGAGCAGCGCGTCGGTGAGCTCCTCGTCGGCCAGCTCGTCCAGGGTGCGGCCGGGCAGCCGCTCGTAGGCGACCAGGGCGGTGTCCGGGCCGAGCTCGGCGGTGGCGGCGATCCGGTGGGTGCGGACCCCGGCGGCCACCGCCGCGTAGGAGACCAGGGCCTCGTGCTCCAGCCCGGTGCGCAGTGAGCGCAGGGCGCGCGGGTGCGGGGCGGTGCGCAGCCGCAGCCGCCGCCAGGCCCGCTGGATCAGGGCGGCGGTGACCGCCTGCCGGTCGAGCAGCTGGACGTCCAGCTCGGGGCGGCCGTCCTGCTGGCGGACCAGGTAGCGGTCCGGGCCGGCCGGGGTGGCGGCGGCCGGGCGCAGTCCGGCCTCGCGCAGGCTCTGCAGGAGCCGGCCGGGCCGGGGCCGCGGGTCCGGGGTGCCGACGGCCCAGCGGGTGCCGTGGGCGGCCGTCCAGCCGATCAGCAGGCCCAGCAGCAGGGCGGTCGGGGTGGCGGTCCCGCCGGCGAGTCCGGCCAGCGCGGAGAGGCTGAGGACGGCCCACGGCACCCGTCGTTCGCGGGCCGCGGAGGCGATGAGGAAGGCGAGGACGGGGGCGAGGTAGCCGTACACCGGTTCGGTGCGGGCGAGCGGGTCGCCGGGCAGCGGCCGGGTGAGCGCGGAGACCAGGGAGAACGGCGCGCGCCCGTCGATCCACAGGTCGACGGCGAGCGAGGCACCGTAGGCGAGGACGGCGGCCAGCAGGCCGTCGGCGAGCTGCTGGAGGACGCGCCGCCGGTCCGCCGCGGTGCCGAACAACCGGCAGACGGCCGAGAGGCCGGGCAGGAGCAGCAGCGCGGCGGTGCTGAAGCCGGTGGCGACGCCGCCCAGCGGGTGCGGCACCAGTGCGGCGAGAGCGGCGACGTCCTCGGCGAGGCCGTTGGTGGTGGCCCGGGCGTAGTCGGCGCCGAGCAGGGTGAGGGCGGTCACGGCGAGGCCGGCGAGCAGCCGGATCAGTGCCGCGGGCTGCCGGATCCGGCCGGTGCCGGATATGCCCGGGGGCGGGGGGTCCCCGGTGCCGCCGGCCGTGCTGATCGTCGCGTTCCCCGTCACTTCCGCCACTGGTGCATGCTCCCATGAGCCCTCCCGGTACGTGTCCCGGGGAGCGGGCCGGGCCCGGCGTCACTACTGTGCGTTCCATGAGCGACTGCGAAGACCTCGCCGCCGCACCCAGGGACATCGCGCCGCTGCCGCCCGTGGACGGCTGCGCCGACTGCCTGGCCCAGGGGCGCCGGGACTGGGTGCACCTGCGGCTCTGCCTGGACTGCGGCCACATCGGCTGCTGCGACTTCTCGCCGCAGCGGCACGCCACCGCGCACTTCCACAACAGCTCCCACCCGGTGATCCGGTCCTACGAGCCGGGGGAGGACTGGCGATGGTGCTTCGTCCACGAGCTCATGGGGTGACCGGCCCGACGGGATGACCGGGTTGACGTTCCGGCCGCCATGGGTTGAGGTGTAATCCCCGACCAATCGGGACATAACGCCCGTGCGGCCTCCGGTCGGTTCCGTCCGGCCGGCGGCCACCGAAGGGAGGCCGACGATGACCGAACGAACAGCGGGAAGCTCTCCCAGGCTCCGCCGCGGCGCCCAGGACCTGCTGGAGCGCCGGGGCATGGCGGCGGTGCCGGACACGCTCCCGCCCCGGCTGCGCACCGGCGTCCCGCAGGCCGCAGCCGAGGCCGGGGCGGCGGGCGCCGAATCGTTCCGGCACGGCGGCCGGGACGCGGTGACCGCCGTTCCGCATTCCGTGCCGGCGCAGCACGCCGAACTCCGGGGGCACCGGCACCGCGGTGCCGAGAAGCACAGCGCGCATTGAGCGCCCCCGCCCCGGTCGGTGTCCTGATCCGTGTTCAGGACGCCGACCGGGGCCGTGCGGTGGCGTTGTCAGTGGTCTGCGGTACCTTTCCTGGCGATCGAGGACAGCAGGTGAGCGGGGGCGCGGGCGATGGCCGAGCTGATGACGGAGGAGCCGGTCGAGCTCCAGCTGGAGCGGTACCGGACGGAGCTGACCGGGTACTGCTACCGCATGCTCGGCTCGGTCTTCGAGGCCGAGGACGCGGTGCAGGACACCATGGTCCGCGCCTGGCGCGGGTACCGGGGCTTCGAGGGCCGCGCGGCGCTGCGCTCCTGGCTCTACCGGATCGCCACCAACGTGTGTCTGGACGCGCTGAACGGCCGCAACGCCCGGGCCCGGCCGATGGACCTGGCGGGCCCCTCCACGGTGGCCACCGCGAGCGACGCCCAGCGGCCCGAGGTCACCTGGATCGGCCCGGCGCCGGACGGCCGGGTACTGCCCGAGAGCGGTGATCCGGCGGAGGTGGCCGCGCAGCGCGAGTCGGTGCGGCTGGCCTTCGTCGCCGCGCTCCAGCGGCTGGCACCCCGGCAGCGGGCGGTGCTGATCCTGCGCGAGGTGCTCGGCTGGCGGGCCAACGAGGTCGCCGAGCTGCTCGGCGTCACCGTCGCCTCGGTGAACAGTGCGCTCCAGCGGGCCCGGGCGGCGCTGGCCGCCGATCCGGCTTCCGCCCGGCCGGCCCCGGCGCTGGACGAGAACCACCGGGCCCTGCTGGCCCGGTACGTCGCGGCCTTCGAGGCGTACGACATGGACGGCCTGGCGGCGCTGCTGCACGAGGACGTCACGCTGAACATGCCGCCGTTCGCGCTCTGGCTGACCGGGCACGCGGACCTCAGGGAGTGGATGCTCGGGCCGGGCCACGGCTGCCGGGGCTCGCGGCTGGTCGCGGCGCAGGCCAACGGCGGCCCGGCGTTCGGCCAGTACCGGCCGAGCCCGGACGGCGGGCACGAGCCGTGGGCGCTGATCGTGCTGGAGGTGTCAGCGGGCCGGATCACCGGGCTCACCAACTTCCTCGACACCGACGTGCTGTTCCCGCTCTTCGGCCTGCCGCCGCGGCTGGCGGCCGGGGAGTAGCGTCGTGCCGTCGTCCTCGACCAGGAGGACGGCGGCCAGCCCGCTGAACGCGAGCAGTTCGCGCAGCGGGCCGCCGGCGTTGCGCAGGACGAGTCGCACGCCGTGCCGGGCGGCGGCCAGCCGCAGCCGGGCCAGGGCGTCGACGACGGACAGGTCGGGGGCGGTCAGGGCGCCCAGGTCGCAGCTCAGCGACCGGTCGGCGGATGCCTTCGTTTCGGTTGTCGTTTCGGTCGTTGCTTCGGTCTTCGGTTCGGTCTCCACGGAGATGAGACCGGTGTGGCGGACCGGCCTCATCGGCCGCCGGAGAAGATTCCCGAAAAAAGTTCGCCGAAGAGCGATGAGTTTCCGATGCGCCTCCGGTCTACCTCTGTGAAAGCGCGGCACCGAGCAGCGCTCCCTCCGAACCGAAGGAACCACCACCATGACCGAGAACCTCGGCACCCTGTCCATCGTCCGTGAGCTGCGCGCCACCCCGGCCGAGGTCTTCCGGGCGTACGTCGAGCCCGCGCAGTTCGTCCGCTTCTGGGGCCCGGTCGGCACCCACGTCCCGCTGGACACCGTGACCATCGAGCCGGAGGTCGGCGGACGCTTCGACAGCACGATGGTGATCGAGGCGACCGGCGACCGCTACCCGCTGCGCGCCCGGTTCACCGCGATCCGCAAGGACGAGATGCTGGAGTTCTTCGAGGAGGGCGTCGGCCTCACCGGCCGGATCACCCTGAGCGACCTCGGCGACGGCCGCACCCAGGTGCTCATGGAGCAGGAGAACGTCCCGGCGATGTTCCTGGGCCCGGAGGCGGAGGCCGGCCACAACTCCAGCTTCGACCGCCTGGTCGAGTACATGGCCACCCGGAGCTGACCGTTCCGCCGGCTGGCAGAGTGGGACGCATCGTGTCCCCGCCCCCCAGGAGGCCCAGCCGTGCCGGTCGAGCCGTTGAAGTCCCGTGAAGAGTGGTTGGCCTCGCTGCCGCGGATCTACGCGGCGGCGGGGTGCGTCCTGCGGGATGCCTCCGGGCGGATCCTGCTGGTCAAGGCGGGCTACCGGGAGCACTGGCAGTTCCCGGGCGGGACGATCGACCTGGGGGAGGGGCCCGCGGAGTGCGCGGCTCGGGAGCTGTTGGAGGAGACCGGCATCGTCCGGGAGGCCGGGGAGCTGCTGGCCATCTCCTGGACCCACCCGTCGGACGAACTCGACCACCCGGCCGAGCACTTCCTCTTCGACTTCGGCGCCGTCCCGGACGGTACCCCCGTGACCGTCCCGGCCGGCGAACTCGACGACCATCGCTGGGTCGAGGACGAGGAAGCGCTCGAACTACTGGGGCCGGCACGGTCGTTGCGGCTGCGCGCGGCCCTGGCGGCGCAGTCGGACGGGCGGGTCCGGATCGTCACCACCCATGTGTCGGGTTTCTGAGCGACCGACGGCGTCCCGGAGCCGCGCCCGTCCCGCGCGGCCCCGGAACGGTCCGGTCAGGCCTGGCCCTCGTCGTCGTTCGCGTTCGACGCGATGAAGGCGGCGAGGAGTTCGCCGACGACGCGCTCGACCTCCGCCTTCTCGACGCCGAGGTCGTTCAGCACCCCGGCACCGTTCTCCAGCTCCAGCAGGGCGAGCAGGATGTGCTCGGTGCCCACGTAGTTGTGACCGAGCTTCAGCGCCTCCCGGAAGGTCAGCTCCAGTGCCTTCTTGCCCCGGGCGTCGTACGGGATGAGCGCCGGCACCTCGGCGTCCGGGGCCGGCAGCACGGCGGTGGCGGCCGTGCGCAGCGCCTGGGGGGTGACGCCCTGGGTGGCGAGCGCCCGCACGCCCAGGCCGTCGGGCTCGACGAGCAGGCCGAGCAGCAGGTGCTCGGCGCCGATCTCGGCGTTGCCGGCCTGGCGGGCCTCCTCCTGCGAGGCCATCACGACGTGCCGGGCCCGGTCGGTGAACCGGCCGAAGCCCTGGCTCGGGTCGAGGTCGTTGGGGGTGGCCGGGTCCTTGGGGACGAAGCGCTTCTGGGCGGCCTGCTTGCTGACGCCCATGCTGCGGCCGATGTCGGTCCAGGAGGCGCCGGAGCGCCGGGCCTGGTCGACGAAGTGGCCGATGAGGTGGTCGGCGAGCTCGCCGAGGTGGTCGGCGGCGATGACGGCGTCGGAGAGCTGGTCGAGCGCGTCGGGGTGGAGCTTCTTGATCGCGTCGATCAGATCGTCGAGGCGCAGCTGAGTGGTCTTGGGAACGATCGGATTCTCCATAGCGTCAACCTTAGGTTGTCGATCCGCCATCGTCAACCATCGGTTGACGCCGGAGTGGCCGGCCTCCCTACCGCTTCTCCCAGACGTAGGCCGCCGAGACCGGGCGGCTGCGGTACTTCTCCCACTTCGGCTTGAGCGCGATCCATCCCTCGTCCACCACCGCCTCCCGCATCTCGACCAGCGTCCAGCCCGCCGCCAGGCCGGCCGTGAGGTGGTCGGAGACCAGGTGGACGTGGGTGGTGATGGCGACGTCCGAGCCGTCCGCGCCGGTGAAGTGGGTCGGCATGCCGGCCGCCATGATGAAGTACGGGTGCAGCCCGACCAGGACGCAGCGCCCACCCGGGCGGGCCAGTCGGAAGGCCTCGCGGTAGTACGGGCCGAGGTCGGCCAGGTGCTCGTCGATCAGTGAGGAGATCACCAGGTCGTAGCCGCCGGCGGGGAGTCCGGTGGCGGCGACGTCCCCCTCGGTGAGGGTGTCGTGGGCACCGCGCTCCTCGGCGCGGGCCAGCATCTCGGGCGTGAGGTCCACACCGTCCAGTAGCAGGCCCTCGACGGCCCGGCCGCGCAGCCAGGCGCCGGTCCGGCCGGTGCCGCAGCCGAGGTCGGCGGCCCGGCGGACCTCCGGCCAGGCGGGCAGGGCGAGCCGGTCGAGGACGGCGAGGTCCATCGCGTCCTCGACGGTCTGCTCGTAGGTGTCGACCCAGCCGGCGTAGCCGGTCCGGACGTCCACGGTGGGGTAGTTGCGGGTGTCGAAGTCGGAGAAGTCCACCATGCCCGGCAGTATTGAGCGCTCACCGGGCCGACCGCGAACGATTATCGGAGCGTCAGCTTGAACCCGTCGTGGCTGCGGTCGAAGCCCAGCGACCCGTAGAACCGGTGCGCCCCGGTCCGCCGCTTGTTGCTGGTGAGCTGGACGAGCGTGCACCCGCGGGCCCGGGCCCGCTCGATCGCCCGGATCATCAACTCCCGCCCCAGCCCGGCCCCGCGCCGGTCCGCCCGCACCCGGACCCCCTCGAACAGCGCCCGCTCCGCCCCGCCGCGCCCGAGCCCCGGGATGTACGTCACCTGGAGGTAGCCGACCACCGTGCCGTCCCCCTCGTCGAGCACCAGCATCTCGTTGCGCGGATCGGCGTCCACCTGGGCGAAGGCGCGGGCGTACGTCTCGTCGACCTCGACCGAGGCGGGATCGGTCACCCCCTCCTCGTCGGTGAGCAGGGCGATGACGGCGGGCAGGTCCCGGCGGGTGGCGGTACGGAAGATCACGACCGGAGTCTGTCAGAGCGCGGACCGGCCGCCGGGGCGGGAGGGCCGGACCGATCGGCCTCCCGCTCCGGGTGGCGGTCCGTCAGGAGGGCAGCAGGCGGCCGCGGACGGCGGTGAGGTCGGCGGAGGTGACGCCGGCGGACAGCAGGTAGGGGGTGGGCGCGAAGCCGGCGAGGGTGGCGGCGACGGCGGCCTCCGCGGTGGTGCCGGCCTCGGCGAGGACGGCGTCGATGCGGTGGTACTGGTCGGGGAGGCCGAGCATGCCGTAGAGGGGGCGGACGTTGGGGGCGCTCAGGAGGTAGTCGGCGACGATCTCGGTGGGGGTGACGTCCGCGAGGGCGAGCAGCAGGAGGGCGGCGAGGCCGGTGCGGTCGCGGCCGGCGCCGCAGTGCACGACCAGGCCGCCGGGGCGGGCGCCGGCGATGGTGGTGATCAGTTCGGCGGCGGCGTGCGGGCAGTGGTCGAGGTAGGGGCGCAGGGCCAGCGGGGTGCC
Organism: Kitasatospora sp. NPDC058032; assembly: GCF_042885845.1. Taxonomy (NCBI): domain Bacteria; kingdom Bacillati; phylum Actinomycetota; class Actinomycetes; order Kitasatosporales; family Streptomycetaceae; genus Kitasatospora; species Kitasatospora sp. NPDC058032. The sequence continues at coordinate 49,931 of NZ_JBHVRK010000023.1, read as the reverse complement.
GTCGAGGTGGCCGTAGCTCTTCCACCAGGCGGGGCCGGCGAGTTCGTCCAGCGGGACGCGGATCAGCTCGACACCCTCGGGCAGCGGCAGGAGCGGCTTGTACTCCGTGATGTCGCGCAGGTCGACGACGGTGCGCACGCCGTGGTCGAGGACGGCGTCCCAGCCCTCGGCGGTGAGCCGGTCCAGGTTGTCGGCGCGGACGATCGCGCCGCGGGTGGTGCGGGCGCCGGTGGTGGTGCGCAGTCCGCCCAGGTCGCGGACGTTGAGGCAGCCGTCCCAGACCAGGGTGCGGTCCTCGGTGGTGGTGGATTGCGCATCGGCCCGGCTCATCGGTTCCCCGTTTCCTCGACGAGGGGGTCCCGTTACCCCCTCGTGATGTGTGGACTTCCGGTGGAGCCGGATGGTTCCTGGGATGGTCGGATGATCAGTGCGGGGTGGGGCAGGGTGGTGCGGGGTGGTGCGGTGGTGGTCAGGCGGCGGCCTCGGCGCGGACCAGCTTCGCCATCGGCTCGGCGGCGGCCCGGCCGAGCACCGAGCCGGCGGCCAGCCCGGCGACCAGCAGGACGGTCGACAGCCACGCCATGGTGGCCACCGGCAGCGTGAAGGCGCCGACCACCCGGGCCGCGCACTCGGCGAGCAGCGCGCCGCCCCAGACGGCGGAGAACAGCCGCTCGTGGCGGCGGAAGGCGCGCGAGCCCGTCGCGAGCCGGTCCCAGGCGTCGTCGCGGGCCGGGTCGCCCTTGGTGAGGAAGGGGCGCAGCGCGGCGGACATCAGCGGACGGGCGGTCGGCGCGGAGGCCAGGATCGCCAGCGCCATGAAGCCGCTGAGCACGGAGTCCTTGGCGAGCATCAGTCGGGCGTCGCCGCTGACGGCGGTGAGCGCCAGGCCGACCAGGTTGACGCCGAGCATCAGGGCGGCGAAGCGGTTGAGCGTGCGCTCCCCGACCAGGCCGAGCACGGTGCGGGCGACCGGGAAGGCGCTGCTCCAGGCGAGGGCGGCGAACTCGCTCAGACCGAGGCCGGAGTGGAGGAGGTAGAAGCCGGCGAGCGGGCCGGCGATGTCGACGGCGAGCGGGCGGAGGGCCTTGCCGAGGGGGTGGGGAGCGCTGCCGGTGGTGGCGGTGGCGGAGATCTGGCTCATGGTGGGTCCTCCCCGGACTGGCTGCTCGGTCGGCGGGCCGCTGCCCGCTCCGTCGTGCCTCCAGTCTTCCGAGCGGGGCCGCCCGCCCAGCAGTGCCGTGCGTTGCCGGATCCGCATGACAGTTGTCACGGCGCGCACCGTGACGGTGCCGTTGAGCAGGGCGAACGCCGTGCGGCGTCAGGGGTGGCCGAAGTCCCAGAGCGGTCGGCCGAGGGTGTCCACGCAGCGCACCACGGCGAAGAGCCGGTCCCCGGTCGACGCGTCCCCGGCCGACTCCTCCTCGGCGGAGAGGAACCCGTGGGCGACGCCGCGCAGCACCGTGCGGGCGGGCGCGTCCGCCCGGGTCCAGGCGCCGGTGAGGACGAGCGCACCGTCGACCAGCTCGGCGCGCTGGATACGGGCCACCGGGACGGCCAGCAGCGCGGTGTTGACCTGTTCCAGCTCGGCGGCCGAGAGATAGGTCTCGCCGGTGGCGGCGCCGCGCTCCCGTTCGGCCCGGCGGCGCAGCTCGGGCAGCCCGTAGTGCCGGACGGCGGCCACCGAGTCGTCCAGGGTGACCCGCCAGCGCGGTCCGGGCAGCACCTCCCACCAGACGTCCTCGCCGACCGGCAGCAGTTCGCCGATCCGGGTGCGCCAGGACTCGATGCCGTAGACGGCGCGCGGGTCCGGGCGCGGGCCGGGGAGGGCGGCGGCGGTCCAGTCGGCGCGGTGGACCAGGCTCAGGTCGAAGGTGTAGCGCAGCCGGCCGTCGGTGCGCTGCTCGACCAGGCCGAGCAGCGCCCAGTGGGTCGGGTCGGGGAGGCTGAAGGTCCGCCGCCAGCCGGTGAGGCCCAGGCGGCGGAGGGCGGGCGCGAGGTGGTCGCGCAGGCCGCGCTCGAAGAGCTCGTGGGCGGCGGAGGTCATGGCGTTCCTGGGGGTGGGGGAGCGGCCGGCGATGCCCGGGGCGCGGGGAAGGGGGAGGGCGCGAGGGCGGCGGCGCAGCGGCCGGAATGGATCGTTCACCTACAACGTAGGTGATGTGGCGGTTCTAATGCCGTAGACGAAGGCCAGATGCTCTCGGGACCTTCGACCTGAAGGTTTCTTGGGGGCTGGCTTGCGGCCCGTGTCACGACGCCCGGGCGACCGGTGCGTCGGCGGGCGACGGTCGGGACCCGCCGGAACGGGCCGTTCGTCCGCATGGCGGATGATGTGGCGGGTGCAGAGTGCAGAACGCCCCGGTGCGGGCACCGACAGCCCCGTCGGCCGGTCCGGACCGGTCCCGACGTCAGGCCCGCCACCCGGTCCGCCCACGGGCGCGGCCACCACCCCCGTCGAGCTGACCGAAGCCGTCCGGGCCGCGCAGGGCGGGGACGAGGAGGCCTTCCGGCTGCTGTTCCGGAGTGTCCAGCCGGGTCTGCTCCGTTACCTGCGGGTGCTGGTCGGGGGCCGGCCCGAGGACGCCCAGGACGCCGAGGACATCGCCTCCGAGACCTGGCTGCAGATCGCCCGCGACCTCGGCTCGTTCACCGGCGACGGCGACGGCTTCCGCGGCTGGGCGGCGACCGTCGCGCGGCACCGGGCGCTGGACCACCTGCGGGCCCGCCGCCGCCGGCCGGTCACCGACCTGCCCTTCGAGTACCTGGCCGAACTGGCCGGCGGGGACGACACGGCGGGCGCGGCGCTCGCCGCCGTCGGCACCTCGGACGCGCTGGCGCTGATCTCCCGGCTGCCCCGGGACCAGGCCGAGGCGGTACTGCTGCGGGTGGTGATGGAACTGGACGCGGAGAGCGCCGCCCAGGTGCTCGGCAAGCGCTCCGGCACCGTCCGGATGGCCGCGCACCGGGGACTGAAGCGGCTCGCCAAGCTGCTGGAACAGTCCTTCCCCGCGGGCGCGGGGGCAGGCGCGGGCGGACCGGGGATCCCGGCGGTCCGGCCGGGCCGGGACGGGGATCCGGCCGGCGGTCCGGCCGGGGGGCCGACCGGCAGCGGGGCCGTCCGGAAGGGGCTGGGGAGGACCGCGAAAAAAAATTCTCCACAGGGTGTGACAGAACGCCGGGCCGCGACGCTGAAGGACATGAGATGAGCACCAACCGATCCCGTCGGATCGACCGTGACACTGCCGAGCGACTGCTCGCCGGTGCCGTGGCCGGCCCGTCGGCCGGGCGGGACGCCTCGCTCACCGGCCCGGACGGCAACACCGGGCACACGGGGACCCTCCCGCCCGAGCACGGGCCGGAAGAACGGGTCGCCCGGGTGCTCGCCGCCGCCGCGGCGCCGGCGACGCGGGGCGAACTGGCCGGGGAGGAAGCGGCCCTGGCCGCGTTCCGGGAGGCCCGTCTCGCGCCTGTCCCCGCAGTACCCGCCGCACCCGCACCCGTCCGGAGACGTTCGATGGCAACCGCCGCGCTGACGAGGGCCTTCAGCACGAAGGCCGCCGTCGTCATGCTCGGCGCCACGGCGCTCGGCGGGGTCGCGGTCGCGGCCGGAACGGGCAACTTCCCCTCGGCCCTGGGCGGCGGACCGGACGAGCCGCGGCACGCGGTCGCTCCGGTGACGTCGGCCGCGACGACCGCGACGGCCACGGCGGGGGCGCGCTCCGCTGCGCCGTCGGCCGGGCCGTTCACGGCCGCTCCGACCGGTGGAACCTCCGGCGCCCCCTCGGACGGTTCCTCGTCCGGCCCCTCGGGCGGTCCGGCCACCGCCGCTCCGTCCGCCCCGGCGACCCGGCCGCCGACGCCGCAGCCGTCCGCCGCCACGCCGGGGGACGGACGCGGTCCGTCGAACCCGGCGGCCCACGCGGCGCTCTGCAAGGCGTTCTCCGACCGGGCGGGCAAGGGTGAGCGCCCGCACACACTGGTCACCGATCCGCAGTTCGGCGGGCTGGCCGCCGCGGCCGGCGGGGTGGACAAGGTGGAGGAGTACTGCGCCCGGCTGCTCTCCGGCGCGGGTGGCGGCGATCAGCAGGGCGGTCCCACACCGTCCCGGTCCGGCGCCGCGACCTCCGGGAACGGTGGGGGCGGCAACGGCCAGGGCTCGAACGGCCAGGGCTCCAACGGCCAGGGTTCCAACGGCCAGGGGAGCAACGGCCAGGGCTCCAACGGCCAAGGCTCCGGCAACAGTTCGGGTTCCGGCGCGAACGGCGGCGGCAACGGCAACGGCAACGGCAACGGCAACGCGGGCCGGCCGTCGAAGGCCGCCACCGCACAGCCCGCACCACCCGCGGCGACCACGGCGGCCCCGCCGGGGCAGCCGAGGACCGATCGCACGGACCGGCCCGACATCACCTCGGACAACACGAGGTGACCCACGATCTCCGGATGGGCGGCGAGCGACTCCCCCCGGGCCCGTCGCTCATCCGGAACGCTCCACCCCGCACCACCGCAGTGACCGCACCACCGCAGTACCCCGCTCCACCCGAGGACTCCGGGTGGTCGGCAGGCCCCCCGTGCCGGCCGTCCACCCGGCCGGCCCCGGCCGGGACGGCAGGCGCACCCCGGAACGCGCCCGCCGGCCCGGCCGGACCGGAACCCGCCGGCCCGCCCGCCCGCAGTCAGGGCGGGCCGGCACCCGCTCGACCAGTCCGACCCGCACCGACCGTGACCGTCGTCCCGTACGACCCATGAGCCGGCGGTCGGGGATCCGCTGCCCGGTTCCCCGGCCGCCCACCCTCCCGGGCAGGCCGCCGCCGCCCGGGGCCGGTCGTCGTAGGGGGGCTATCGTGCACAGGTGCACGAGGCGGTCCGGGACCCCGGGCGGGCCTCTGAGGGGAGCGGTTCCAGGTGATCGGACGCGCGCTGAACGGGCGCTACGAACTCGTCGAGATACTCGGTGTCGGCGGCATGGCCACGGTCTGGCGCGGAGTGGACCACGTGCTGGGCCGTCAGGTGGCCGTCAAGGTCCTCAACGGGGGCCTCGCCGACGACCCGCGGTTCGCCGAGCGGTTCGGCCGCGAGGCGCAGCACGCCGCGATGCTGGTCCACCCGAGGATCGTCATGGTCTTCGACTCCGGGGTCGACCAGGGCTCGCCGTACATCGTGATGGAGCTGGTGCACGGCCGCTCACTGGCCGCGCTGCTGGCCCAGCGGCCGGTCCTGCCGGTCGAGCAGGCGGTCGGGATCGCGGCCGCGGTCTGCGAGGGGCTGGCCCACGCGCACGCGGCGGGCCTGGTGCACCGGGACATCAAGCCCGGCAACATCATGATCACCGACGACGGCGGGGTGAAGGTCGTCGACTTCGGCATCGCCCGGGCGGGCTCCTCGCACAACCTCACCCAGACCGCCTCGGTGCTCGGCACGGCCGCCTACCTGTCGCCCGAGCAGGCCACCGCGAGTCCGCTGGACGGCCGCACCGACCTCTACGCGGTCGGCTGCGTGCTGACCGAAATGCTCACCGGCGCGCCGCCGTTCGCCGCCGAGACGCCGGTGGCGATCGCCTACAAGCACGTCGGCGAGCAGCCGCTGCCGCCCTCGGCTCGGCGTCCCGGCCTGCCGCCCGCGCTGGACGCGGCGGTGCTGCGGCTGCTCGCCAAGCACCCGGCCGGCCGTCCGGCGGACGCCCTCGCGGCGCGGGCCGAGCTGCTGGCCTGCGCCCCGGGGTCGGTGCCCGCCGACCCGACCACCGAACTGCTCGCCGCCGCCCCGCTGCCGCCCGCCCACCTCGCCGTTCCCGGGCCGGACCAGCAGCACACCACCCTGCTGCCGCCCCAGCCGGCGCCGCCGGCCCCCACCTCGGTGATGGCGCCGATCCCGGCGGCCCCGGCGCCGATGGCGGAGCCCGAGCGGGAGAGCCGCCGCAAGCCGATCGTGCTCGGCGCCCTCGGCCTGGCCGGTGTCGCCGGCGCCGCGGTGCTCGCGCTCACCGCCTTCGACGACCCGGCCACCCCCGCCGCCGCGCCGTCCGCCCGTCCCACCGCGAGCGCCCCCGCCGCCCCGCCGTCCACTCCCGCCGCGACCCCGACCCCGACGCCCACCCCGACCGCCACCACCCCGTCGGCCCGGCCGACCCCGACGGCGCCCGCCACCACCCCGGCCCCGCACGACCCGGCGCCGCTGGTCCAGATCAACGCCCTGCGGCAGAGCATCGCGCAGACCCAGGTGGAGAAGGAGCGCGCTCGTCAGATCGACCTGCTGCGCACCCTCGACGAGGCCACCGCCCGTCTCAACGAGGGCCGGCCCGACGACGCCGCCGCCCGCTTGAAGGGCGCCCAGCGGACCGTCCGCGACCTCGCCAAGAAGCACGCCATCGACGGTCCGACGTACCAGAACTGGAACTCCGGCCTCTCCTCGCTCATCACCTCCCTCAACGCCGTCGCCGACCAGGAGGACTGACCCGCCATGAGCACGCACCACGAGGTCTTCGTCGAGCGCGCCGAAGGCGTCTCCCACGATCAGCTGGTCGCGGACGTCGAGGCCGCCTGCGGCGTGCCCCTGCTCCCGAGCGGGAACGAGTTCGACGACCGGTACGCGGGGTTCGACCGCACGAAGGTCTGGCTGGCGTTCTCCCACGAGTTCGAGGAGGACAAGGGCATCCCCTTCGAGCGCTACGACTCCTACCTCGACGTGAAGGACGTCGACGGCGACCTGGTCCGCCAGGAGGCCGCGGCCCGCCGCTTCTACGACGCCCTCGCCGCCACCGGCCGCTACCGGCTCGCCCTGGTGCTCGACGTCCAGCGCCTGATCCTGGCGACGGACCTCCCGCGCGCCTGAGCCCCGGTCAGGCGCCGAGGAAGCGCTGGAGCTGCTGGAGGACGTAGTTGGCGCCGGTGTAGCCGATCCCCTGGAACCACAGCTGGTCGTCGACGGGGAAGGCGCGGTGCGCCCTGACAGCCTCCAGGGACTGCCAGGCGGGGCTCGCCAGGGTGGCGTTGAGGCCGTTGCGGTCCGGGTCGCCGTAGTCGGCGTAGAGGAGCAGGTCGCCGTCGGCCCTGGCGAGCTGGTCGGGCGGGAGCTCGATGTCGGACTGGTCGGTGTTCTGGGCGTCCGGGCGGCCGAGGCCGGCGTCGGTGAGCACGGACCCCGGGAAGTTCTGCTTGCCGAAGAGCCGGATCCCGCCGCCCTCGACGAAGCGGAGCAGGCTGACCTTCCGGCCGCCCGCCTTGGCGTCCGCCAGCGCGGTCACCACTTGGTTGACGTGCCGCTGGTACGAGGTCGCGAAGGCCGTCGCCGCGGCCTGGCGGCTCAGCGCCTGGGCGTGGGTCTGGACGTTGGCCTTCCAGGGCGCGCCGGTGGTCTGGGTGAGCACGGTCGGGGCGATCGCCCGCAGCTCGTCGTACCGGTCGCCGTCGCGGGCCTGGTTGGACAGGATGAGGTCGGGCCGCAGGGCGCGGACCGCGGCGAGGTCCGGGGAGCCGGCCGGGCCGACGTAGGCGGTCCGGGCGAGCCGGGAGGCGGGCCAGTAGTCGGGGAAGCCCCGGTCCGCCGCGGGCCGGGCCGCGCCGACCGGGGTGATGCCGAGGGTGAGCGCGGAGTCCAGTTCGGCGGTGTCCAGGGTGACCACCCGCATCGGCGCGCCGGGCACGGTGACCGGTCCGGTGGCGGTGGCCACGGTGACGTCCGGCAGCGGGGTGGGGGAGGGGGTCTCGCCGGCCGTGAGCCCGGGCGGCGAGGGCGCGGTGCGGTGCGTGGTGCAGCCGGTGAGCGCGGTGCCGCCGAGCCCGCCGAGCGCGGTCAGCAGGGTGCGGCGGGTGAGCGGGGACATCGGCACCTCGGACGACGGGGGCGGGCGGGCACGGCGCGTCGATTATGTCCGAATTGGTGCGTAATCGGTGCGTAAAACATCGCTACGTGTCCGCCCCGGCCCGCTACGCGTCCGCCGCGGCCCGTTGTGCCTGCGCCCCGGCCGTCCACGGCGCGCCCGGCACCACCAGCGGCGTCCCGGTCACCGGATCCGGCACCACCACCGACTCCAGCCCGAACACCTCGCGCACCAGCTCCGCCGTCACCACCTCGGCCGGCGGGCCCTGCGCGACGATCCGGCCCTCCCGCATCGCCACCAGGTGGTCCGCGTACCGGGCGGCCTGGTTGAGGTCGTGCAGCACCGCGACGATCGTCCGCCCGCGCTCCACGTTCAGCCGGCGCACCAGGTCCAGCACCTCCACCTGGTGCGCGATGTCCAGGAAGGTGGTCGGCTCGTCGAGCAGCAGGATGTCGGTGCCCTGGGCGAGCGCCATGGCGATCCACACCCGCTGCCGTTGCCCGCCGGACAGCTCGTCCACCCCGCGCTCGGCCAGCTCGGCCGTCGAGGTGCGCTCCAGCGCCTCCGCGACCGCCTCCTCGTCCTGCGCCGACCACTGCTGCCACCAGCTCTGGTGCGGCTGGCGGCCGCGCGCCACCAGGTCGGCCACCGCGATGCCCTCGGGGGCGCTCGGCGACTGCGGCAGCAGCCCGATCCGCCGGGCGATCTGCTTGGTGGGGACGCGCGCCAGTTCCTCGCCGTCCAGCAGCACCGCGCCGCGAACCGGCTTCAGCAGCCGGCCCAGCGCACGCAGCAGGGTGGACTTGCCGCAGGCGTTCGGCCCGACGATCACCGTGACCTTCCCGTCCGGGATCCGCAGCGAGAGCTTCTCGGCGACGGTCCGCGCCTCGTAGGCGAGGGTCAGCTCCCGGGCTTCCAGGCGGTGGGCGGACGCCCGCCCGGCGGCCCCGGCGGACTCGGTGTGGACGGCATCGACGGACTCGGCGTCGGCGGGCATCGGGACCTCCACGACTCAGGAACCTCCACGGCGGGAGCGGATCAGCAGCCACATCAGGTACGGCGCGCCGACCAGCCCGGTCACCACGCCGACCGGCAGCTCGGTGGGCGCCAGCAGCCGACGGGCCAGCAGGTCGGCCAGCACGACCACCAGTGCCCCGGTGAGCGCCGAGCAGAACAGCGGGATCTGCGCCGAGCGGGCCAGCCGCACGGCGATCTGCGGGGCCATCAGCGCGACGAAGTCCACCGGCCCGGCCGCCCCGGCCGCGCAGGAGGCGAGCACCACGCCGAGCAGTGCCATGCCCAGCCGGATCCGGTTCAGCCGCAGCCCGAGGCCGACGGCGGTGGCGTCGTCGAAGGAGATCGAGCGCTGCGCCCGCGCCGCCCACAGCGCCACCGGGACGGCGGCCAGCAGCACCCAGGCGAGCCAGCCGGCCTGGTCGTAGCCGGAGCCGTTCAGGCTGCCGGTCATCCACACCTTGGCGGCCTGCGCCTGGAAGCCGTCGCCCTTGGTGAGGAACACCGAGGTCAGCGAGGAGAGCGCGACGGAGATGCCGATGCCGATCAGGACGAAGCGCTGGGCGTGCAGTCCGCGCCGCCAGGCCAGCAGGTAGACCAGCACGCCCGCCGCGAGCCCTCCCGCGACGGCGGCGTACGGCACCTGGCCGGTGGAGCCGACCACGCCGTACGCCAGCAGGCCGACCACGGTGGCGGTGGCGCCCCAGGAGACGCCGACCACGTCCGGGCTGGCCAGCGGATTGCGGGCGACGGTCTGGATCAGCGCGCCGGCCAGCCCGAGCGCGGTGCCCACCAGCAGGCCGACCACCACCCGGGGCAGCCGGAACTCGCCCACCACCAGCTCGTGCGGGCTCGGCTGCCCGAACACCACCTTCAGCACCTCGCCGGGCGCCACCGTGGACTCGCCCAGGCAGAGCGAGGCGACGACGGTGGCGGCCAGCGCCACCAGCAGGCCGAGCGCCGCGTACGCCGAGCGCCGGTGCAGCAGGAAGGAGGCGCCCCGGGCGCGCACCACGGTGTAGCCGCGCAGCGGAACCGTCGGGGCCGTCACGCCGCCACCACCTTCCGCCGCCGGACCAGCGCGACCAGCACCGGCACACCGACCAGCGCGGTCATCACCCCGGCGGGCACCTCGGAGGGCGGGAACAGCACCCGGCCGAGCGTGTCGGCGAGCAGCAGCAGCGCCGGGCCGAGCACGGCGGAGAGCGTGAGCACCCAGCGGTGGTCGGCGCCGGCCACCGCGCGGGCGGCGTGCGGCACGGCCAGGCCGACGAAGGCGACCGGCCCGGCCGCGGCGACCGCCGAGCCGGTCAGCACGGTGGCGCCGAGCGCGCCGACGGCCCGCACCAGCCCGGTCTTCGCGCCGAGCCCCTTGGCGGTGTCGTCGCCGAGCGCCAGCGCGTCCAGTCCGCGCGCCACCGCGAACACCAGCACCGTGCCGACGGCCAGGAACGGCAGCAGCTGCCAGGCGACGTCCGCGGTGCGGCCGGAGAGCGAGCCGACGTGCCAGAACCGGAACTGGTCCATCGCGGCCGCGTCGGTGGTGAGCACCAGGGTGTTGAGCGAGGCGATGAACGCGGACACCGCCGAGCCGGCCAGCGCCAGCTTGACCGGCGTCGCCCCGCCCCGGCCGCGGCCGGCCAGCCCGTACACCACCACGGTGGCGATCACCGCGCCGGCGAAGCCGAACCAGACGTACCCGGTGAGCGTGGAGATCCCGAACGCGGAGATCGCCAGCACCACGCCGGCCGCCGCGCCCTGGCTGACGCCGAGGATGCCGGGGTCGGCGATCGGGTTGCGGGTGATGCCCTGCATGACGGTGCCGGCCAGGCCGAGCGCCGCGCCGACCGCGAGGCCGACGACGGTGCGCGGCACCCGCAGCTCGCGGATCACGACGGCGTTGGTGGTGTCCCCGCCGTGCAGCAGGGCGTCGACGGTGTCGCCGAACGGGATGTTCCGGCTGCCGACCGCCAGGCTCAGCAGCACCGCGGCGGCCAGCACGGCCAGCGCGGCGGCGAGCCACAGGATGCGGCGGCGCAGCAGGCGGGCTCTGCCGGGCGCGGTGGTGTCGGTCATGGCTCTCTCTCGCAGATAGCTGAGGCAAACCTAAGTTCCCCGTCGAAGCCGGGGCAAATCGTTCCTTCGGTCCGGCCCGGCCGTTGGATAGCCTGGCGGCATGCCTGTGACCTCGGACGCCCCGCTCACCGTCGGCTTCGACCTCGACATGACGCTGCTGGACACCCGGCCCGGCATCCGCGCCACCTACCTGGCGCTGTCGGCCGAGACCGGGACCGCCATCGACGCCGACCTGGCGGTCACCCGGCTCGGGCCGCCGCTCCTCCACGAACTGCGCAACTGGTTCCCGGAGGAGCGGCTGGAGGAGGTCGCGGACCGCTACCGCACGCTGTACCGGGACCACGCGTTCGCGCCGACGGTCGCGCTGCCCGGCGCGCACGCCGCCCTGGACGCGGTCCGCGCGCACGGCGGCCGGGTCACGGTGGTCACCGGCAAGTACGAGCCGAACGCCCGGCTCCACCTGGAGCACGCGGGCCTGCGGGCGGACGCGGTGGCCGGCGACCGCTGGGCGGAGACCAAGGGCGAGGCGCTGCGCGAGCACGGTGCCACCGTCTACGTCGGCGACCACCTCGGCGACATCCGGGGCGCCCGGCACGCGGACGCCCTCGCGGTGGCGGTGGCCACCGGCCCGTACGGCGTCGAGGAACTGCGGGCGGCGGGCGCGGACGCGGTGCTGCCCGACCTCACCGCCTTCCCGGCCTGGCTGGCCGGGCACCTGGCCGCGGCCAGGCCCTGACTAGGCGTTCGCGCGGGCCCGGCGGCGCTGGGAGCGCGCGGAGAGCAGCAGACCGGTGAGGGCGAGCAGGAAGCCCAGCGGCATCAGCATGCTCAGCCAGTAGGCGGCCGTGGGCAGCGGTGTCAGGTGCAGGAACAGCGGGACGAAGGTGACGAGCGTGGCGAGCGCGCCGAGCCCGAAGACGATCGTCCCGGCCTTGACGCAGGCCTCGCCGCGGTCGGTGCTCTGGCTGCTCACGGGGTCTGCTCCTCTGTGGCCGGGACGGCGGGTTCGGCTGCCGTCCCAGTCTCGCAGAGGCCGCCGGCGGCCGTTCCCGCGCGGCCGCCACGAGGGCGGGCGGTCCCGTCACGTTGCGCAGTTTTCCGGGCGCTGGGAGTTTTGATCCCTGCTGGGCGGGGGTATGCAGGCTGTGCCGAGGGGCGCGATCAGTGCGCCCCGTTCTCTCCGACCGGGGGTGCGAGCCTGTGGACAGCGCCGAGCCGCGCCCCGGCCGTGCCGGTTCCGGGCCGCCCGTGGCCGCCGGAGTTCCGGACGGATCTTGTGCGGAACGCGGATGAGACAGTGACGGACCGTTAGTCTGCTCCTTACAGCGTGCTGACCGTGCGCGCCCCTGCGGCGTGTCCCCCCGGGCCGGCCCGCTCTTCCACCACCCAGTGATCCCCGGCCAGGGCCGGGATCCCTCACACCCACATCGAGGACTGTTCGAGATGCCCACCGGCCAGGTCAAGTGGTTCAACGAGACGAAGGGCTTCGGCTTCCTGTCGCGCGACGACGGCGGCGACGTCTTCGTCCACACCAAGGCGCTGCCCGCCGGGATCACGTCGCTGAAGCCGGGCCAGCGGGTCGAGTTCGGCGTGGTCGCGGGGCACCGCGGCGACCAGGCGATGCAGGTCCAGCTGCTGGACGCGCTGCCGTCGGTGGCCGCCGCCCAGCGCAAGAGCCCGGACGACATGGCGGCGCTCGTCCAGGACCTCATCACGATGATGGACGCCGTACTGCCGGGCCTGCAGCACGGCCGCTACCCGGCCAAGCCGGCCGGACAGAAGCTCGCCGTGCTGCTGCGCGGGGTGGCCGACCAGTTCGACGTGTAGGGGCCTTCGCGGCGGGGCTCAGAAGTCCAGCGCACCCGGGCCGAGCGGCGGTACCAGTCCCTCCGCGGCGGCCCGGGTGAGCAGCGCGCGCACGGCCGCGTGCCCCTCCTCGCCGAGGTCCGCGGTGAACTCGTTGACGTACAGCGCGATGTGCCGGGCCGCGACGTCCGGGTCCATCTCCTGGGCGTGCTCCAGCACGTACCCGCGGCTGGCCTCCGGGTCGTCCCAGGCCTGCCGGACGGAGCCGCGGATCGCCTCGGTGAGCGCCCGCAGCCGCTCCGCGCCCAGCGAGCGCCGGGCGATGATCGCGCCCAGCGGGATCGGCAGGCCGGTCTCCCGCTCCCAGGCCTCGCCCATGTCGGCGAGGCAGCGCAGGCCGTACTCCTGGTAGGTGAAGCGGGCCTCGTGGATGACCAGGCCGGCGTCCACCCGGCCGTCCCGGACGGCGGGCATGATCTCGTGGAACGGCAGCACCACGACCTCGCCCAGGCCGCCGGGCACCGCCCGGGCCGCCCAGAGCCGGAACAGCAGGTAGGCGGTGGACCGCTCGGAGGGGACGGCCACCGTCCTGCCGCTCAGGTCGTCGCCGCTCTCCGGGCGGGTCAGCACCAGCGGGCCGCAGCCGCGTCCGAGCGCGCCGCCGCAGGGCAGCAGGGTGTACTCGTCCAGCACCCAGGGCAGGGCGGCGTAGCTGACCTTGAGGACGTCCAGCTCGCCGCGCTCGGCCAGGCCGTTGGTGACGTCGATGTCGGCGAAGGTGACCTCGGGGGCCTCCGCGCCCGGGACCAGACCGTGCGACCAGGCGTGGAAGACGAAGGTGTCGTTCGGGCAGGGCGAGTACGCGATGCTCAGCCGTTCAGCCACGGCCGGCCTCCTTCACTAGCGCGGGGTGGGGCAGGACGGCGAACGCGCGCTCCAGCGCGGCCAGCGCCTCGCCGATCCGCCAGGCGGACCGGTCGCGCGGGCCCACGGCGTTGGAGACGGTCCGCAGCTCGAACGACGGTACGCCGTGCCGGGCGGCGGCCTCGGCGACGCCGAAGCCCTCCATCGCCTCGGCCACCGCGTCCGGGTGGCGGGCGGTCAGGGCGGCGGCGCGCGCCGCGCTGCCGGTCACCGTCGAGACGGTCAGCACCGTCCCGGCGACCGCGCCCGAGGCCTCGGCGGCCAGGGTCTCGACGGCCAGCGCCACGGCGGCCGGCGGCGGGGTGTGCCGGACGGTCCCGAAGCCCAGCTCGGTCACGTCGGCGAAGCCCTCGGGGGTCTCGGCGCCCAGGTCGGCGGCGACGATGCCGGTGGCGACCACGGTCGTGCCGATCGGCGCCCGGGGGGCGAAACCGCCGGCGATCCCGGCCGAGAGGACCAGGTCGTAGCGGGCGGCGGTGAGCGCGGTGGCGGCGGCGGCCGCAGCGGCGCCCGGGCCGACCCCGCCGGCCAGCACGTCCACCGTCACACCCGAGGAGTGCGCAACCCGGTCCAGCACCCCGCCCGGCAGCGCCACCCGCTCCGCAGGGGCCCCGGCGGCGGCGCCCAGGCCGCGCAGCACGGCGTCGGCCTCGGCCGGCACCGCGACGACGACGAGCAGCCGGGCCCGCGCGGGGTCCGACTGCTCGTCGGGAAGTCGTGCCGTCACCGGACGACCGTCAGCTGTCCTGGGTGTTCAGCTGGAAGTACCACACGGCGTAGATCGACTCGGGCGCCTTCGGGTCGGTCTCGACCACGGTGATCAGGGTCTTGCCGGAGGCGTTCAGCGCCTTGCCGGCCGGGACGGCGCCCGAGAAGGTGGCGTTGCGCGCCGCCGAGGCCAGGATGAACCGGCCGCCCTGGCCCTGCTGGCCGCCGTTGGTGTTGGCCCACCAGCCGCGGTCCGCCACGTCCGGGCTGACACCGATGCCGATCCGGTCGCTGACGACCACGTCGGACGAGGGGATGGTGCCGGCTTCCAGGGCCTTGCCGGCCCTGTCCTGGCACTCCTCCTGCTGCTGGTCGGTCAGCGGCTGGCCGCCGTTGAAGCAGAACGGGTCGTGCGCCTGCGACGAGTTGCCCACCAGCAGGGTGGCGCGGTGGTCGCTGATCTCGTGCTGGTTCGACGCGTACGCGATGGACCCGCCGACCGTGCCGGCGGCGATGACGACGACGGCGCCGAGGCCGGCGACTGCGCGGGTGCTGAGGCTCATGCGTCAGAGGCTACCGGGCTTTCGCGATCACGCTACGCGGGGGTCGGCAACGTGTTGCCTCCGGAGCGCAGGACTCAGGCCACCCGGGGCGCGGCCGGGCGGGTGCGCAGCCCGACCCGCAGGAGCGAGCGCAGCGTCCAGAGCAGCACCGCGCCGACCACCGCGGCGGCCACCGACAGGCCCAGCGTGCCGTTCAGCGGCAGCAGGATGCCGACCGCGCCGCCCGCCACCCAGGACAGCTGGAGCGCCGTCTCCGAGCGGGCGAAGGCGGAGGTCCGCACCGACTCGGGGACGTCCCGCTGGATCAGCGCGTCCAGCGACAGCTTGCCGAGCGAGGCCGCCAGCCCGGCCGTCCCGGCGACCGCCACCACCGTCACCGTGCCGTACCAGAGCGCGGCGGCGGCCGTGGCGCAGCAGGCCAGCAGCAGCATCGCGGTGACCGTCAGCTCCGGGCCGCGGGGCCGCAGCCAGGAGCCGAGCACCGAGCCGAGCGCGTTGCCCGTGCCGGCGGCCAGTGCCACCAGGCCGAGCGCGAGGGTCGGCCGCAGGCCGCCGACCGGCTCGTCGCGGAGCAGGAACGCCAGGAACAGCACCAGGAAGCCGACCAGCCAGCGCATCGCCGCCATCGCGCGCAGCGCCAGGATCACCGAAGGGCCGACGGTGCGCAGCGAGGCCTTGGGCCGCTGCGCGGCGGGCGCCGTCCCGTCCTCGTCGCCGGGCGGCACGCCGTAGTGGCCCGTCGGGTGCTCCTCGGCGTGCAGCACGGCGCGCTGCTCGCCCTTGGCGGAGTCCACCGCGTGCGGCAGGTGGAAGGCCATCAGGGTGCCCGCCACGAAGACCAGGAAGGCACCGCGCAGCGGCCAGCCGGGACCGATGAGGTGCAGCAGTCCGCCGACGCCGGCCGCGACCATGGTGGCCAGCAGCCCGGCCAGGGTGACCCGGGAGTTCGCCTTCACCAGGGAGAGCCGGCTGGGCAGCAGCCGGGGCACCACCACGCTGCGCACCACCCCGTACGCCTTGGAGGCGACCAGCACGCCGAGCGCCTCCGGGTAGAGCGCCAGCCCGCCGCCGGCCACCACGCCGGCCATCGTCCAGGCGAGCACCGCGCGGGCCAGCATCGACGTCGCCACCGCGGCCCGGCGGCCGTGCGGCAGACGGTCCAGCAGCGGGCCGATCACCGGGGCGAGCAGGGCGAACGGCGCCATCGTGACCAGCAGGTAGAGCGCCACCCGGCCGCGGGCCTCGCCGGTGGGCACCGAGAAGAAGATGGTCGAGGCGAGCGCCACGGTGATCAGCATGTCGCCGAAGGCGTTCAGCGCGTGCAGTTCGATGAGCTTGGCCAGGCCCGACTCGCCGGCGCCCTCGGCGGCGGTGGCCCGGCGGATCCGGCGGCCGGTGCCGTGCACCACCTTGCCGGTGCGGGAGCCGGCGGCGGAGGCGGTGCGGACCAGGAAGTGCCGGGGCGGCTCGTTCTCCTCCCCGGCCTCCTCCCCGGCGTCCTCCTCGACGAGCGGTGCGGTGGAGCCGAGCGGCACGGCCGGTTCGAGTGGTTCGGCCGGTTCGGATGGTTCGGAGGGCTCGGCGGCGGGCAGTGACGAGGGGTCCACCGACCGCGGTTCGTTCGCGGAGTGGACCGGAGGCTGCTGTCGCGGCAGCGCGTTCGCCTCGTCCGGACCGTCGGTCTGCGAGGCGCGCACTGCGTGCTGCGACGGGTTCTCGTCCGCCACAAGCCCATCCTGCCCCACATTCGGGACGACAACGCGGGATTCCGCTCCGCGCCGCGCTGCCGACGCCCCGCGTTCCTGTTCCGGACGTCCCAGAGCCACTCCGGACGCCCCGGACTGTGCCGGGCGGCCGACCGGCGGGTAGCCTGCCCAAGGTCTGCCCGAGGGCCCGACCGGCGCCGGCGGACCAGACGAGCGGCGCGGCCGGTATCCGCGGCGGCCCGCGGTCGCGCAGAATGGACGAGGGAAACCGAGCCGCGACGGAACAGGCAACTCGCCGTGGGCGACAGAAGAACTGGGAGAGAATCGACGCCGTGAGTGCTGCGATGCGAAGCCGTACCCCTGATCGGCTCTGTGCCGAGGCCGTCGAACTCGCCCGCCAGGCCGCCGAGGACGCCGTCGGCGCCGAGACCGTCGGGGCCCACCTGGGTGTCCAGGCCGAGGCCGACCGGGTCGTCACCCACACCTTCGAGTGCCTGGACGCGGCCTACCGGGGCTGGCACTGGGCCGTGACGGTGGCCCGCGCCCCGCGCGCCAAGAACGTGACGCTGGACGAGGTCGTGCTGCTGCCCGGCGCCGACGCGATCCTCGCCCCGCAGTGGGTGCCGTGGAGCGAGCGGCTGCGCCCGGGCGACATGGGCCCCGGGGACCTGCTCCCCACCGACGCCGACGACCTGCGCCTGGAGCCGGGCTGGACCGGCGAGGACGAGCCCGCGCCGAACTCCGCGGTGGCCCAGGCCGCGCAGGAGGACGTGCTGGTCTCCGACCTGGACGTCCAGCCGGCGCCGGGTCGTGCCCAGATCAGCGCCGTCGCCGACGAGCTGGGCATGGGCCGCAGCCGGGTGCTCTCCCGGCTGGGCATGCACCTGGCCGCCGACCGCTGGGAGAAGGCGCACGGCCCGCAGACGCCGATGGCGCAGTCCGCCCCGGCCTCCTGCGTCAGCTGCGGCTTCCTGATCCCGATCGGCGGCACGCTCGGCCAGGCCTTCGGCGTCTGCGGCAACGAGTTCGGTCCGGCCGACGGCCAGATCGTCTCCTTCGCCTACGGCTGCGGCGGGCACTCCGAGGCGGCCGTCATCCCGGCCCCGCCGGCGCCCGCCGAGCTGATCCTGGACGAGCTGGTGGTCGAGCCGCTGCCGCTGCACCCGGACCGGCTCTCCGGCTCGGTCGAGCCGGACGCGCCCACCGAGGAGCTCGGCCACTCCTGAGCACCGTCGCCCTCCGGCGGGCCCCCCCCCCCCCGGGGGGGGGCCCCCCCCCCCCCCCCCCCGGGCGGGGGGGGGGGCGGCGGGGGGGGGGGGGGTGAAAAAACAGGCCCGGGCCCCCGCAGGATGAGGGGTGTAGAGC
>NZ_JBHVRK010000023.1:0-31946 GCF_042885845.1 Kitasatospora sp. NPDC058032 | reverse complement strand
CCCGACCCAAGCCCCTAATGTTTGTGGGGGGGGGTGGCTTTTGCTCACTAGCCCCCCCCCCCCCCGGCCGCCCCCGGCGCCCCCCCCCCCCCCGGGGGGGGGCGGGCCGCCGCCGTTTCCGCCCCCGTGCGGGCGGGCCGCGGCCGGGGGCGTGTCCGGGGCAGTCCTTCCGGCAGGGAAGAATGCCCCTCGTAGGGCACAACAGGGCGGCGGAAGGCGGCAGGTCCAGTGGAACCTCGGATTCTCGGCAGCGGCACGGACGAGCACCTCGCGGATCCCTTCGGCAGCGCCGAACTGCGCCGTCGGGTGCTGGACGCCTGGGCCGCCTCCCCGGCCCGGTTCCGGGAGGACGCCAACGCCGAGGAGGAGCTCGCCCTCGGCGGCTACCGCGACCGGCTGGTCGTCGAGCTGGCGCAGAACGCCGCCGACGCCGCCGTCCGCGCCGGGCACGGCCCCGGCCGGCTGCGGCTCACCCTGGCGGACGGAGTGCTGGCCGCCGCGAACACCGGCGCGCCGCTGGACGCCGCCGCCGTCGAGTCGCTGTCCACCCTGCGCGCCTCCTCCAAGCGCGGCGAGCACGAGACCACCGTCGGCCGCTTCGGCGTGGGCTTCGCCGCCGTCCTCGCGGTCACCGACGAGCCCGCCGTGCTCGGTTCGGCCGGCGGCGTGCGCTGGTCGCTCGGCGAGGCCCGGGCACTGGCCGGGACGCAGCCGGCGCTCGCCGAGGAACTGCGCCGCCGGGACGGTCACGTGCCGCTGCTGCGCCTGCCGTTCGCCGCCGAGGGCCCGGCGCCCGAGGGGTACGACACGGTGGTGGTGCTGCCGCTGCGCGACGCCGCCGCCGAGGACCTCACCCGCCGGCTGCTGGCCGGCATCGACGACGCGCTGCTGCTCACCCTGCCGGGCCTGGCCGAGGTGGTGGTGGAGACCTCGGAGGGCACCCGTACGCTGACCCGCTCCGCCGCGGAGCCGCGTCCCGACGGCGTCACCGAGGTGACGGTCACCGACGACGCCGGCGGGGGGCACCGGCGCACCGTCTGGCAGACCGCCGAGGCGGCCGGCGCGCTCGCCGCGGAGCTGCTCGCCGACCGGCCCACCGAGGAACGCGCCCGCCCCTTCTGGACGGTGACCTGGGCGGTGCCGGTCTCCGAGGAGGGCGACCCGCAGCGGCCCGCGATCGACCCGGTGCTGCACGCGCCCACCCCCAGCGACGAGCCGCTCGGCCTGCCCGCGCTGCTGATCGCCTCCTACCCGCTGGACTCCACCCGCCGGCACGTCGCCCCCGGCCCGCTCGCCGACTTCCTCACCGAGCGCGCCGCCGACGCCTACGCCGACCTGCTGCGTGCCCGCGGCGGCGACCTCGGCTCGCTCGGCCTGGTGCCCGGCCCGCTCGGCCGGGGCGCGCTGGACAACGCGCTGCGCGCCGCCGTGCTCTCCCGGCTGCCCGGTACGCCGTTCCTGCCGCACCCGGCGCCGGTCGAGGAGGGCACCCCCGCGCTGCGGCCCCGGGACGCCACGCTGCTGGAGGGCGCGGACGGCTCGGTGGTCGAGGCGCTGGCGCCGATCTTCCCCGGTCTGCTGCCGGCCGGCCTGGAGCGCCGCACCGAACTGCGGGTGCTCAACGTCCGCCGGGTCCCGCTCGCCGAGGTGGTCGACCAGCTGGGCGGCTTGGACCGGGAGCCGGCCTGGTGGCGCAACCTGTACGCGGCGCTCGGCGGCGCCGACCCGGAGGCGCTCGGCGCGCTGCCGGTGCCGCTCGCCGACGGCCGGACGGTGACCGGCCCGCGCCGGGTCCTGCTGCCCTCCGACGCCGCCGACTGGGCGGCCTTCCCCGGCTACCCCGAGTCGCTGGCCGACACGCTCGCCGTGCTCGACCTGCGGCTCGCCCACCCGGAGGCCGCCCACCCGCTGCTCGCCAAGCTCGGCGCCGGCGCGGCCACCCCGGCCGGGGTGCTGGACACGCCCGAGGTGCGGGCCGCCGTCGCCCGCTCCTACGAGCTGGCCGAGGACGACCCGGACGCCGCCGCCGACCTCGCCGAGGCGGTGCTGGCGCTCGTCAAGGCAGCCGCCCCGGCGCCCGGCGAGCACCCCTGGCTGGCCCGGCTGGCCCTGCTCGACGACGAGGGCGAGCCCGCCCGCGCCGGCGAGCTGCTGCTCCCCGACAGCCCGCTCGCCGAGCTGGCGCGCGAGGACGACGCGGCCTGGGTGGACGACGACCTGCTGGAGCGCTGGGGCCCGGAGGTGCTCGCCGCCGTCGGCGTACCGGCCGACTTCGTGCTGGTCCGCGCCGAGGACGTGGTGCTCGACCCGGACGACCTGGACCGGCTCGACCCGACCGTGCCCGCCGACCGGGCGGCCGGCGGCCACCCCACCGGGCTGATCGACGAGGCGCCGGACGGCCTGGCCGACTGGGCCGAGGACGCGCTGGAGGCGCTGCACGCCGACGACGGGGACACCGCGGGCGTCCCGCCGGTCGCCGCCGAGCTGCTCGCCGTCCGCGACCTGGACCTGGTGGACGACGACGCCTGGCCGCAGGCGCTGGCCGCGCTGGCCCGCCCGCCGTACCGGGACGCCGTCGTCACCCCGGTCCGCACGCTGCTGCCGGACGGCTCGTACGCCGACCTGCCGCCGTACACCGCCTGGTGGCTGCGCGACCACCCGGTGCTGGACGGCCGCGAGCCCGCCGGGCTGCGCGCGGCCGGCGCCGACCCGCTGCTGCGCGGCCTGTACGACGAGGCCCGCACCACCCTGGACGAGCAGTTCCTGCACGCGCTGGGGGTGCGCACCACGCTGACCGCGCTGCTCGCCGAGCCGCACGGGCCGGACGAGGTGCTGGACCGGCTGACCGACCCGGCCGCCGAGGTCGGGCACCGCCAGCTGCACGGCATCCACAGCGCGCTGGCCCGGATCGAGGTGGAGCGGATCGAGCCGCTGGACGTGGTGCGGGCGGTGCCGCCGCTGGACCGGGCCACCGGCCGCCGTCCCGACCGCACGATCGTGGTGGACGCCGCCGAGGCGGTCGTCGCGGACGCCCCCGACCTGGTGGAGCTGCTGCACGACCACCCGCTGCTGCCGGTCGCCCCGGCGCTGGCCGCCGACCTCGCCGAGCGGCTGCACGTCTCGCTGGCCAGCGAGGTGGCCGGCGGGCGGGTGCTCTCCCAGGGCGCCCTGCACCGGGTGCCGGCCGTGGTGCGGGAGCTGCTGCCCGGCTGCCCGGTCGCGTACGAGGAGCACGAGGACCTGCTGGTGGTCGGCCCGGACGGCGAGGAGGCCACCGTGGACTGGCGCTGGGACGCCGCCGCGGACACCCCGGAGGCGCCGTACGACCCGGAGTCGGCCGAGGAGGCGGACGAGGACGACGAGTTCGAGGTGCCGCCGGTGCCCGGGCTGCTGCACGCGGCCACGCCGGAGGGGCTGGCCGCCGGGCTGGCCTGGTCGGTCGGGCAGTGGCACCGCCGGTTCGAGGTGCTGGCCGCGCTCAGCGAACCGGACCGGGCGTACGAGCTGTCCGCCGCCCGCGACTTCGAGGGCTGAGCCGCCGGGCTCCGGTGCCCGCCCCGGTCAGGAGCGGGTGCCGGAGCGGGTCCGGCCGCGGGCGATCAGCCGCAGGTAGATCGTGAGGGTGGCCACCACCCAGGTGGCGGTCAGCACGGCGGCGACCGCCTTGGTCAGCCGTGGTCCGGGGTGGATCCCGGCCAGCACGCCGACCCCCGCCATCGCCAGGGCCAGCAGCCCGGTGGCCAGCAGCCCGCCCAGGAAGGCCGCGAAGGCCTCCAGTTCACCGCCCCTGCGTGCCATCGCGGCACTCCCCCCGTCGCCCGGTCCCGGGGTCAATGATCGGTCCGGCGGCGCATGATCCGCCAGACCACCTCCAGCACCACTCCGGCGATCAGCGCGATGCCGACGCCGATCCACGGGTCCCGGGTGCCGGACAGCGAGAGCTGGAAGAAGTCGGAGAGCCAGGGCACCGTCAGCACCAGCGCGAACGCCCCGCACATCGTCCCGATCAGCAGCAGCCGCCACCAGTTGTACGGGCGGGCCACGATCGCCAGCACCCAGATCGCGACCAGGAAGAGCGTCAGGGTGGCCACGCTGGTGTCCGACTCCAGGTCGGTGGCGTGGTCGGCGCGGGCCAGCGCGTACGCGGTGAAGGTCGCCGTCCCCGCGATCACACCGCCGGGGATCGCGAACCGCAGCACCCGGCGCACGAAGCCGGTGCGGGCGCGCTCGTTGTTGGGCGCGAGCGCCAGGAAGAAGGCCGGCACGCCGATCGTCAGGGTGGACAGCACGGTGGAGTGCCGGGGCAGGAACGGGTACGGCGAGTGGGTGAAGATCACCAGCAGCGCCAGCAGCACCGAGTAGACCGTCTTGACCAGGAACAGCCCGGCCACCCGCTCGATGTTGCCGATCACCCGGCGGCCCTCGGCGACCACCGAGGGCATCACCGCGAAGGAGTTGTTCAGCAGCACGATCTGGGCGACCGCCTTGGTCGCGTCGCTGCCACTGCCCATCGCCACGCCGATGTCCGCGTCCTTGAGCGCCAGCACGTCGTTGACGCCGTCGCCGGTCATCGCCACGGTGCGCCCGCGCGACTGCAGCGCGCCGACCAGCTCGCGCTTCTGCTGCGGGGTGACCCGGCCGAAGACGGTGGTGCGCTCGGCGGTGTCGGCGAAGGCCTGCGGATCGCCGGGCAGGGTGCGCGCGTCCACCGGGTGGTCGGCGCCGGGCAGCCCGAGGTGGGCGGCGACCGCGCCGACCGAGACGGCCGAGTCACCCGAGATCACCTTCGCCTGGACCCGCTGGCCCTCGAAGTAGCGCAGGGTGTCGGCGGCGTCCTCGCGCAGCCGCTGCCGCAGCACCACCAGGGCGAGCGGCCGCAGCCCGGCGGCCGGGTCCGGGGCGTCCAGCGGGACCGGCGAGCGGCCCAGCAGCAGCACCCGCAGGCCCTGGGCGCCCAGCTCGTCCACCTCGGCCAGTGCCGGGTGGCCGGCGGGCAGCAGCACGTCGGGGGCGCCGAGCAGCCAGCTGGCCTCCTCGCCGCGCGGCTCCAGCAGCTGGACGCCGCTCCACTTGCGGGCGGAGGAGAACGGCATCGCCTCGATCACCCGCCAGCCGTCGCGGCGCTCGCCGCTGCCGTCGCCGTAGGCGTCGATGACGGCCTGCATCGACGGGTTGGGGCGGGCGTCGGCGCCGGCCATCACGCCGAGCGCCTGCTTGACCGTCTCCTTGAGGGCGCCGTTCTCCGCCAGGGCGTCGCCCGCCGGCTCGCCCCGGTCACCGCCGTCGGTGATGATCCGCAGGTCGACGACGTCCATGCCGCCCTCGGTCAGGGTGCCGGTCTTGTCCAGGCAGACGGTGTCCACCCGGGCCAGTCCCTCGATCGCGGGAAGCTCCTGCACCAGGCACTGCTTGCGGCCCAGCCGGACCACGCCGATCGCGAAGGCCACCGAGGTCAGCAGCACCAGGCCCTCGGGCACCATCGGCACGATCCCGGCGATCATCCGGCGGACCGCCTCGCGCCAGTCCCGGCCCTCCACCGCCAGCTGGCTGATGATCAGACCGATCGCGGTCGGCACCAGCAGCCAGGTGATGAACCGCAGGATGCTGTCGATGCCGGTGCGCAGCTCCGACTTCACCAGGGTGAACCGGCTCGCCTCCTCGGCCAGCTGCGCCGCGTACGCCTCCCGGCCGACCTTGGTGGCGGTGAACGCGCCGGCGCCGGCCACCACGAAGCTGCCGGACATCACCGCGTCGCCGGGGTGCTTGAGCACCGGGTCCGGCTCGCCGGTGAGCAGCGACTCGTCGATCTCCAGGCCGTCCGCCTCGGTGACCTCGCCGTCGACGATCACCTTGTCGCCGATGCCGAGCAGCACGGTGTCGTCCAGCACGATCTCGCCGATGGCGACCTGCGTCGCGGCGCCGTCGCGGCGTACCTGGGGCCTGGCCTCGCCGATCAGCGCGAGGCTGTCCAGGGTCTTCTTGGCGCGCAGCTCCTGGATGATGCCGATCGCCGTGTTGGCGACGATGACCAGGCCGAACAGGCCGTCCTGGAGCGGGCCGACGATCAGGATGATCGCGAACATCACGCCGATGATCGCGTTGAACCGGGTGAAGACGTTCGCCCGGACGATCTCCCGGGTGGAGCGGCTGGAGCGGACCGGGACGTCGTTGACCTCGCCGCGGGCGACCCGCTCGGCCACCTCGGCGGAGGTCAGCCCGCCGCGTCGGCCGGGCAGCAGGCCGAGCGGGTGGGCACCGTCCGGCTGGTCACCGGTGGGCTTGTCCTCGGCGGGCTGCATCATGGCACCGACTCTACGGGGGCCTTATGTCCGATGCGTGCTACTAAAGGACTATTCAGTCCGACCGGGTGGCTGGATTCTGCGCCTCTTCGGCGGCCGCCGCCCGGCTGCGCGCGATGGCGTCCCGGCGGGCCCGGCAGTACCAGAGGCCGATCAGTCCGAGCCCGCCGCCGGCCAGGCAGATCCACGGCCAGCTGCCGTGGCCGTGGTCGGACAGCGTGCCCCAGAACGGGAGCAGGACCACGAACGCCACGAACCAGAGCACCGTGCCGCCGCCGACGATCGCGACGTCGTTGGCCTCCAGCGGCGGGGGCGAGGGGTGCAGTGGCGTCTTGGGCATGGGCCCTAGGGTACGGTGCGGCCGTACGTCCGATCGATTCTGTGCGGGGACTGGCCGCGCTTGTTACGTGGGTTATTCGTTCTACGCGCGAAGATAGCGTACGAGCGATCGGGGAACCCATACTTGTTTTTCCGGTCGGTCGCGGCATGCTCAGGACATCGTGCTTCGTGCCCGTCCCACCGGGGCGCCCGGTGCCACCGTCGTTCCCGGGCGGGTCCCCCTCTCCTCCGCCCCCCACAGAGGACGCAGCATGCCCGTGGCCCAGCCGACCACCGAGTCGCCCGAGCCCGCCCAGCCCGACACGCCGAAGCCCCCGTTCGGCGCGCTGGACC
The DNA here is from genome assembly GCF_042885845.1 of Kitasatospora sp. NPDC058032. Lineage (NCBI taxonomy): Bacteria > Bacillati > Actinomycetota > Actinomycetes > Kitasatosporales > Streptomycetaceae > Kitasatospora > Kitasatospora sp. NPDC058032. The sequence continues at coordinate 24,975 of NZ_JBHVRK010000023.1, read as the reverse complement.
GCTACTTCCGGATCAGCGAGCGCGGCTCCTCCCTGCCGCGCGAGATCCGCGGTGGTGTCGCCACCTTCTTCACCATGGCGTACATCCTGGTGCTGAACCCGATCATCCTGGCCAGCGCCACGGACATGACCGGCGCCCACCTGGACAGCGCCCAGCTGGTCACCGCCACCGCGCTCACCGCCGGCCTGACCACGCTGCTCATGGGCGTCATCGGCAACGTCCCGATCGGCCTGGCCGCCGGCCTCGGCGTGAACACCATCGTCGCCCTCCAGCTCGCACCCAAGATGACCTGGCCGGACGCCATGGGCATGGTCGTGCTGGCCGGCTTCGCGATCATGCTCCTGGTCGCCACCGGCCTGCGCGAGCGGGTCATGAGCGCCGTCCCGCTCGGCCTGCGCAAGGCCATCGCGATCGGCATCGGTCTGTTCATCACCCTGGTCGGCCTGGTCGACTCCGGCTTCGTCACCCGCATCCCCGACGCCGCCCACACCACCGTCCCGCTCCAGCTCGGCGTCGGCGGCCACCTGCACGGCTGGCCGGTCCTGGTCTTCGTGCTCGGCCTGCTGCTCACCCTCGTCCTGCTGGTGCGCAAGGTCCCCGGCGCGATCCTGATCTCCATCGCCGTGATGACCGGCGTCGCCGTGGTGATCGACAAGCTCGCCGACATCCCCGCCCTCAGCTGGGGCCTGACCGTCCCGGCCTGGCCGGGCAACCCGGTCGCCGCTCCCGATTTCGGCCTGGTCGGCAAGGTCAGCCTGTTCGGCGGTTTCGAGAAGGTCGGCGTCCTCACCGGCGTGCTCTTCGTCTTCACCGTCCTGATGTCCTGCTTCTTCGACGCGATGGGCACCATCCTCGGTGTCGCCGACGAGGCCCACCTGCTGGACGAGAAGGGCGACCTGCCCGGCATCAACAAGGTCCTGATGATCGACGGCATCGCCACCGCGGCGGGCGGCGCCACCTCGTCCTCGGCCAACACCTGCTTCGTCGAGTCCACCGCCGGCGTCGGCGAGGGCGCCCGCACCGGCTTCGCCTCCATCGTCACCGGCGGCCTCTTCGTGGTGGCCCTCTTCCTCACCCCGCTCGCCACCATGGTCCCCGCCCAGGCCGCCACCCCCGCCCTGGTCACCGTCGGCTTCCTGATCCTCGCCAACTCGGTGCGGGACATCGACTGGGCCGACTACACCATCGCGATCCCGGCCTTCCTGACCATCGCGATGATGCCGTTCACCTACTCCATCACCAACGGCATCGGCTTCGGCTTCATCACCTTCTGCATCCTGCGCATCGCCACCGGCCGTGCCCGCGAGGTCCCGCTCCCGATGTACGCCGTCTCCGCCGTCTTCGCCTTCTACTACCTGATGCCGGCCCTCGGTCTGCTCTGAGCCCCGGCGACGGCTCACCGGCCCGCACTCCGCCACGAGGAGTGCGGGCCGGTGTCGTCGGCGCGGGCCGCGGGGCTCAGTCCTCGTCGGAGAACTCGTGCGTCTCGCGGCTGAAGGGCCGGGGGACGACGGCCAGGCGGTCGGCCGGCCAGAGGTCGTCCCGTTCGTTGAGGCTGAGCTCGCCGCCGCGCCGCAGCAGCCAGACGGTCTCGTAGTGGTACTGCAGCACCGCGTCGCCGGGGACGCGCTCCAGCAGGCCCGAGACCAGCCGGACGACGTCGTCCTCCTGCCCCCGCAGATCGGTGGTCTTGTCGAGCCGGAAGACCACCGACACGGTCGGGGTGATGTGGAGGTCCGTGACCAGGGGGTTCCACGGCCTGGGGTTGGGGGCGAACACCCGGATCCACGTGCCGAACCTGGTGGCGACGCCTTCGGTGAGCAGGTCCGCCGCCCGCGTGGTCGCATCGAACAGCCTGCCGCCCTGCGCGACGTCGTTCAGCGTGTCGGCCACCTCGGTGACGGACATCGATGTGGCCAGGCTGAAGCTGTGGGAAATCGACATGGCTGGGATCCGTTCGAACGCGCTAGGGGTAGATGTGCAGGATATTGCCCTGCCGGTCGATCACGACGGCCTCGTGGAGCCCTTCGATCGGCCAGTCGTGGAGCTGGGACTTGAGCGCCGCGACGTCCACGGGCGAATCCGCGAGATTGACGACGATGCGGTTGGTCTGGCCCTCCTGGATCTTCTCCTCGATCCGTGAGCCGACATTCCGGGCGCTGCTGCTCGACGGTGAAACGCAGTCGAATATCTCGCCCTCGATCCGGTAGTCGGGATTCTTCGGGCCGGGCACCGACGGGTTCTGTTCCACGTGGTAGCCCTGCTTGGCCAGGATCTCCGCCGATTCGTTCTCGCGCTGGAGCGCGAGCCGGTTCTCGGGTGCGTCGCCCGGGTTGATCCGGGTGGTGGACCCCTGCGGTGTGGCGTTGGGGTCGGGACCCCTCGACGGCTGGGTGCGGGCCTCGCCCGCGCCGCCGCCCCCGCCCCCGCCGTCGCCCTCCATGTGGACGCGGTTCGGTCCCGCCGCGTCCTCGATGATCTGGCTCGCGCCCATGCCGGCCATGCCCGCACCGGTGGCGATCATTCCGGCGGACAGGACGTTCACGGGCACGCCGATCACGGCGCCCGCGCCGGTGAGGTCGAGCCCGGCACCCAGCACCTCGCCGCCGGCGCCCAGGGCGGCGAGACTGAGGCCGCCCGCGACCTCCAGCACGGCGCCCGGGTCGTGGATCATCGCGTTGCCCACCGACGCCAGGTCCTCGACGGCCGTCTTGCCGAGATCCACGGCGAAGTCACCGGCGTCGGAGAAGAAGTCGCCGACCTTGTCCAGCCAGCCCGGCTCCTTGGGAGCCTTGTCGCGGACCTTGCCGATCGTGCGTGCCGCCGTGTCGCCCGCGTTCTTGAGCTGCTCCCGCGCGGTCTTGAGCGTCTGGGCGGCGGCCGCCCGCGCGGCCTCGCCGGGATCGGTGAACGGCAGGCCGTGCCCGGCGTTCCGCTCCGCGTCCTGGTGTTCGGACTTCGCCTTGCCCGTGGCGGCCCGGCCCTCGTCCCACTGCCGGATCGCGTCCGCGGCCTGCCCCTGGGCCCAGGCCAGTGTCGACTGGTGGGCGGCCAGGGCGGTGGAGGCCTCGTGGAAGCAGTCGCCGGCCACCAGCCACTTCTTCGGCTCGCCGTGGAAGGCGTGCCGGAACGCGTCGCCGGCCTTCCCCGACCAGCCCTCGACGGTGTCGATGCGCCTGAGGCCTTCGCCGGTCGAGTGCAGGGTGTCGCCGTAGCTCTTGAGCCAGGCGACGGTCGAGGCGATCGACTCGGTGCTCCCCGGTACGAGTTCCTTGGGGTCGGCGGTCTGTCCGAGGTCCTTGGCCACTACTGCGCCCCGGGGTCCCTGCCGTCCGGCCGGGTCACCGTGCCGCCGGGCTGACCGAAGAGTGTTCCGTCGATCTCGCGGTAGGCCTTGACGCTCGCGGTCAGCCGCTGGGAGACCTGGGCGGCGTCCTTCACCAGGTGTTCGACACCGATCTCCCAGCGGGTGCAGAACTTCTCCAGGACGTCGGCCAGGTGCCCGTGCCCGATCTCGCTCTTCTTGGGGTCGAGATCGCTCACCTTTCTGAACTGGAGTTTCGCCACGGTGCCGGTGATCCCGGAAGCCGCCTTCTCCAAGGCCGCCAGGTCCACCGTGAATCCGTCCGCCACGAGCCCCTCCCCCTACCGGGTTTGCCGGGTGTGAATCGACCGCAAGGACCACCGAAGCTAGCACGGCGAATTGGCTTCCGGTGCGGCGTTTTCGGAGGAGGCGGCGGAAATCGATTTGCCGGCGGGAACTCCGGTTTCGGCCGGGGAGAATGGGGCCGGTGTGCCGGGAGTGAATTCGTGACGGGGCGGGAATTCCGGGGCCGGCCGGTGGGCGGAGGCGTCAGTGGACGCAGAACTCGTTGCCCTCCGGGTCCTGCATCACGGTCCAGGAGCCGCCCGGCTCGGTGACCTCGCGCAGGGTGACGGCGCCGAGGGCGGTGAGGCGGGTGACGGTGGCGGCGCGGGCGTCGGGGCCGGGGTGGAGGTCGAGGTGGAGGCGGTTCTTGCCCTGCTTCGGCTCGGGGACGCGCTGGAAGAGGATCCGCCGGCCGAGGCCGGTGTCGCTGGTGGGGTCGTGCGCGTCCTCGGGGTGGCGGACGGCGGCCAGGGTCAGCCAGGCGTGCCGGCCGTCGACCTCGGTGATCTGGTCCGGGGTGACCGCGCCGCCCGCGAGCAGGTTGGCGATCAGGGTGCTGTGGTCCTCGACGGTGTAGTCGAGGGCGGCGGCCCAGAAGGCGGCCTGGCGGTGCGGATCGGCGGCGTCGATGACGAGCTTCCAGTGCATGGGCATGTAACCGGTTATAGGGGTTGCGGGTGGGGCGTGGCAAGTGGGGGTGTCAAGGGGGCCTCGGTGTAGGGGAGTTGACGGTGGGCATACTCCGGGCTGAGACGGGGGAGGGGAGCGGTTCGATGGTCAGACAGGATCCACCCGCGGGGGTCGAGGCGCAGCTGCTGCCGGAGCTGTTCCGGACGGCCGACCAGGCGTCACTGTCCGGGCAGCAGCAGACGTTGCGCTGGTACCGGGGGCTCATCTCGATGCTGGTGCTCGCGGCGGCGGTCGGTTCGCTGCCCGGGCCGGACGACAAGGGGGCCTCCGACATCACGCCGCTGTTCTCGGTGGTGGCGCTGCTGGTGGCCGGCTACTTCTGGGCGCGGCTGCGCCGCAGCAATCCGCAGGGGCGCTGGTACGAGGCGCGGGCGGCGGCCGAGTCGGTGAAGACGCTGGCCTGGAAGTACTCGGTGCGGGCCCGGCCGTTCGAGGGTGACGCGGAGTCGGCGGACGTCGACCGCGGCTACCTGCTGCAAGTGGAGGACGTGCTGCGGGCGTTCGAGGATCCGGCGATCGTGCCGCCGGAGTCGGTCGCCGAGATCACCCCGGAGATGCGCCGGGTGCGGGCGGAGTCGCTGACCGCGCGGCGGACGCTCTACCTGCGCACCCGGGTGGAGGGGCAGCGGACGTGGTACCGCTCGCGCGCCGAGTCCTGCGAGTCGCAGGCGGTGACCTGGGGGCTGGGCGTGGCGGGGCTGATCATCGTCGGCGCGGCGGCGGCGATCGCGCAGGCGACCGGGGCGCTGCAGGTGCACGTCTTCGGGGCCACCTCGGCGGCGGCCGCGGCGGTGATCGCCTGGACGCAGCTGAAGCAGCTCCGTCCGCTGGCGGCCGCGTACCAGCTGGCCGCGCGGGAGCTGGAGAACGTCGGCAACCAGCTGTCCGACCTCGACCCGCGGATGCCGGACGCCGAGCAGCGCTGGGCCCGGCTGGCCGCCGAGGCGGAGGACGCGGTCTCGCGCGAGCACACCACCTGGCGGGCGCGGCGGGCCTTCCCGCGCTGACCCCGCGCTGACCCCGGGCCGATCCCGGGCCGATCCCGGGCCGACCCGCGCCGGCCGGACGGGGCCGGCCTCCCGGTCAGGCGTCCAGCGGGGCCAGGCCGAACGGGTGGCCGGCCGGGTCGATCAGCACCTTGAGCGTCCGGCCGTGCTGGTAGGTGGGCTCGGTCGCGCCCAGGGCCAGGGCGCGGGCGGTGGCCGCCTCCAGGTCGTCGACGTAGAAGTCCAGGTGGAAGTGCTTGCCGCCGTCCGGCTCGGTCCACGGCTCCGGCCGGTACCCGCTGACCCGGCCGAAGCCGAGCGGGCTGCCGCCCTCCGGGTTGTCCAGGATGGCGAACCGCTCGTCCACGTGCCGGGTCTCCCAGCCGAGCAGCGCGCCGTAGAAGGCGGCCAGCGCGACCGGGTCGGCGCAGTCGATGGTGACCATCGCGAGGCGGGCGAAGCCGGTGTCGTCCTGCCCGGTCGGGTCGACCATGGTGGCCTGCTCGGAGGCGACGTCGGTCATGGCTGTCGACCCTTCTGCTGAGCGTGCTGCGGCGCCGGGGCCCGCGCGGACCGGGTCCCAGGACCAGCATCGCACCGGGAGTCACGGAGAGCACGGCCAGCCGGGGCGGGGCGGGGGGAGCAAGGCGCTCGGCAGCGGGCCCCGGGCCGTTGACCAGCGCAGATCGGTCAGGGGCATTCCGGATCGCTGACGCGGCGACGGCCGGCTCCCGGGAGAACGGGATCAAGGCGCCGACGCCCGGCGCCGGACCTGCCGAAGGAGCCGGGCCATGGACGGTCGGAATCCAATTTTCTTTAGCCAGAGTAATGACGTAGGCTAAAGAACATGCCCGAGATGTCCGAGCAGGACCTCGCAGCCATCAGTCAGCTGCGGTCGTCCGCCATGCGCCTCTCCCGTCGACTGCGCCACCAGCGGGTCGAGGAGTCGCTCAGTCCCACCGAGATCGGGGTGCTGGGCACCCTCGCCCGGTGCGGGAAGGCCACGCCGGGCGAGCTCGCCCGGAAGGAGCACGTACAGCCGCCCTCGATGACCAGGATCGTCGCGATGCTGGAGGAGAAGGGCCTGGTGCGGCGCGAACCGCACCCGGAGGACCGCCGGCAGGTGGTCGTCAGCAGTACCGAACAGGCCGAGGCGATCCTGGCGGAGTCCCGCCGGCGTCGCAACGCCTGGCTCGCCGAGCTCGCCGAGGGGCTCGACGAGGAGGAGTGGGCGAAGCTCCGCGAGGCCGCGCCCGTGCTCTACAAGCTCGCACACCTCTAGGCACAGCGAATCCGGTAGCCGCCGGAGGACGAAGGAGAACCGCATCACCGCAGGACCGAAGACCGACACCAGGAGCGCGACGGCCACGCCACGGGCCGTCGCGCCGCGAGGGGAGACCACCGTGACACCGCCGGCCGCAGCCAGCGCCGCCACCCGTACCCGGACCGACGAGCAGACCACCGACCCCGCCGCGGCGAACGCCGTGGCCGCCGACGCCCAGGCACCCGCCCCGACGGGGCTGCCCGGCAACGGCGACGACGACCCCGACGAACGCACCGCGGCGGACGACCCCGCCGCTCCCGGCCGCACCCGCGCGGCCGCGTCCCCCACGGCGGACTCGCCGACCGGCGCCGCCTTCACCAGGCCCGGGGGGATGTTCTCCTCACTGCGCGTTCGCAACTACCGCTACTACTTCGCCGGCCAGGTGGTGTCCAACACCGGCACCTGGATGCAGCGCATCGCCCAGGACTGGCTGGTCCTCAGCCTCACCGGCAGCCCGCTCGCGGTCGGCATCACCACCGCCATGCAGTTCCTGCCGATGCTGCTGTTCGGCCTGTTCGGCGGGGTGCTCGCCGACCGGATGCCCAAGCGCCGGCTGCTGATCCTCACCCAGGGTGCGATGGGCCTGCTCGCCGCCGGCCTCGCCGTGCTGACCGTCGGCGGTGTGGTGACCCCGTACTACGTGTACCTGTTCGCGCTGCTGCTCGGCCTGGTCACGGTGGTCGACAACCCGACCCGGCAGGCGTTCGTCTCCGAGATGGTCGGGCCGAAGGACCTCGCCAACGCGGTCAGCCTCAACGCCGCCAACTTCCAGACCGCCCGGCTGGTCGGCCCCGCCGTCGCGGGTCTGCTGATCGCCGCGGTCGGCAGCGGCTGGGCGTTCGCGCTGAACGCGCTGTCGTTCGCCGCCGTGATCGGCGGGCTGCTCGCGATGCGGGAGAGCGAACTGCGCCCGACCACGCCGATCGCCCGCGAGAAGGGCCAGCTGCGGGAGGGGCTGCGGTACGTCAAGGAGCGGCCCGAGCTGCTCTGGCCGATGGTGCTGGCCGGCTTCATCGGTACCTTCGGCTTCAACTTCCCGACGCTGCTGGCGGGTTTCGCCTCCGACACCTTCCATGTCGGCGCCGGGCAGTACGGCCTGCTGAACACCGCGATGGCCGTCGGATCGCTGACCGGCGCGCTGATCGCGGCCCGCCGGGGTGTGCCGCGGCTGCGCAGACTGGTCGGCGCCGCCCTCGCGTTCGGCGCGCTGGAGGTGGTGGCGGCGTTCGCGCCCGGCTACTGGACCTTCGCGCTGCTGCTCACCCTGATCGGGGTGTTCGGGCTGAGCTTCAACACCTCGGTCAACGCCTCGCTCCAGCTGGGCACCGACCCGGCGATGCGCGGGCGGGTGATGGGCCTGCTGATGCTGGTCTTCACCGGCGGGACGCCGATCGGCGCGCCGATCGTGGGCTGGGTGACCGCCTCGTACGGGCCCCGGGTGGGACTGTTGGCCTGCGGCCTGGTCTCGGCGGCGGCGGCCGGTGCGGTCGGCCTGGTCCTGGCCCGCAGCGCCGAGCTGCGGCTGCGGCTGGACCTGCACCCCGGGCGCGGGGGCCGGGTGGTGGCGCTGGTGCCGCGTCCGGCGGCGAGCGCCAAGCCGGAGCTGGCCACAGCCTGCTGACGGGCCGCCGGCGGTCTGTCGATGTCCTGCGGGCCCGGTCCCGGAACGCCATGACGGCGCTCCGGGACCGGGCCCGTCGGCTCAGAGCCGGATCGCCAGGATCTGCCCCGGCCAGGGGCCGGCCGGCTGCTCGACCTCGAAGGACTCGGTCTCGGTGAAGCCGAGCGCCCGGTACTGGCCGACCAGCTTGCGGTCGTCACCGCCGAAGCAGTCCACCCGCAGCAGACCGATGCCGCGCCGACGGGTCTCGTCGAGCGCGTCGGCGATCAGCGCCGAGCCGATCCCCGAGCCCTTGCGGCTCCGGTCGGTCACCAGGTTGCGGATGTACAGCTCGGGCTCGTCCACCGGGGTGGCGTAGTCGGGGCGCTGCTCGGACAACACGCAGGAGCCGACCGTGCGCCCCTCGTCGTCGACCGCGAGCCGGATCAGGAACGCCTCGCCGGTGTACTGGTCGATGTGCTCGACGCGGGCGGGGATGCCGCTGAACGACCGGTCGCCCCACTGACGGGTGCGGCCCTGGGCGGCCAGCCAGGCCACGGCGCCGTCGAGCAGGGACAGGATGTCGGGGATGTCCTCGGGGCCCCCGTTACGGATCTTCATGGGAATCCGTTCTAGTCCAAACCGTCCCGCGCGGGAAGATGGCCCCATGAGGCTCTTCGTGGCGGTGCTGCCTCCGGTGGAGGCGTTGCAGGACCTGGCCGACGCGGTGGCCCCGGTGCGCGGGCTGCCGGGGGCGGACCGGCTGCGCTGGACGGCGGCCGACGCCTGGCACCTGACCCTGGCCTTCTTCGGCGAGGTGCCGGCCGACCGGGTGCCGGAGCTGGAGGCCGCGCTGGCGGAGGTCGCCGAGGCGCACTCGGCGCACACGCTGCGGCTGGCCGGCGGCGGGCGGTTCGGGGACCGGGTGCTCTGGGCGGGGGTGGAGGGGCAGGACTGGGCGCTGCGCCGGATCGCCGAGGCGGTGTACCGGGCCACCGCGGAGGTGGTCGGCGAGACGGACGCGTTCAGCTTCCACCCGCACCTGACGCTGGCCCGGGCCGGCTCCTCGCGCGGTCGCCGGCGGGCGGAGCAGCGGCTGGCGGCCGCCGAGCTGGACGCGCTGGCCCGGGCGCTGGACGGCTACCGGGGGCCGGAGTGGGAGGCCGCCGAGCTGCACCTGATGCGCAGCGAGCAGGGCGGCGGCCCCGTCCGCTACACCTCGCTGTGCTCTTTGCCGCTGGCCCGCTGGGAGGCCGGGCCGCAGTAGCGGCGGTGGCCGGATCGCCGGCCTCGGCGTCCGGCCGCGAACCGGCCGGGGGTACGCTCGTTGACCGTGGATCCCAAGACTCGAATGCGAATCGTGACCGCCGCGCTGGTCCTGCTGCTGGTCACCGTGCTGGTCAGCTCGCTGGTCAACCGGTAAGGACGGAGACGGGAGAAGGGCCACCGCCCGAAGGCGGTGGCCCTTCTCCCGTCTGTCCGTGCGGAGCGGTCAGAGCCGCTCGACCACGTAGTCGATGCAGACCGTGAGCGCCTCGACGTCCGCCGGGTCGATCGCCGGGAACATCGCGACGCGCAGCTGGTTGCGGCCCAGCTTGCGGTACGGCTCGGTGTCGACGATGCCGTTGGCGCGCAGCGCCTTGGCGACGGCGGCGGCGTCCACCGAGTCGTCGAAGTCGATCGTGCCGACGACCTGCGAGCGCTCGGCCGGGGTCGCCACGAACGGGTTGGCGAACGAGGACTTCTCGGCCCAGCCGTACAGCCGCGAGGAGGAATCAGCCGTACGGGCGACGGCCCAGTCGAGCCCGCCGTTGCCGTTCAGCCACTCCAGCTGGTCGGCCAGCAGGAACAGGGTGGCGATCGACGGGGTGTTGTACGTCTGGTCCTTCGACGAGTTGTCGATGGCCGTCGGCAGGTCGAAGAACGGCGGGATGTACCGGCCGGAGCCGGCGATCTCGGCGGCGCGCTCCAGCGCGGCGGGGGAGAACGACGCCAGCCACAGGCCGCCCTCGGAGGCGAAGGACTTCTGCGGGGCGAAGTAGTAGACGTCGGTCTCGGTGATGTCCACCGGCAGGCCGCCGGCGCCCGAGGTGGCGTCCACCAGGACCAGCGAGCCCTCGTCGCCGCCGGCCGGGCGGGCGATCGGCATCGAGACGCCGGTGGAGGTCTCGTTGTGGGTGAGCGCGTAGACGTCCACGCCGGCCTCGGCGACCGGCAGCGGGTGGGTGCCGGGGGCGGTCTTGATCACGCTCGGCTCGGCCAGCCAGGGCGCGGCCTTGACGGAGGAGGCGAACTTGGAGGAGAACTCGCCGAAGTCGAGGTGCTGGGACTTCTCCCGTACCAGGCCGAAGGCCGCGATGTCCCAGAAGGCGGTGGACCCGCCGTTGCCGAGCACCACCTGGTACCCCTCGGGGAGGGAGAACAGGCTGCTCACGCCCTCGCGCACGCGCTTGACCAGGTTCTTCACCGGGGCCTGGCGGTGCGAGGTGCCGAGCAGGGAGGTCTCGGTCGCGGCGAGGGCACTCAGGGCCTCGGGGCGCACCTTGGACGGGCCGCAGCCGAAACGGCCGTCGGCGGGCTTGATGTCAGCGGGGATCTGGATCTGAGCCACGGGGCGCAGCCTACCCGCCAGGATGGCCGGAATCGACGGCGGTCCGCCCGCTGAGATGGCCTCGACCGGCCTGCGAGCTGCGGAAACAGCGGGTCCGGTTCGAATGCCGGACCCGCTGCGGGGTGAATCCGCGGCCGACCTGCGGGTCAGCGGGCGATGGCGTCGTAGCCCTCGATGTCGTGCGGGCTGCGCGGGCCGGGGCCGATGTAGCGCGCGGCGGGGCGCACGAGCCGGCCCGTGCGCTTCTGCTCCAGGATGTGCGCCGACCAGCCGGCCGTCCGGGCACAGGTGAACATCGAGGTGAACATGTGCGCCGGGACCTCGGCGAAGTCCAGCATGATGGCGGCCCAGAACTCGACGTTGGTGGCGAGCACGCGGTCGGGGCGGCGGTTGTGCAGCTCCTCCAGCGCGGCCTTCTCCAGCGCCTCGGCGACCTCGAAGCGCGGCGCGCCGAGCTCCTTGGCGGTGCGGCGCAGCACGCGGGCGCGCGGGTCCTCGGCGCGGTAGACGCGGTGGCCGAAGCCCATCAGGCGCTCGCCCTTGTCCAGCGCGTTCTTCACCCAGGTGGTGGCGTCGCCGGTGCGCTCGATCTCCTCGATCATGCCGAGCACCCGGGACGGCGCGCCGCCGTGCAGCGGGCCGGACATCGCGCCGACCGCACCGGAGAGGGCGGCCGCGACGTCGGCGCCGGTGGAGGCGATGACCCGGGCGGTGAACGTCGAGGCGTTCATGCCGTGCTCGGCGGCGGAGGTCCAGTAGGCGTCGATGGCCTTGACGTGCTTGGGGTCGGGCTCGCCGCGCCAGCGGATCATGAACCGCTCGACGACGGTCTCGGCCTTGTCGATCTCGCTCTGCGGGACCATCGGCAGGCCCTGGCCGCGGGCCGACTGGGCGACGTACGAGAGCGCCATGACGGCGGCCCGGGCGAGGTCGTCGCGGGCCTGCTCGGCGTCGATGTCCAGCAGCGGCTTGAGGCCCCAGACCGGGGCGAGCATGGCGAGCGCGGACTGCACGTCGACCCGGATGTCGCCGGAGTGGACCGGGATCGGGAACGGCTCGGCCGCCGGCAGGCCGGGGTTGAACTTGCCGTCCACCAGCAGGCCCCAGACGTGGCCGAAGGAGACATTGCCGACCAGGTCGTCGATGTCGACGCCCCGGTACCGCAGAGCGCCGCCTTCACGGTCGGGTTCGGCGATCTCGCTCTCGAACGCGACGACACCTTCGAGCCCGGGTACGAAGTCGGACATGCACGGCTCCTTCAGTTCTGCGATCGGCGGGCCGCCGTGGTGGGGAGGCACGCCTCTGACCGAATGGTGGTTGGCACTCGGTGCCAGGGTGACAGGCACGGGGTGCATTGCGCCATACACCACGGTGGTGATGTTTCCCCCGGGCCCGCTTGACTTTTCGCCCGATGGCCGGTCGTACCCGGCGGATCCGCGGAACCAAGGGCGCGATTGCGGACGAATCACCGTACGGCGGGCAGCCGGTCGGTGGCGAGTCACCTTATCTCCAGCCGGGGTTTGTCCGGAGGTAGCGGTGCCGGTTGCTTGTCGTACGGGATGATGTTGACGTGCAGACCCCGGACCGCGCCCAGTCGACGCCCCTGACCCCCGCCACCCGGATCCTGGCCGACGAGGCCCGCCCCGGACCGGACCTCACCGTGATGCGCAAGCACTACGCGCACGAGGGCCTGGTCGAGGAGCAGCTCGCCGCCGAGCCGATCGGCCAGTTCGGCCGGTGGTTCCACGACGCGGACGACGCGGGGGTGGTGGAGCCCAACGCGATGGTGCTCTCCACCGCCGACGCCGCCGGGCGGCCCAGCGCGCGCACCGTGCTGCTCAAGGCGTTCGACGCCCGAGGCTTTGTCTTCTTCACCAACTACGGCTCCCGCAAGGGCACCGAGCTGGCCGCCAACCCGCACGCGGCGCTGCTCTTCCCGTGGGTCGCGCTGGCCCGTCAGGTGATCGTCCAGGGCCGGGTGGAGAAGGTCGGCCGGGACGAGACCGCCGCCTACTTCCGCACCCGCCCGCACGGCTCCCAGCTCGGCGCCTGGGCCAGCGAGCAGTCCAGCCCGGTCGCCTCGCGGGAGGTGCTGGAGCAGCGCTACGCGGAGCTGGAGCGGCGCTACCCGGAGGGCGAGGGGGTGCCGGTGCCGCCGTTCTGGGGCGGGTACCGGGTGGTGCCGGCGAGCGTGGAGTTCTGGCAGGGGCGGGAGAACCGGCTGCACGACCGGCTGCGGTACGTCGCCGAGCCGTCCGCCCCGACGGGCTGGCGGGTGGAGCGGCTCTGCCCCTGAGGCGGGGACGGCTCTGCCCTCGAGCCGGGTGCGCCGCTGCCCCCGGGACGGGCGCGGCGCTGCCCGTCAGGGCGCCCGGAGGCGGCCGGGCGCTCCCCGGCCGCACGCCCCTGACCAGGGGCGTCGAGGCCACGGGCCGGAGTTGTGACGACACCGCGACAACTTCCTTCGCCCACCGGCTGACCGGCCGTCACCCCACCAGTATGGTGGGGACGTTCACCGGTCGGTGGGGGGTTGTCGGTGCGGCCGTACTTCTTCTTCAGCTACGCGCGGCGGGACCATCAGGTCGGAGGCGCCTTCGTCGACCAGTTCTTCACCGACCTCCGGGACGAACTGGCGCGGATCGAGCCCGAGGCCGGACCGGGCGAGCTGGCCTATCGCGACACCGAGCAGCTGAGGGTCGGCGACGACTGGGAGCGGCAGCTCTCCCGGATGGTCGGCGCCAGCCGCACCATGGTCGCGCTCTACTCGCCCGCCTACTTCGCCAGCGACTACTGCGGCAAGGAGTGGACCGCCTTCGACCACCGGACGCGCCGCCACCAGGAACAGACCGGCGAGAGCGTCCCGGCCCTGATCCCCGTGCTGTGGGAGCCGCCGCCCGAGGAACTGCCCGCCGAGGTGCGGCGGATCCAGTACGTGCAGGACGACTTCGGCGCGGAGTACGCCGCCGGCGGGCTGCGCCACCTGCTGCGCACCGACCCGCACGGCGCGGCGTACCGCCTGGTGGTGCGGGTGATCGCGGAGCGGGTGCGGGAGGCCGCCGCCTGGCGGGTCACCGAGCACCGGGACCTCGACCTCGGGCGCGTGGAGGGCTGCTTCCCGCTGCCGGAGGTCGGCATGACCGCCGGACGCAGCAGCCAGGTCCGGCTCTTCGTCGCCGCCCGCTGGGCCGGGGACCGGACCGCCGCGCCCGCCGCGGCGGGCGGCGACCGCGTCCCGCCGCAGCGCTCCGAGGTCGCGCCGGCCGCGGGGACGGACGGCGCGGGTGGCTTCGACGAGCGGTACCACGGTGGCTGGTACGGGGCGCACCCCCGGGACTGGGCGCCCTACCACCCGCCGCGGCTGCCCTCGCTGGCGGTCCAGGCCCAGCAGGTGATCACCCGGGCCGGGCACAGCACCAGCCTGGAGACGGTCGGCCCCGACCTCGCCGACGCGCTCGACCGGGCCCGGGAGAACAACGAGGTCAGCGTGCTGCTGGTGGACCCGTGGGCGGCCGGCCGGGAGCCCTACCGGCAGGCGCTGCGCGACTTCGACCGGCAGAACCACCCCGTCACCGCCGTCCTGCTGCCCGACAGCTCCGAGGACCCGCCGCCCGGTCCGGCGCGCACCCGGCTCTGGGAGGGGGTGCGCGAGGTGTTCTCGCGCACCTGGTTGCACCGGTCCGGGCCCGAGCCGCTCTTTCGCATCCACGTCCGGCGGGAACGCTTCGAGCGCGAGCTCCTGTCGACGGTGACCGTGGCCCAGAACCGACTGCTGGACCAGATCGACGACGACCCGGTGACGGCCCGCGCCCAGTTCGGGCTCGGCCCCGACCCGCGGCCGATGCCCGGGCTCACCATCCCGGCCTGGCCGCCGCCCGCCTCGCCGCGCCCGCCCGAGCCACCGGACCCCCCGGTCCGGACGGGCCCGCGACTGCCGGGCCCGGGGAACACCCCGGGGAACGGGGCCGCCCCGGGGGCACGGGCGGTCCTGCGAGAGGAGACCGTGCCCCCGGCCACCCGGGCGCCCAGTGAAGGAGAAGCGGACCGATGAGCCCCGAGCACGCCGCCCTCGCGGACCACGGGTCCGCCGCGCTGGCACCCCCCGAGACCGGCACCGTCGTCACCTTCTACTCGTTCAAGGGCGGCACCGGCCGCACCATGGCGCTCGCCAACCTGGGCTGGATCCTGGCCAGCCAGGGTCTGCGCGTCCTGGTGGTGGACTGGGACCTGGAGGCCCCGGGCCTGCACCGCTACTACCACCCGCTGCTGGTCGACCCCGAACTCCACGCCACCGACGGCCTGATCGACATGCTCCGGGCCTACGTCGACGAGGCGCTGCCCGGCCCCGACCGCCCCGGCCCCGGCCCGGACCCCCGGGACTGGCTGGCCGCCCCCGGCCGGCTGGAGCAGTACCTGTGCGGCCTGGCCCTGGACCTGCCGGACGGCGGCCGGCTCGACCTGATGCCGGCCGGCCGGCAGAACGCCGCCTACTCGGCCGCCGTCACCAGCTTCAACTGGCGCAGCTTCTACACCCGCGCCGACATCCGCGGCGCGGAGTTCCTGTACGCGCTGCGCGAGTTGTGGACCGGTTCGTACGACTACGTGCTGATCGACAGCCGCACCGGCGTCAGCGACACCTCCGGCATCTGCACCGTGCTGATGCCCGACACCGTCGTGGACTGCTTCACCCTCGGCGCCCAGAGCATCCGCGGCGGCGTCGACGCGGCCCGCGCCATCGTCGACGCCGACGAGCGCGAGATCCGGGTGCTGCCCGTCCCGATGCGCGTCGAGGACGCCGAACGCGCCGGGCTCGCGGCCGGCCGCGACCTCGCCCACGACGCCTTCGCCCCGTACCTGGGCCGCTGGCTCGGCCCCGAGCACCGCGCCGAGTACTGGAGCGACGTCGAGGTGCCGTACAAGCCGTTCTACGCCTACGAGGAGGTGCCGGCCACCATCGTCGACCGGCCGCAGCAGGGCCGCACCCTGCTCGCCGCCTTCGAACGGCTCGCCGCCTGGCTCACCGACGGCCGGGTCCGCGAACTGCGGCCCGTCCCCGACGCGGCCCGCCGCCGGCTGTACGCGGCCTACCTGCGCAAGGGCCGCACCCGCTCCCGCCAGGTGTACGTCAGCTACGCCCCCGGGGACCGGGTCTGGGCCGAGTGGATCGCCGGGACCCTGCGCGGCTTCGGCTACCTCGCCACCCTGCACAGCGCCGCCGTGCCGCTCGACCCCGGCCCGCCGCAGGCCGCCGCGCTGCCCGAGGCCGCCGGGCCGCTGGACGGCGATGGTCGGCTGCTCGCCCTGCTCACCGGCGACTACGCCGCCCTGCCGCGGGCCCGGGAGATCTGGCGCCGGCTGGCCACCCAGGACCCGGTGAGCGACTCCGGCGGCCTGCTCGCGGTGCGGATCGGCGCGCCGGAGCAGGCGGAGCCGCCCCGGTTCGCCGGCCACCGGGCCCTGGAGCTGGCGACCGGCTCCGCCGAACAGGCCGAGGCGCAGCTGTTCGAACTGATCGGCCCGCCGCCCGGTGCCGGGCGCTGGATGGACTCCGGCGAGTTCAGCGTCGCCCGCCTGCCGCGCTTTCCCGACAGCCGCCCCGCCATCCGGAAGCTGCCGCCGCGGCTGTCCACCTTCATCGGCCGGATGCGGCTGCTGGAGGCCGTCCGCGACGGCTTCACCGCCGGCGCCGACGGGGCGCCGGTCCAGGTGCTCTACGGCATCGGCGGGGTCGGCAAGTCGCAGGCCGCGATCGAGTACGCGCACCGCTTCGCGTCCGCCTACGACGTGCTCTGGTGGGTGCCCGCCCAGCAGCCCGCGGTGATCCCGCAGAGGCTCGCCGAACTCGCCCCCGGTCTCGGCCTGGAGACCGACGGCGACGTCACCCGTACCGCGCGCGCGGTGCTGGAGGCGCTCGGCAGCGGCCGGCCGTACCGCCGCTGGCTGCTGCTCTTCGACAACGCCGAGGACCCGGAGCTGCTGGACCCCTGGCTGCCCGCCGCCGGACCGGACGGCCACGTCCTGGTCACCTCGCGCGACCGGCGCTGGGCCCGCCGGCCCGGGCGCACCGAGGTCGAGGTGTTCGACCGCGCGGAGAGCGTCGAGCTCGTCCGGAACTTCAACACCGGCGTCGAACGGGCCGATGCCGAACGGATCGCCGAACTGCTGGGCGACCTGCCGCTCGCCGTCGGCCAGGCCGCCGCCTGGCTCCAGGAGACGCCGATGCCGGCGGCCACGTACGCCGACCTGCTCGACGAGACGCTCACCGACATCCTCGACCGCTCGGTCTTCCCCGGCCGTGACTCCGGCTCCGGCTCCGACCCCGGTTCCGGTTCCGGCGCCGGCTCCGGTAGCGGGCGGGCCGCCGAGGAGGGGCCCAACGCCGCGGCCACCGCCGCCACCTGGCGGATCGCGGGCTCCGACCTGCGCCGGATCAACCCGTCGGCCGCCCGGCTGCTGGAGATCTGCGGCTTCCTCGGCCCGGACGCCATCCCGATCGGGCTGCTGTACAGCTCACCGGTGATCGAGGCGATCGGACTGCCGTCGGGCACCTCCGACCACCGGCTCGCCGTCGGCGACATCCTGCGCACCGTCAACCAGTTCAACCTGGCCCGCTACGACCAGGCCGCCGGGACGCTGGTGGTGCACCGGATCGTCCAGGCGCTGCTGCGCGAACAGGTCGCCGCGGCCGACTGGGACCGGGTCCGCGGCGTGGCCCACCGGGCCCTCGCCCTCGCCGACCCCGGCGACCCGGACGCCCCGCACAACTGGCCCCGGTACGCCGAACTGCTGCCCCACCTGCGCCCGTCCGGCGCGGAGGAGTCCACCGACCCGGCGGTTCGGCAGTGGATCGTCAACTCGGTCCGCTACCTGTGGCAGCGCAGCCTGCACGACGCGGGCCGCGAGCTCGCCGAACGGGTCCTCGCCCGCTGGCGCCAGGTCGGCCCGCTGGACACCGAGAACGACGTCAGGGTGCAGCTGCTGCGGGTCCAGCTCGGCAACATCCAGCGGACCCTGGGACTCGCCCGGGAGGCGTACGAGAACGACCGGGACGCCTTCGAGCGACTGACGTCGCTGCGGGGCCGCGACCACCGGGACGTGTTCCCGGCCGCCACCAGCCTCGGCGCGGACCTCCGGCACCTCGGCCGCTACGCGGCGGCGCGGGAGCTGGACGAGGAGACGCTGGCGGTCGTGCGCCGGGTGCTGGGCCAGGACGACCGGCGCGCGCTGATGGCCGAGAACAACCTGGCCCTCTCGATCGCCCTGGCCGGGGACTTCATCGAGGCGGTGGCCATGCACGTGCGGCTCTATCCGCGGAAGTTGGAGGTGTTCGGAAAGCGCAGCCCGTACACGCTCAGCGGGTCGGTCACCTACGGCCACGCGCTGTCCGAGGTGGGGCGTCTGAACGAGGCGCTGCCCCGGCTGGACAAGGCCGTTCGCCGGAGCCGGGACGTGCTGGGGGAGGACCACGACGACACCCTGCGCGCCAGGCGCTACCGCAGTGCCACCCTGCGCCGGCTGGGCCGGCTCCCGGAGGCCCTGGTCGAGGCCGAGGACGTCCACCAGCGGTTGTGCGGGCGCTACGGGCCGGACCATCCCGCCAGCGCGGTCGCCGCCGGGACGTTGGCGGCGGTGCTCGGGGTGCTCGGCGACGGCGAACAGTCGGTGGAACTCGCCGAGGAGTCGTACCGGTACCACCGCGACCACCTCGCCGCGGGACACCCGGCAGAACTCATCTCGGCGGGCAACCTCGCCGTGGCGTACCGCCGCGCCGGCCGGACCGAGGAGGCCCGGCCGATCTCCGGCGAGGTCCTCGACGGACTGCGGGGAGTGCTCGGCGAACGCCACCCGTGGGTCGCCTCCGCCCTGCTCAACCGGGCGAACGACGTGGCCCGTGCGGGTTCGTACGCCGAGGCGGTCGCGCTGACCGAGGAGGCGGCGGGCCTGCTGGACGACCGGCTCGGCTCCGACCACCCGGACACGCTCGCGGCCCTGGCGAACCTCTCGTTGGCGCTCACCGCCGTCGGTGAAGCCGGGCGGGCGGCGCAGCTGGGGGCGCGGGCACTGGCCCAGGCCCGTGCGGTGCTGGACGACGGTCACCCGCTCACCGAGGCGATCCGGGTGGGGGAGTGGCTGGACACGTTGATCGAGATGCCGCCGACGTGACGGCTGAGCGGTCCACTGGCGAAGGGGAGTCGTCCATGGAACAGACCGTGGACCAGGGTGCCGTGCCCGTACGGGGCGGTTCCTGCGGCACCGAGGACCGCCCCGCCCTCGCGGACCTCGCCAGACTCGACGCCGGTGAGTTGGCCGGCCGGCTCGAACTGGCCCTGGCCGGTGCGGGTGTCCGGCCGGTCTCTCCGTTCGACTCCGCTATTTGAAAAAATGATTAGCAGGCGTCCGGCCCTGGAAATGTGCCGACATGACGCCTCCTCCGCGGCCGCTCACGCAGGTCGTCCTGAAGGTCCACAGCCGGTGCGACCTCGCCTGTGACCACTGCTACGTCTACGAGCACGCCGACACCGGCTGGCGTTCCCGGCCGCGCGTGATCGGGGACGCGGTGCTGGCCAGGGCCGCCGAGCGGATCGAGGAGCACGCCGTCGCGCACGGGCTCACCGCCGTGCGGGTCGTCCTGCACGGGGGTGAGCCGCTGCTCGCCGGGCCGGCGGTGATCCGGCGGGCGGCGGAACTGCTGCGGGCCGCGCTGCCCGAGGTCTGCGACCTGGACCTGCGGGTGCACACCAACGGCGTGCGGCTGGACCGGGAGTACTGCGAGGTGTTCGACGAACTCGGCATCCGGGTCGGCCTCTCGCTGGACGGTGACCGGGCCGCCAACGACCGCCACCGCCGGTTCGCGGACGGCCGCTCCAGCCACCCGCAGGTGCTGCGTGCCGTCGGGCTGCTGCGGGAGCCCCGGTTCCGGCACCTGTACGCGGGGCTGCTCTGCACCGTCGACGTGGCGAACGACCCGCTCGCCGTCTACCGGGCGCTGGCCGAACTGGAGCCTCCCGCCGTGGACTTCCTGCTCCCGCACGCCACCTGGGAGCGGCCGCCGTGGCGCCCCGCCGGCGCGGGCGCGACGCCGTACGCCGACTGGCTGCTGGCCGTCCACACGCGGTGGGAGGCGGACGGCCGCCCGTTCGCCGTGCGGACCTTCGACTCGGTGCACCGCACCCTGTCGGGGCTGCCCGGCCTGAGCGAGGCGCTCGGGCTGGAGCCGGTCGACCTGGTGGTGCTGGAGACCGACGGCACGTACGAGCAGGCGGACAGCCTGCGGACGGCGTACGACGGCGCGCCCGCCACCGGGATGGACGTCTTCCGGCACAGCCTCGACGACGTCGCCCGGCATCCGGGGACGGCGGCCCGGCAGTCGGGCCTGGCCGGGCTGAACGCCACCTGCCGGGCCTGCCCGGTGGTGCGATCCTGCGGCGGGGGGCTGTACGCGCACCGCTACCGGGGCGGCACCTTCGACCACCCCTCGGTGTACTGCGCGGACCTGCGGGCGCTGATCGACGGCCTGGCCGCCCGCGCCGGGGGCATGCGGCGTCCCGCTCCACCGGTGGACGTCGCCGGGCCGGCGCTCAGCGATGAGCAACTCGACGAACTGGCCGCCGGATTGGGCGGACCGGAGACCGTCCGCGCGCTGGCCCGCTCCCAACTCGCCCTCACCCGGGCGATGCTGGCCGCCGTGCACGGCTCCTCCGGGCTGCCCCGCTCGGCGGCCTGGGAACTGCTCGCCGAGCTCGACGCCGCCGAACCCGCCGCCGTGGACACGGTGTTGGCGCACCCGTACGTCCGGGCCTGGGCCGCGCGACGGCTGACCGGCGACCCGGGTGCCGGTCTCGGCACGCTCGCCGAACTGGCCGCCTCGGCAGCGGTGTTGGCGGGTCGCGGGGACGCGGTGGCGGTGCCGGTCCAGGACGGTGCCCTCCACCTTCCGACCCTTGGCCGCCTGGTGCTCGGCGTGGGTGTCCGGGAGGTGCGGGTCATCGGCGGGCGGACGGGCTGGACGGCGCACGCGGACGACGGCACGCTCACCGGTCCGGGTGATCCGCGCTGGCAGCCGGTCCGCCGGATCGGGCTGACCGGCGGCCGGACGCTCGCGCTGGAGGACGTGGACCCGCAGCGGGCCGCCCACCGCTGGCCGGTGGCGGACCGATTGGACGACGCCGAATTCGCCTTCTGGGCGAGGGACTTGATCGATGCTGCCGACCTGCTCGACCACGACCTGCCCGAGTATGCGGCCGGCCTCTGGGCAGGCCTGGGCACCGTCACCCCACTGCGGCCGAGGCCGGACAGGCACGACGTCAGCTCGGCGGCCCGGCAGGCCTTCGGCGCGGTCGGCATCGCCCGCCCCCGAACGGCGCCGACGCTGGCGCTGCTGCTGGCCCATGAGTTCCAGCACGTGAAGCTCGGCGCGGTGCTCGACCGCTGGGAGCTGTACGACCGCACCGACACCCGCTTGTTCGAGCCCTTCAACCTCTCCCCGCGCCCGATCGGCTCCCTGTTCCAGGCGGTCTACGCCCATCTCGCGGTCACCGCCTTCTGGGGCACCCGCGCCCGCACGGACCCGTCCGCGCAACCCCGCTTCACCCACTGGCGCGCCCTCACCGACGAAGCGGTGGACCAACTCGCCACCAGCGGCGCGCTGACCCCCCTCGGCCACCGCTTCGCCACCGGGGCGAGGCACTCGGTGGACGCCTGGCTCAGGATCACGGCCTGAGCCCCCGGGTTGGTCGACCAGGAACAAGGCCAAGTAGCGCCGGCCGGTCCCGCACCGCGAACCCGGCCTCTACCTGTCCAACGTCAGCACGCTCGACTCGACGCGGGGGGCATCGTCCAGGATTTCCGGTAGCAAGGCGACGTTCACCGGCTGCGACCTCGGCCGGGCCGTCGTAGAGGCCTGCGCCCTGCGGTCGGCCGAGGGAAGTACCAGGACCTCGATCTGCGCGGAAACGATCTGAGCACCATCTTGGGCGTCGGAAACCTGGGCAAGGTCATCATCGACCGGGCCCAGCAGGCCCAACTCGCCGAAGCCCTGGCCGCCGAGCCGGACGTGACATCCTCGACGACCGGCGGTGAGACCGTCTGACCGGGCACTACCTGCCGTTGGTGTTCCGGGCTGCTCCCGCGCGTCGCGGGAGCAGCCCGGAGGAGTTGGGGGTCAGTGGGTGAGGTGGTCGAACTCGCCGGCCTTGGCGCTCTGGAGCCAGGCGGCGAGCGTGGCCCTGGTGATGGTGAGGACGGCGGCGGGGTCGTCGGACTCGCGGATGTGAATGAGTTCGTCGCCGGATGCGATCTCGACGCAGTCGGTGTTCTCCCCGCTGTAAGTCGACTTCTGCCAGCTGAGTTGCTCCATGGCTACCTCCCCAGGAGTTTGTAACGGACGTGCTGGATCATGCCCCACGAGTCGCGAAAGGCGGGAGATGGACCGGACGAGGCGGCGTCGAGAGGAGGGAGCGCCAAGCCCTTGATCCGGTCGAACTTCCGCCGGAACGCGGCTACCCCCTCAGGATCGCCCAGGAACGTCGAGCGGTGCGGGTTCTCCAGCAGAACGGTGTCCAATCGGGAATGCGGGCCGTGCATCACCATGAACGCCGTGTCGGTCGATGCGTAGACCGCGCAGTCAAATGGGAGGATCTGGATCGCCACGTGCGGCAGGCGTGCCATCTCGATCAGATGGTTCAGCTGGTCTCGCATGACGCCGGGACCGCCGTACGTCATGTGCAGGGCCGCTTCGTGGATCACGGCGTGGAAGTTCGGGGCGTCCTCCACGGAGATGACGTGCTGACGCCTGCGTCGGAACTCGACCTTGCTTTCGGCGTATTCGTGGATGACCTCGCTGTACGCCTTTGTCTGCAGGAGTCCCGGGATCAGATGTGTCTGGTAGCTGCTGAACCCGGTAGCGGCAGCCTCGAACTCGGCGAGATCGAGAGCCGCTGGCAGAACGTGAGGTCGGTACTCGGTCCACCAGCCCTTGCCGTTGCTCTTGCACATGGCGATGAGGCCGGCCCGGTACTCGGGGTCATGGGCGCCGCAGGTGTCGAGCCAGAGGTCGAGTCGCTCAAGATTGAGGCCGAGTCGGCCAGCCTCGGTGTGGCTGACAGCGGGGCTCTTCATTCCGAGTACGTCGCCGATCTCGGCGGAGGACAAGCCTGCGGAGTTGCGCAGACGTCTCAGCTCATCGCCGAATCGACGCTGCCGTTCGCTGATGTCGGTCCTGAACCCCACGTACGTGCCTCCCTGTGTGGACGAGTCGAAGCCTACTGACAGTATGGGGGTGGACACAGAGGGTGTTGCACAATTGAGGAGCGTTCCCCTAAAGTTGCTACCGACCGCTCGCCGAACGGTTTGTCAGTAATGCTCATCCTTGCGGCAGTTGGTACCGGCTGCCCGGGCACCGAAGAGCACTCGCATGCGGCGCCTCCAGTCCCGCTACGGGCTTGTTCACGGCGACAGACCCCAAGGTGTGCCCCCTCTACACCGCAGGGAGATTCCCCGTGTGTACCCCCAACCTCAACTCCCCCACCCTCACCCTCGCCCGGCAGTCGTTGCGCGACGCGATGGCGCGCGCCGGGTGGGAGGACGACCGCATCTTCGACGCGGAGCTCGCGCTCGCCGAGCTGATCGTCAACGCCTGGCGGCACGGCCTCACGGTTGCGCCCGTCGTCCTGGTCGTCATCGTCGACAACACCGTCCGCGTCTCGGTCGGTGATGAGAGCCACGACCTCCCCGACCGGCGGGGACCCCGCGAACTCGCCGAGTGCGGGCGGGGCCTCCAGCTCGTCGAAGGGCTCACCCACCGCTGGGGCGCGGACCCCCAGAAGAGGGGCAAGCTCGTCTGGTTCGAGCTGGACTCGGCCACGTGACGATCTTCTTCGGCCTCCTCGTCCTCGTCTCCGCGTGCTTCGGTGCGGTCGGCGAGGTGCTGACGAGGTCACTACGGGACCGGGTCGACGAGGCCGGGCGAGAGCAGGTGCCATAGATGGCACCCGCCCCCTCGCCCTGCCCTGGCGAGGGGGCGGAGCGTACCCTCAAACCTCATGAACGAGCAGCCCCCGGTCCTGGTCACCCGCCGCCTCGCACCCGGTGTCGTCGAACGGCTCACCGCGAACCTCCCGGCCACCGTGCACGATTCGGACCTGCCGATGGCGCGCGCCGACCTGCTCGCCGCCGTCCGGGGCCGCCGGGCCCTGATCACCACGCTGGACGACCGGGTGGACGCCGAACTCCTCGACGCGGCCGGGCCCGGTCTCAGGGTGGTGGCCAACCACGCGGTCGGGTACCACAACGTCGACCTCGCCGCCTGCGCCGAGCGCGGCATCCCGGTCACCAACACCCCCGGCGTGCTGACCGCCGCCACCGCCGACATGGCCTGGGCCCTGCTCCTGGCCGCCACCCGCCGCCTCGGCGAGGGCGAGCGCCTGCTGCGCTCCGGCGAGACCTGGGCCTGGGCGCCGAACTTCCTGCTCGGCCTCGAACTGACCGGTACTCCGCTCGGCGTGCTCGGCATGGGCCGCATCGGCCGGGCGGTGGCCCGTCGCGCGCGCGGCTTCGACATGCCGGTCCGCTACCACAATCGCAACCCGCTGCCGCCCGAGCAGGCCGACGGCGCCGAGTGGCTGCCGCTGGAGCAGCTGCTCTCCACCTCCACCGTCCTCGTCGTCACCTGCCCGCTCAGCGACGCCACCCGCCACCTGCTGGACGCCCGCCGGCTCGCCCTGTTGCCGCGCGGTGCGGTGGTGGTCTCGATGACCGCCGGCGTCGTCGACGAGGACGCGCTCGCCGCCGCCCTGGAGTCCGGCGCGCTGTTCGCCGCCGCCGTCGACAACTTCGAGCACGAGCCCGCCGTCCCCTCCGCCCTGCTCGCCCAGGACCGCGCGGTCCTCGCCCCGCACCTCGGCAGCGCCACCGTCCGCACCCGCCAGGCCATGGGCGACCTCGCCGTCGACAACGTCCTCGCCGTCCTCGACGGCAAGGAGCCGGTGACGCCGGTCGGCCGCTAGTGACCCGGTTCGGAGTCGGGTCGTCGCCACATGAGTTGCCATGCGTACCGAGTTCCGGGGAACGGCTGCGGCCGGGACCGCGAGCACGGTGTGCTGGGGTGCGTGGGCGACAGCA
>NZ_JBHVRK010000022.1:0-117375 GCF_042885845.1 Kitasatospora sp. NPDC058032 | reverse complement strand
TAGAGCGAAGGGCCTTCCGGCGTTTCCGGGCACATCCCCGGGGCCGGCCGGCACGGGGCCGCCCGCCGAAGCGGACGGCCCGCGCGCCGGACCGGGGAGGTCAGCGCCCGCGCAGCTCGCGGTAGCGGGCGACCAGCGCGGCGGTGGAGCTGTCCAGCGCCTCCGTGCCCTGGCCGGTCAGCAGCACCGGCTCGATCCGCTTGGCGAGCACCTTGCCCAGCTCGACGCCCCACTGGTCGAAGGAGTCGATGTTCCAGATCGCGCCCTGGACGAACACCTTGTGCTCGTAGAGCGCGACCAGCTGGCCGAGCACCGAGGGGGTCAGCTCGCCGGCCAGCACGGTGGTGGTCGGGTGGTTGCCCCGGAAGGTCTTGTGCGGGACCAGCTCGGCCGGCACGCCCTCGGCGGCGACCTCCTCCGGCGTCCTGCCGAAGGCCAGCGCCTGGGTCTGGGCGAAGAAGTTGGCGAGCAGCAGGTCGTGCTGGGCGACCAGGCCGGGCAGCAGGTCGGCGACCGGCCGGGCGAAGCCGATGAAGTCCGCCGGGATGACCTTGGTGCCCTGGTGCAGCAGCTGGTAGTAGGCGTGCTGGCCGTTGGTGCCGGGGGTGCCCCAGACCACCGGGCCGGTCTGCCAGCCCACCGGGCGGCCGTCGCGGTCCACCGACTTGCCGTTGGACTCCATGTCCAGCTGCTGGAGGTAGGCGGTGAACTTCGACAGGTAGTGCGAGTACGGCAGCACGGCGTGCGCCTGGGCGTCGAAGAAGGCGCCGTACCAGACCCCGAGCAGGCCCAGCAGCAGCGGGACGTTCTCCTCCGGCGGGGCGGTGCGGAAGTGCTCGTCGACCAGGTGGAAGCCGTCCAGCATCTCGCGGAAGGCGTCCGGGCCGATGGCGATCATCAGCGAGAGGCCGATCGCCGAGTCGTAGGAGTAGCGACCGCCGACCCAGTCCCAGAACTCGAACATGTTGGCGGTGTCGATGCCGAAGTCGGCGACGCCCTCGGCGTTGGTGGAGAGCGCGACGAAGTGCTTGGCGACCGCGTCGGTGTCCGCGCTCAGCTCGGTGAGCAGCCAGTTCCGGGCGGAGACCGCGTTGGTGATGGTCTCGATGGTGGTGAAGGTCTTGGACGCGACGATGAAGAGCGTCTCGGCGGCGTCCAGGTCGCGGACCGCCTCGTGCAGGTCGGCGCCGTCCACGTTGGAGACGAAGCGGACGTCGAGGTCGCGCTGGGTGAAGGAGCGCAGCGCCTCGTAGGCCATCGCGGGGCCGAGGTCGGAGCCGCCGATGCCGATGTTGACGACGGTGCGGATCCGCTTGCCGGTGTGACCGCGCCACTCGCCGCCGCGGACCTGCTCGGCGAAGCCGGCCATCCTGTCGAGCACGGCGTGCACGGCCGGCACGACGTTCTCGCCGTCGACCTCCACGACGGCGCCGCGCGGGGCACGCAGCGCGGTGTGCAGGACGGCCCGCCGCTCGGTGGTGTTGATCTTCTCGCCGCGGAACATGGCGTCCCGCAGCTCGGCGACGCCGGTGGCCGCGGCCAGCTCGCGCAGCAGCGCCAGGGTCTCGTCGGTGACGAGCTGCTTGGCGTAGTCCACGTGCAGGTCGCCGACCTGGAGGGTGTAGCGGCGGCCGCGCTCCGGGTCGGCGGCGAACAGCTCGCGCAGGTGCGTGTCGCCGAACTCCTCCCGGTGCTTGGCGAGGGCGGCCCACTGCGGGGTGCGGTCCAGCGGGGTACGGGCGTCGGCACGGGTCTCCGACATCGGTGGCTCCTCGATTCGTCTGGGTGCGGATACCGGCAGGGCCAGGCGGGAGGGTTTCGCGAGGTCGTGCGGGTACCGGGGTGCGCCGACTCCGTTGACGGCCTTGCCCGAGGTCAGCCTATGCAACACCGCGACCCCGGGCGCACATTCCGCCCCCGGCGACCCGTGCCCGTTCGGACGCCCCGTCAGGCCGGGCCTGGCGTCACCGCCGCTCGGAGCGCAGGTCGAGGCCGCGCAGCACCTGGTCGACGAGTT
Organism: Kitasatospora sp. NPDC058032; assembly: GCF_042885845.1. Classification (NCBI taxonomy): domain Bacteria; kingdom Bacillati; phylum Actinomycetota; class Actinomycetes; order Kitasatosporales; family Streptomycetaceae; genus Kitasatospora; species Kitasatospora sp. NPDC058032. The sequence continues at coordinate 115,358 of NZ_JBHVRK010000022.1, read as the reverse complement.
CCGGGTCGGCGCCGGGTTCGGCACGGGCGGCCACCATCTCGCGCCGGGAGGCGGCGATCATCTCCTGTTCGACGCTCTGCGCGGCGCGCCACTGGGCGAGCCGCAGCTTGGCCTCGGAGGCCTCCTCCTCGGCGTAGTTCTCGGGGCAGAGCCGGGCCAGCCGGTCGTGCTGACGGTCCCGCAGGCGGTCGGCGACCTCGGCGGGCAGCCGGTCGGTCTCCTCCAGTTCGCCGAGCCTGCGCAGCCCGGCCTTGGCGGCCCGCCACCAGAGCTGGCGGACCTCCTGCTCGTGCCGGTCGTGGCCGAGGTCGAGCTCGAAGCGCTTGGCCAGCCAGGGCAGGGTGAGGCCCTGGACCAGCAGGGTGAAGAGCACCACGCTGAACGCGATGAAGACCAGCCGGCCGCGCTCCGGGAAGGCCTTGCCGGAGTCGAGGGTGAGCGGGATGGCCAGGGCCAGGGCGACGGTGGCGACCCCGCGCATCCCGGACCACCAGAGCAGCACGCTCTCCTGCCAGCTGATCGGGGTGTCCTCCTCGGAGCCGGAGCGCAGCTTCTGGGAGAGCCAGCCGGCCGGCAGCAGCCAGAGCAGCCGGACCACCACGACCACCGCGATCACCACGGCGGCGTCGCCGAGCATGCCGGTCCAGCCGGAGCCGGCCTCCTTGAGGACGGTGGCCAGTTCCAGGCCGATGAGGCCGAAGGCGACGCCGGTGATGAGGATCTCGACGATCTCCCAGAAGGCGTTGCCGACCAGCCGGTAGGAGACGGCGTCCGCGTCGGCGGCCCGTTCGGCGAGGTAGAGCCCGCAGACCACGACGGCGAGCACGCCGGAGCCGTGGATCTCCTCGGCCAGGCTGTAGGCGGCGAAGGGCACCAGCAGGTTGAGCGCGACCTGCTGGGTGGGGTCCTCCAGGAGGGCGGCGAGCTTGGTGTTGGCCCAGCCGAGGGCGACGCCGATGACGACGGCGAGGACCGCCGAGAGGACGAAGCGCAGCACCGCGTGGCCGGTGGAGAAGTCGCCGCCGACCACCGCGTCGATGGCCAGCGAGTAGACGACGATCGCGGTGACGTCGTTGAACAGGCCCTCGCTCTCCAGGATGGCGACCAGCCGGCGGGGCAGTCCGACGCTGCCGGCCACGGCGACCGCGGCGACCGGGTCGGGCGGGGAGACCAGGGCGCCGAGCGCGATGGCGGCGGCGATCGGCAGTCCGGGCAGCAGCCAGTGCACGGCGCCGGCCACGGCGGCGGTGGTGACCACCACCAGGGCGACGGCGAGCAGCAGGATGGAGCGGAAGTTGGCCTTGAAGTAGCGGACCGAGGAGCGCCGGGCGACGGCGAAGATCAGCGGCGGCAGGACCAGCGGCAGGATCAGCTCGGGGTCGATGGCGATGTCGGGGATCTGCGGGATCAGCGCCATGGCGATGCCCAGCAGGGTCATCAGCACCGGCTGGGGCACGCCGGTCCGGCGGGCCAGCGGCATGGTCACCACGGAGGCGAGCAGCACCAGGAAGAGCAGGGGCAGCTGGCCCACGGGAAAGGTCCTCTCGGTGGCGGGCGGGAGTGCACGGCGCGCGTGCACGAGCGGGGTGCACGGGTGTGCGGCCCGGACATGGCCCGGGCCGCCGTCAAGGATAAATCTGACAATGATCTCAACTGGGACGACACGCCGGTGAGGGGTTGACCTCAAGTGGGCTTCACCCCGCAGGATCGGGGGAACCCGAGGCTCGACAGGACCCGACAGGAGTGCCCGCGATGAAGGCAGTGACCGTCCCCCGGTTCGGCGGCCCCGAGGTACTGCGGGTGGCCGCGGTGCCCGACCCCGAGCCCGGCCCCTGCCAGGTGCGGGTGCGGGTCTACGCCGCCGGGGTGCAGCCGGTGGACCTCGCGATCCGGGAGGGGCGGTCCCCGGCCGGCATCGAACTCACCCCGGGGCTGATCCCCGGCAACGAGTTCGCCGGGGTGGTCGACCGGCTCGGGTCGGAGGTCGACGGCTGGGCCGTCGGGGACGAGGTGCTGGGCTTCCGGCTGCTCGGCTGCGCGGCCGAGCTGGTCGCGGCCGACGCCGCCCAGCTGGTGCGCAAGCCGGCCGGCATGCCCTGGGAGCACGCGGGCGCGCTGTCCGCCTCCGGACAGACCGCGCACCTCGCGCTCACCGAACTGAACGTCGGCGCGGGCGACACCGTGCTCGTGCACGGCGCCGCCGGCGGGGTCGGCACGGTCGCCGTCCAGCTGGCCCGGGCCTGGGGCGCCACGGTGATCGGCACCGCGAGCGCGCGCAACCACGGCTATCTGCGGGAGCTGGGCGCGATCCCGGTCGCGTACGGGGAGGGGCTGGTCGAGCGGGTCCGGGCGGTGGCCCCGCAGGGCGTGGACGCGGCCTTCGACGCGGCCGGGCGCGGGGCACTGGAGGCCTCCGTCGAGCTGGTCGCCGACCGGGCGCGGATCGGCACCGTGGTCGACTACCCGGTGGCCCGGCGCCTGGGCGTGCTGGGGATCCGGGGACCGCGGACGGCGGCCCGGCTGGCCGCGCTGGTCGACCTCTGGGAAGCGGGCGGGCTGCAACTGGAGATCGCCGACACCTTCCCGCTGGGGCGGACGGCCGACGCCCACCGCCTGGTCGGCACCGGGCACGTACGGGGCAAGGTCGTGCTCACCCCCTGAACCGCTCCCGGGGGCGGGCTCCGGGCCGATTGTGTGTTTCGGCCGCTGACCAGGTAAGGTCTTCCCCGTCAGCAAGCGCCGCTAGCTCAGTTGGTTAGAGCAGCTGACTCTTAATCAGCGGGTCCGGGGTTCGAGTCCCTGGCGGCGCACAGACAGTCGGAAGGCCCCTCGTGAGAGCGAGGGGCCTTCCGGCGTTTCCGGGGGCACCCGGAAACGCCGCCGTCGGCGTCTCAGTGCGGGATCCCGCCGATCAGCTCGGAGGCGCCCTGCCGCTTGAGGGCGAGGGCGGTCGCGGTGCCGAGGTCCTCCGGGCTCAGCGCACCGGCCCACTCGTGGGCGTCCAGGACCCGCTTGCCGTCCGGGGTGAAGACCCGGCCGCGCAGTGACAGCCGCCCGTCCGCCTCGGCCCGGGCGTAGCCGGCGATCGGCGAGTTGCAGTGGCCCTGCAGCACGTGCAGGAACATCCGCTCGGCGCTCGCCTCGCGCCAGGTCGGGTGGTCGCCGAGGCCGGCGACCGCGTCGATGGTGGCGGTGTCCTCGGCGCGGCACTGGAGGGCGAGGATCCCGGCACCGATCGGCGGGCACATCACCTCGATCGGCAGCACCTCGCTGATCCGCGCGGCCTCCCCGATCCGCTCCAGACCGGACAGCGCGAGCAGCAGCGCGTCGGCCTCCCCCGCCGCGAGCTTGGCCAGCCGGCTGTTGGCGTTGCCGCGCACCGGCACGCACTCCAGGTGCGGGTGGGAGGCGGCGAGCTGGGCCCGGCGGCGCACCGAGGAGGTGCCGATCCGGGTGCCGGGCGCCAGTTCGTCCAGGGTCCGGCCGCCGGGGTGGACGAGCGCGTCGCGGATGTCGTCGCGGCGCAGGTAGGCGGCGAACACGGTGCCGGCCGGCAGCGGGCGGTCCGCGGGCACGTCCTTGAGGCAGTGGACGGCGAGGTCCGCCTCACCGGCGAGCAGCGCGGCGTCCACCTCCTTGGTGAAGGCGCCCTTGCCGCCGAGCCGGGCGAGGTCGCCCATCCAGCGGTCGCCGGAGGTGGTCACCGGCACCACCTCGGTGCGCACCCGCGGGTGCAGGGCGGCGAGTTCGGCCCTGACCCGTTCGACCTGGGCGAGCGCCATCGGCGAGGAGCGGGAGACGATCCGGATCAACTCTGCGGTGGTCATTGCTGGATGATAGGCCGTCATATAGTTGGGAGCGGCGCCGGATCACCCGGCCGGCGGCGCGGCGGGGGCCGCGGGGATCCGGGCGATCACCCGCTCGGCCACCACCAGGTTGATCAGCCAGCAGGTCCAGGCGGCGCTCGCGTACGCCTGCTCGAACGGGACCCCGGCGAGGTCCATCACCGGCAGCCAGATCCGCAGCGTGGCGGCGGCCAGGATCAGCGCGAACGAGCGGGTGGCCCAGGCCCGGTGGCGCACGGCGTCGCGGCGCAGGGCGGCCCGCCAGGCCAGCGCCGAGGAGAGCAGCAGCAGGACGGCGAGCGCGGTGAAGCCGATCGGCGCGACGGGGCCGACCATTCCCGACGGCGCCAGCAGCAGACCGCCGGTGCCGGCGGCCAGGACGGCGAGCAGGTAGAGCCGGCCGGTCAGCCGGTGCAGGGCCGGGCGGCGGGTGCGCAGCCGGGGCAGGAACTGCCAGGGGCCGAGCAGGATCGCCAGCACCCCGCCGCCGACGTGCAGGGCGAGCGGGACGCGGTGGGCCAGGTAGACGGAGCGCTGCCGGTCGAGGAAGACCTCCGGGTCGAGGGTCAGGTAGCGGGCGGTGAGCAGGGCGGTGGCGAGGGCCAGCACGGTGACCGTCCACCAGCCCGCCCGGCGGGCCCGGGCGGGACGCGGTGCGGCGCGGTCGGCGGACGGGGCGGGGGCGGCTGCCGGGGCCCGGGGGCCGGGTGCGTTCATGGTCCGGACGCTACGGACCGGCGGGGCCCGCCCGCGTCCGCCCGGCGGGGTCGCCCGGACTGCCCCGCAGGGGGGTCCGGAATACCCCACCAGGGCGATGCGCGGACCGGACGGCCGTCGCTACCGTACGGCCCGGGCGCCCGCAGCACCGCGCGGCGGCCACCGCCCCGAGACCGGAGCCGCCATGAGTTCCCCGCCGTACGCCCGGGCGATCCCGGCGGCCCCGCCGCCCCGGTGGCCGCTCCCCGCGCTGCGGGCGGTGCCGGCCGACCGCTGGGACGCGGCCCTGGCCGGGGTGTTCCTGCTGGTGACGGCCGTCGAACGGATCGGCGCGGCGGACCGGCTGCACGGCGGCCTGCCGCTCGCGCTCGCCCTGGGCGCGGCGGTGGCCGTACCGCTGGCGGTGCGCCGCACCAGGCCGCTGGCCGGCTACCTGGTGGGCGCGGCGGCGCTCTCGGCGGAGTCGCTGTTCGTCCTGCCGAGCCCGGTCTCGCCGTACGCGGACCTGGTCGGCCTCTACTCGCTCGGGCTGTACGCGCCCCGGCGGCACGCCTGGCTCGGGCCGTTCGCCGCCCTGCTCGGGATGGCCGCGTACTTCGCCGGCCTCGGCCACGCCTACCCCGCCATCCCCGCCGGGGTGCTGTTCCTCTGGCTGCTCGCCTGGGCGGTCGGCTACGGGGCGGCCCGGCGGGCCGAGCAGCGCGAGAGCGACCGGCTGCTGCTGCACCGGGAGGTGGTCGCCGAGGAGCGGGCCCGGCTGGCCCGGGAACTGCACGACTCGGTGGGCCACACCCTGAACGTGGTGCTGGTCCAGGCCGGAGCCGCCCGCCGGCTGCTCGACCGGGAACCGGAGCGCACCCGGGAGCTGCTGCACGGGATGGAGAACACCGGGCGGGAGGCGCTCGACGACCTCGACCGGGTGCTCGGCCTGCTGCGCCGCGGCGCACGCGAGCAGGACGCGCAGGGCGCGGCGCCGCAGCCCGGGATCGCCGACCTGGAGCGGCTGGCCGAACGGCTCGGCCGGGCCGGGCTGCGGGTGCGGACGCGGATCGACCCGGCGGCCCGGCGGGTGCCGCGCAGCCTGGACGTCTCGGCGTACCGGATCGTCCAGGAGGCGCTCACCAACACGGTCAAGCACGCGGGCGCCCGGACCGTCGGGGTCACCGTGCGGTGCGCCGCCGGGCGGCTGACCGTCGAGGTGTGCGACGACGGGCGGGGCGTGCCCGCCGGGTACGCGCCCGGCCGCGGGCTGCTGGGCGTGGCCGAGCGGGTCTCGGTCCTCGGCGGCCGGGTCGAGCACGGGCCGGGCGAGCCGGGCGGGTTCCGGCTGCGCGCCGAGCTTCCCGTCCCGTGACGGCGGCGACGGGGGCGGCGGCGACGGGCCCGGCGGCACAGGGGCCCGGGGCACCGGACCCGGCCGGCGGACGGGTGCGCGTCGTGGTGGCCGACGACGACGCGCTGCTGCGCGCCGGGGTCTGCCTGGTACTGGGGACCGACGACCGGATCGAGGTGGTCGGCGAGGCGGCGGACGGGACGGCGGCCGTCGCCCGGTGCCGGGAGCTGCTGCCGGACGTGGTGCTGATGGACGTCCGGATGCCCGGCATCGACGGGGTGGAGGCGACCCGGCGGATCACCGCCGCCGGGCTGCCCACCCGGGTGCTGGTGCTGACCACCTTCCACCACGACGACTACGTCTGGGGCGCGCTGCGTGCCGGGGCGGCCGGCTTCCTGCTGAAGCGGGCCTCGGCCGAGCGGCTCATCGACGCGGTGCACACCCTGGCCGCCGGCGAGTCCGTGCTGGACCCGGCGGTCACCCGGGACCTGGTCGCCCAGGTGGTCGGCCGGGGCGGCGGTCGGCCCCCGCCGGAGCCGGAGGACATCCGGCTCGCGCAGCTGACGGCGCGCGAGCGGGAGGTGCTGCGGCTGGCGGCCGAGGGGCGGTCCAACCGGGAGATCGCCGCGCTGCTGGTGCTCGCCGAGTCGACGGTGAAGACCCACATGAAGCGGATCCTGGCGAAGACCGACGCCCGCGACCGGGCGCAGGCGGTGGCCATCTCCTACCGGGGCGGGCTGATGCCGCCCCGGGATCCGCAGGCCGGGTTCTGAGGACGCCGGTCACCGCGGACACCGCCCATCGGGTCATCGGCTCATCGGGTCATCGGCTCATCGGTCGGGGCCCGACCGACGGGCCGGGAAGCCGTGGGTGCGGGCGGCGAGGACGAGGGCGAGGACAGGCAGCAGCAGGAGCAGCACGGCCCACGGGAAGGAGCCGGTGCCGAGCCGGTCGAGCAGCAGGCCGCCGGCCACTCCCCCGCCGGCCATCGCCGCGTTCCACAGCGTGACCAGCATCGCCTGCGCCGCGTCCGCCTGCTCGCCGCCCGCGTCGCCGGCGGCGGTCTGCAGCAGGGTCGGGACGCCGCCCCAGCCGAGCCCCCAGAGCACGGCGGCGGCGTACACGGCGGCGGGGCTGCCGGACGCCAGCCCGAGCACCGCCGCCGCGGCGGCGACCAGCAGGGTCGAGGCGAGGGTGAGCGCGCGCAGCCGGCGGTGGATGTGCGCGCCGGTGAACCAGATGCCCACCAGCGAGGCCGCACCGAAGGCGAGCAGCACGACGCCGGTGACGCCGCCCATGCCGCGCCGGTCGAGGAAGGGCGCGATGTAGGTGTAGAGGACGGTGTGGGCGAGGACGAAGACGAAGGTGACGGCGAGCACGGGGGTGACCCCGGGGACGGCGAGGGCGCGCAGCACCGGGGTCCGTTGGCCGCGGGCCCGGCCGGGCACCTCGGGGACGGCGGCGGCGATCCAGCCGGTCACCCCGAGGGCGGCCACGGTCATCAGCAGGAAGGCCACCCACCAGCCCAGCACCTTGCCGAGGAAGGTCCCGGCGGGTACGCCCAGCGACAGGGCTAGCGGCGCGCCGGCCATCGCGACGGCGATGGCCCGGCCCTGCAGCTCGGGCGGCGCGAGCCGGCGGGCGTATCCGGCGAGCAGCGCCCAGGCGAGGCCGGCGGCGACCCCGGCGACGAAGCGGGCGGCCATGGTGAGCGGGTAGTCGGTGGACAGCGCGGTGACGGTGTTGGCGGCGGCGAAGCCGAGCATCGCGGTGAGCAGCAGGCGCCGCCGGCCCCAGCCGGCGGTGGCCGCGGTGAGCGGCACGGCGGTGACGGCGGTGCCGAGGGCGTAGACGGTGACGGCCTGGCCCATGGCGGACTCGCCGACGCCGAGGTCGGCGCTCATGGCGGGCAGGACGCCGGCCGGCAGGGTCTCGGTGAGGGCGGTGACGAAGACGGCGGTGGCGAGGGCGAGGAGGGCGGGCAGGGGCAGGGCGGCCGGCCGCTCGGGAGCGGCGGGCGGCAGTGGCCGGTCGGTGGTCCGTGTGGAGGTCCGCATGGCCGTTATGCTCAAACGCTCACATTGATGTGAGGGTCAACGCGACCGGTTGTGAGGTGGGCCACATGCGGATCGGGGAGCTGTCCGAGCGGACCGGGGCGTCCCGCCGGCTGCTGCGCTACTACGAGGAGCAGGGGCTGATCGCGGCCGGGCGCTGCGCGAACGGCTACCGCGCGTACGACGACTCGACGGTGGACCGGGTGCTGCAGATCCGCGGGCTGCTCGACGCGGGGCTGCCGACCCGGATCATCAAACAGATCCTGCCCTGTCTCAGCAAGCCCCGGACGATCCACTTCGAGGACGCCACACCGGAGATGATCGCCACCCTGGAGCAGGAGCTGGCGGGGATGAGCGCGCGGATCGCCTGTCTGACCCGCAACCGGGACGCCATCGCGCAGTACCTGGCGGAGGTGCGGGTGGACCGCTGAGCGACGGGTTCGGGCCCGTCGCCCAGCGGTCGGCGCGTCGGTTCCGGCCGGTCGTCGGACCCGTCGGGGCCGTCGGACCCGCCGGACCGTCAGCGGCGGAAGTAGGAGTCGAAGTTCTTCGAGAACTCCCGGCCGCCGAACTGGTCCCAGTTGATCGACCAGGTCATCAGACCGCGCAGGTTGGGCTGGGCGCCCGCCTTCGGGACGTAGCTGCCGCAGTTGGCCAGCTTGGTGAGGCAGTCCAGGGCCTTGTTGACCTCGGCCGGGGCGACGTAGCCGTTGCCGGCGTTGGTGGTGGCCGGCATGCCGATGGCGACCTTGGACGCGGGCAGCGCCGGGAAGACGTTGTTGGTGTTGCCCGCCACCGGGAAGCCCTTGAGCAGCATGTCGGTCATCGCGACGTGGAAGTCGGCGCCGCCCATCGAGTGGTACTGGTTGTCCAGGCCCATGATGGAGCCGGAGTTGTAGTCCTGGACGTGCAGCAGGGTCAGGTCGTCGCGCAGCGCGTGGATGACCGGCAGGTAGGCGCCGGCCCGCGGGTCCTGGCCGCCCCAGGGGCCGGAGCCGTAGTACTGGTAGCCGAGCTGGACGAAGAAGGTCTCCGGGGCCATGGTCAGCACGAAGTTCGGGCCGTACTTGGCCTTGAGCGTCTTGATCGCGGAGATCAGGTTGACGATGACCGGGCTGGTCGGGTTCTTGAAGTCGGTGTCGCCGGTCTGGAGCGACAGCGAGTGGCCCTCGAAGTCGATGTCCAGGCCGTCCAGGCCCCACTTGTCGATGATCGCCGAGACGGAGCTGACGAAGGCGTCCCGGGCGGCGGTGGTGGTGAGCTGGACCTGGCCGTTCTGGCCGCCGATCGAGATCAGCACCTTCTTGCCCTTGGCGCGCTTGGCGGCGATGGCCGCCTTGAAGTCGGCGTCGGACTCGACGGTCGGGCACTCGGTGGCCGGGCAGCGGTTGAACCGGATGTCGCCGGAGGTCACCGAGGTCGGCTCGCCGAAGGAGAGGTTGATGAAGTCCCAGGAGTCGGGGACGTCGGCCATCCTGGTGTAGCCGGCGCCGTTGGCGAAGCTGGCGTGCAGGTAGCCGACCAGGGCCTTGGAGCCGGCCGGCGGCGTGGTGGGGGTGCCGGTGGGCGTCTCGGTCGGGGTCACGGTGGGCGTGACCGTGGGCGTCTCGGTCGGGGTCACCGTGGGGGTGACGGTCGGGGTCACCGTGGGCGTGGCGGTCGGGCTGGGCGCGCCGGGGCCGTCCAGCGAGACGTCGTCCGCGTAGTAGGTGCCCTGGCCGTACCAGCCGTGGGTGTAGACGGTGGCGCTGGTCTGGGTGGCGCCGGTGGTGAAGCTGACGCTCAGCTTCTGGTAGGCGCCGCCGGTGCCGGGCGACCAGGTCGAGGTGCCGCCGTCCACGCCGAGGTAGACGTACGAGCCCTTGAGGTAGGCGCTGAGCGTGTAGGTGGTGTTGGGCGCGACCGTGACGGTCTGCGCGCAGCGGGCGGTGTCGCTCGCCGAGGCGGCCGCGGCCAGCGCGTAGCTGCCGCCGTGGGCCTGGCCGGTGACGACGCTGCCGGTGCCGGCGGAGCAGCTCCACGGGCCGAGGGAGCCGCTCTCGAAGCCGCCGTTGACCAGGAACTCGCCGGCCGAGGCGCTGGGCGCCAGGCCCAGGGTGAGGCCGACCATGGTGGCCGCGGCGACGGCCGAGGCGGTGCCGGCGGCCAGCGCGGTGCGCGAGCGGCGGCGGGGGGCCGCGGGGGCCGGGGGGACAGGGGTTCTGCGCATGTGGGGGACTCCTTGCGGAGGGCGCGGTCGTGGGGGTGTCCGGGCATGCCTGGGCGCGCACCGGTGGTGGGGGAACGGCGCGGCCGGGCAGCTGAGTTGGACTAGACCACTGAAGTGGATTCGGCCGTACGGTGTCAATGGTCCAGACCGGTTCCGGCCCCGGGAGCGGCGAGTGGGGGGCGCTTCCGGTTGCCGCGCGTGACGCCCCGTCGAAGCATGGAGGGGTGACGTCGTCCGGCTACCTCCGCTACCCCCACCTGCGCGGGGGCCTGCTGACGTTCACCGCCGAGGACGACGTCTGGATCGCCCCGCTGGACGCCGCGGCCGCCGCCACCGGCCGGGCCTGGCGGGTCAGCTGCGACCGCACGCGGGTCAGCCACCCCCGGCTCTCCCCCGACGGCGGCACCCTCGCCTGGACCGCCTGGCAGAGCCTGGCCCCCGAGATCTGGACCGCCCCCGTCGACGGCGGCGAGGCCGTGCGGCTCAGCCACTGGGGCAGCCAGGACACCCGGCTGCGCGGCTGGCTGCCGGACGGCGAGCTGCTCGCCGTGACCTCCTACCACGAGCCCTTCGGCCACTACACCTGGGCGCACGCCCTGCCCCCCGACGGCCGCCCCACCCGCCGGATGCCCTGGGGGCCGGTCGGCGACGCCCAGGTCGGCCCGGCCCACACCGTGCTGCTCACCGGCGCCGCCCCGCACGAGCCCGCCGCCTGGAAGCGCTACCGGGGCGGCGCCACCGGCCGGCTCTGGGTGGACGGCGAGCAGATCCTCGACGGCCTGCCCGGGCACCTCGCCTCCCCCATGCCGGTCACCTGCGCCGACGGCGAGCGGATCGCCTTCCTCAGCGACCACGAGGGCGTCGGCAACCTCTACTCCTGCCGCCCCGACGGCACCGGTCTGCGCCGGCACACCGACCACGCCTCCTACTACGCCCGCGAGGCCGCCGGCGACGGCGTGCGGATCGTCTACCAGCACGCCGGCGACCTCTGGCTGCTCGACGGCCTGGACGCGCCCGCCCCGCGCCGGCTGCACGTCCCGCTCGGCGGCGCCCGGGCCGGCCGGCGCCCCTACCAGGTGAGCGCCGCCTCGCACGTCAAGGACCTCGCCTGCGACGCCACCGGCCGGGCCGGGGTGGTCACCGTGCGCGGCAGCCAGTACTGGCTCACCCACCGCGACGGCCCCGCCCGGGCGCTCGCCGACACCCCCGGCGTGCGCACCCGGCTGCCCGTCGTGCTCGGCCGCACCGGCGAGGCCGCCTGGATCACCGACGCCGAGGGCGAGGACGCGATCGAGATCGTGCCGCTGCCCGGCCACGAGCGCGCCCCCTCCCAGCACGGCCGCCGGACGGTCGCCGCCGGGCGGATCGGCCGCGTCCTGGAACTCACCGCCGCCCCCGACGGCGCCCACCTCGCGGCCACCACCTCCGACGGCCGGCTGCTGCTGGTCACCGCCGTCGAGGGCGCCGTGCGCGAACTCGCCGCCTCCGGCCACGGGCCGGTCACCAGCGCCCGCTTCTCCCCCGACTCGCACTGGGTCGCCTGGTCGCAGCCGGCCGCCGGCCGCTCCCTGCGCCGGATCCGGCTCACCCGGGTCGACGCCTCCGTGCCGGTCGTGGACGTCACCGACGGCCGCTTCGAGGACGAGCAGCCCGTCTTCACCCGGGACGGCCGCTACCTCGTCTTCCTCTCCTGGCGCGGCTTCGACCCCGTGCACGACGTGCACACCGGCGACCTCTCCTTCCCGCTCGGCTGCCGCCCCTACCTCGTCCCGCTCACCGCCGCCACGCCCTCCCCGTTCGCCGCCCCCGCCGAGGACGCCGCCCCGCACGGCGACGGCGGCGGCGACGGCACCGTCGAGGTGGAGGCCGAGGGCATCGGCGAGCGGCTGATCCCGTTCCCGGTGCTCGCCGGCAAGTACTCGGCCACCGACGCCGTGCGCGGCGGGCTGCTCTGGCTGCGCTGGCCGATCTCCGGCGTCCTCGGGCAGACCTTCACCAATCCCGACGACACCTCCGGGCGCCCCGCGCTGGAGCACTTCGACCTGGTCCGCGGCTCCCGCTCCACGCTCGCCGACCGGCTCGACGGCTACGCGGTCTCCGGGGACGGCGGCTCGGTGGCCGTCTACTCGGCCGGCACCCTGCGGATCGTCCCGGTCGGCGCGCCGTCCGCCGGCACCACCGTCGACCTGCGGCGGATCACCCACACCGTGCACCCGGCCGCCGAGTGGCACCAGGCCTACGCGGAGGCCGCCCGGATCGTGCGCGACCAGTTCTGGGACGCGGGCATGTCCGGACTGGACTGGCCCGCCCTGGTCGCCCAGTACGAACCGCTGCTGGAGCGGATCGCCGGCCCCGACGACTTCGCCGACCTGCTGCGCGAACTGCTCGGCGAACTCGGCACCTCGCACGCCTACGTCACCCCGGCCCGGCGCGGCGAGGGGCCCGCGCTCGCCCAGCTGCCGCTCGGCCTGCTCGGCGCCGACGCCCACCGCTCCCCCGACGGGCGCTGGCTGTTCGACCGGATCCTGCCCGGCGAGTCCTCCGACCCGCGCGCCCGCGCCCCGCTCGCCACCCACGGCGTGCGCGGCGGCGACGAACTGCTCGCCGTCGCCGGGCGGCCCGTCGACCCGGTGCGCGGACCGCTGCCGCTGCTCGCCGGCACCGGCGGGACCAGCGTCGAACTCACCCTGCGCCGGGGCGGCCCGGACGGGCCCCTGCGCCGGATCACCGTCACCCCGCTCACCGACGAACGGGCCATCCGCTACCAGGACTGGGTGGCCAAACGACGCGCCCTGGTCCGGGAGTTCGGCGACAGCCGGTGCGGCTACCTGCACATCCCGGACCTCGGCGGCTCCGGCTGGGCGCAGTTCAACCGGGACGTGCGGCGGGAGCTGGACAAGCCCGCGCTGGTCCTGGACGTGCGCGGCAACGCCGGCGGCAACGTCTCCGAACTGGTCCTGGAGAAGCTCACCCGGCGGGTCCTGGCCTGGGACTTCAGCCGCGGCCGGGAACCCGTGCGGTGGCCGCGCGACGCGCCGCGCGGGCCGGTGGTGGCGCTCGCCGACGAGGCCACCAGCTCGGACGGCGACGTCGTCATCGCCGCCATCCGGCTGCTCGGCCTCGGCCCGGTGGTCGGCGCCCGGACCTGGGGCGGGGTGGTCGGCATGACCGGACGCCACCAGCTCGGTGACGGGACGCAGATCTCGGTGCCGAAGAACGCCTCGTGGTTCACCGGCGGACTCGGCTGGACGGTGGAGAACCGGGGGGTCGAACCGGACGTGCACGTGCTCCGCACGCCCCGGGACTGGGCCACGGGGCGGCACCCGGAGCTGGTCACGGCGGTGCGGCTGGCGCTGGAGCTGCTGGACGACCTTCCGGCCGCCGTCCCGCCACCGCCGGACACGCCGCGGCCGGACCTGCGGCGGCCCCCGCTGCCGCCGCGGGAGCGGTGAGCGCGGGGGCAGCGGGGGCAACGGGAGCGCCCTCGGAGGTCAGCCCCAGGGGTCGCCCTCGGAGGTCATGTCCTGGCGGGCGCGCTCCTCGGCCTCCCGCTCGCCGACCGCGGAGGCCTCCTGGGCCTCGCGGGTCTTCTCCGCCTCGGCGCTGAAGGCGTCGGCGGCCTCGTCGTGGGCCAGGGCGGCCCGCTGGGCGGCGTCGGTCCGCGCGGTGGTGTCCTGTTCGGCGCTGCCGCCGAGCGAGGACCTGCTCTCCTCGGCGGTGTGCTGCGTCCTGTGGCGGAACCTGTCGAAGATGCCCATGACTCCTCCTGCGGGCGAATTCCGGACTGCCCCCACTCTCACACCGCCGCCGCCCACCCGCACCCGCTGCCCGGCCCGGGGGCGCGGGCCGCGGCGCCGGGTGCGGGCGTCGATTGAGCCGTTGGTCCCTGGTCGCGGGCGCCGAAAGGCCGTAGCCGGTTCGGTCGGGGCAGGAGGAGGGTGGAGACCGTCAGCCGGTCCCGATCCCACCCCTGGAGCCCGCCGTGACCGTCGCCGCCCGCCCCCGCGTCCCCCGTCCGAGCGAGGAACTGCACGGCGGACCGCGCCGACTGGTCGGATCGCTGGCCGCGCTCGACGGACGGCAGGCCGGCGTCCACGACCTGCTGCTGATGCAGTGCCCCAGCTCGCTGCGCCCGCTCGGCGGCGGCCCGCTGCCGGACTGGGCGCGCCAGGTGCTGCGCGCGCACCCCTGGGTGACCGTCGGACGGGCGCCGGCCGTGGCGGGCACCCCCGCGGACACCCCGCACCCCGTGCGCTGCACCCGGGACGTGTCGGCCGCGCCGGAGACCTGGCTGCCGGTGACGGTGCGCGGACCCCTGCGCGGGCAGCGGCTGGACGCGCTGGCACCCCGGTCGGCGGTGGCCCGGATGCTGCGCCCCGAGCAGTTGCCGGGACGGCTCTCCCTGCTGTCGCCCGAGCGGGTGGCGGCGATCCCCGCGCTGACGGTGCTGCCGCTCGCCGGGCAGCTGATCGCCGACCACCGGCTGGCCTGGGGGCCGATCGGCGCGATCGGCTACGAGCTGGCCACCGGCGAACCGGTGGCCGGCCCGCTGAGCCCGCTGCGGCTGGTGCTGCGCGCCCCGCAGCCGGTGAGCCGGCGCGACGCGCTGCACCTGCGGCGGGCGCTCAGCCGGCTGCGGGTGCCGGTCCAGGCCGAGCTGGAGACCCGGCACGGCGCGGTGCTGCTGGCCGAGTACGCGGCCTCGCCGCTGACGCTGACCCTGCTCACGCCGGACGGGCCCCGGGAGGTCCACGACCCGTGGTTCCCCCGGGGCCGGTGAGCCCGCGACGCGCTCACCCGGGCCTGACGCCCTCGCCCGGGCCCGGCGTGCTCGCCCGACTCAGCCGCTGATGCTGGCCGCGCCGGTCTCCAGGTGGCCAGTGAACCGCTGCGACCAGGTGGCGTCGGCGTTCACCGTGACGGTGAAGTCGTACCAGCCGTCGGTGTAGGCGACGGCGTTGAAGAAGTCGCTCACGCTGCCGCCGGCCGGCACCTGGTACGTCCAGGGGCCGTCGGTGCGGTAGTTGGTCGAGGTGATGGTGAAGGTCAGCGCGGTGGTGCCGGTGTTGGCGAGCTTGAACCAGACCGCCGGCTTGCCGGTGCCCGGCTCGACGGCGTACGAGCAGGTGACGGCCGCGTTCTTGCCGGCCTTGGTGGCGTCGCCCTTGAAGCGGCGCAGGAAGCGGTTGGGGCCGACCACGCTCAGGTCGTACTGGCCGCTGCCGTAGCCGGTGCCGCAGTTGAAGAAGTCGCTCTGGCTGCCGCCCGGGTCGACGGTGTACTGCCAGGGGCCGCCGCCGCGGTAGGCGTTGGCGTACGCGGCGAAGTGGGCGGTCCTGGTCGCCACCGCGCCCTCGTTGGCCATCGTCAGCCAGACCTTGATCGCGCCGGCCGAGCCGAACTCCAGGTGGTCCAGGTTGGCGTTCGGCTGGTGGGGCAGGGCGCGGGCCGGACGGGTGCCGATCTCCTGGGCGGGCAGCTTGTTGTCGACCGGGGCCGGGTTGGGCAGCGGGCCGCAGTTGGACATGCCGACCACCGCGCCGGCCGTGGCGGGCAGCGTGGGCAGGCCGTACACCGGGTTGGCGAAGTCGAACAGGCCGGTGAGGTCGCCGCAGACCCGCCGCCGCCAGTCGCTGATGTTGACGCAGGTGGCGGGCTTGCCGATGGCGGCGGTCCACTTCTCCAGGAAGCGCAGCACCGAGGTGTGGTCGAAGACCTCGGAGGAGACCCAGCCGCCGCGGGTCCACGGGGAGACGGCGATCAGCGGGACGCGGAAGCCGAGGCCGATGTTGGTGCCGTTGTAGAACTCGCCCGGGGTGCCGGCCGGGGCGGCGGGCGGCGGGACGTGGTCGAAGAAGCCGTCGTTCTCGTCGTAGTTGAGGAACAGGACGGAGGAGTTGAAGACGTCCGGGTCGGCGTTGAGCGCGTCGATCACGTTGTGGACGAAGTGCGCGCCGTCGGCCGGGGTGGCGTACGGGTGCTCGGAGACCTCCTGGTTGGGGACGATCCAGGAGACCTGCGGGAGGGTGCCGGCCAGCACGTCGGCCTTGATCGCGGCGACGATGTCGTCCGGGGTCCGCCCGGTGACCTTGGGGACGGATCCCATGCCCTTGACCGCGAGCGGGCTGCCGGCGGGCGCGCCCGTGAACTGGGTGAAGTAGCCCAGGGCGTTGTCGCCGTAGTTGTCGGCGGCGTTCTGGTAGACCTTCCAGCTGACGCCCGCGTTCTCCAGCGCCTCGGCGTAGGTCTGCCAGCGCAGGCCCTTCTCGTCGCCGCCGTCGTAGGCCGGGCCGCCGGCGGCGCCGGACGGGTCGATCTGGCCCGACCAGTGGTAGGTGCGGTTGGGGCCGGTGGCGCTCAGCACCGAGCAGAAGTAGGCGTCGCAGATGGTCCAGTTCTCGGCGAGCGCGTAGTGGAACGGGATGTCCTGGCGGGTGAGGAAGCCCAGGGTGCGGACATTGCCCTTGGCCGCCACCCAGGAGTCCAGCTTGCCGCCGTTCCAGGCCTTGTGCTGGTCGCTCCACCCGTGGCTGAGGTCGCCGTTGCACTGGGCGAGGCGCTCCGCGTCGGCGCCGCCGGCCGGCTTGGTGAGGCTGAACTGCCACGGGTACTGGCGGGCCAGTAGGCCGTTGGGCTGGTTGAAGACGGAGTAGCCGCCGGCGATCTGGATGGCGGAGCGGTCGGCGAAGCCGCGCACGCCGCGCAGCATGCCGAAGTAGTGGTCGAAGCTGCGGTTCTCCTGCATGAGGATCACGATGTGCCGCGCGTCGGCCAGGCTGCCGCTCTGCGACAGGGCCGCCGACGGCGCGGCGGCCACCGCGGCGTCCGGAGCGGCCGGGTCGGCGGCCGGCGTACCGGCCGGGGCGTCGGCGGCGGGGGCCGCCCCCGCGCCGGTGGTCCCGGCACCGGCCACGGCGAGGCCCGCGGCGGCGGCACCGGACAGGGTCACGAACTTCCTACGACTCAGCTCGGCCATCAGCCCAGCCCGTCCCTTCATCGGCGATGTTGTGCACACAAGTCGGCGCCCACACGATCGCGCAGCATCCTCCACCCGCTCCGGACGGTCCCACCAGGGGCGGGCGGCAGGGTTGGCGGACTGTTCCCCCCTGGGTCGCCGAACGACCTGCGGCTGAACGGACGGCCGGGCCGAAACCTCCGGACCTCCCCATTTGAACGGGTTCAAAATTTTTGCCACACTGAGGCCGGACACCGTCACGTGGGGGGATTTCCATGCAGATGTCACGCTTCGTCCTGTCCACCGCCGCCGTCGTCCTGGCGGCCGGCGCCCTGAGCGCCTGCAGCGGCGGATCGCCCGCCCCGGCCGTCGGCGGCCCGCCCGGTGAGCTCGTCAAGGCCGCCGATGCCATGGACCGCATCGGCAACGGCCGGCTCCGGTTCACCGCGGCCGAGGGCGACAAGGCGCCGACCACCCTCAACGGGTACGTGCGCTGGCAGGGCCGGCCGTCCTTCGAGAGCACCGAGGGCGACTCCACGATGCGCCTCGTCCAGGGGGCCATGTACGTCCGCGGCCTCGGGCTCGACCGCTGGCAGCGGCTCGACCACCTCACCTCGCGGCCCGACGAGCCGCCCGTACCGATCGACCTCGCCACGATGAGCATGGAGCTGGCGTCCTCGCCCGCCGCCGAACTTCGGCGGGCCGCCGGGCACGGCACGGTCACCGCCGAGGGGCGGGAGGACCTGGGCGGGGTCCCCGTCACGCACTACCGCAGCGTGTCACCCGTCCCGGCGAGGAGCGGCAAGGCCGAGCAGCGCCTCGTCGCCGGCCCCGACTACACACCGCCGGCCGGCTCGACCTGCACCGCCGACTACTGGGTCAACGACCGGTACGAGCTGGTCAAGCTCACCCTCGCCCTGAGCGCCGGTCAGGAACGGGCGCGGGCCACGGCCGAGTACAGCGAGCCGGGCACCGCCCCGGACATGCCCGTACCGGCGCCGAGCGAGGTCGATGACCCGTGGGCCACCGTCAGTCCTTCACCGTGATCCCCAGGGCGTGGGCGAACTGGGGGGCCAGTTCGAGGAGCTGGGTGGAGCTGATGAGGGCGCCGCGCAGACCCTGGTGACCGTCGGGAAGGCCGAGGCCGACGGCGCCGCGTAGGTCCACCTTGCTCAGGGTGGCGCCGCGCAGCCGGACCTCCTCCAGGGTGGAGCCGGGGAAGGTGACGCCGGTGAGCTTCGCGTCGCCGAAGTCGACGTCGCGCAGCAGGCAGTCCTCGAAGACGACGTCGCGCAGCACGGCGGCGCGCAGGTTGACGGCCTCCAGCTTGCAGCCGCGGAACACCACCCGGCGCAGCGCCGAGCCGTGCGCGGCGATGCCGGCCAGCACGCCGCCGGAGACGGCGGTGTCCTGCCAGTCGCTGTCGGCGAGGTCACAGGCCACCCAGCGGCCGGCCTGCACCCAGACCTCGTTGAACCGGGCCTGGCGGAGCCTGACGCCGCTCAGGGCCACGCCGGTGAGGGCGCACTCCAGGAAGGTCGCGCCGCCCGCCGACTGGTCGGTGTACTCGCCGCCGTCGAAGTGGACGGTGTCGTAGCGGTCGTCGCTGCGCAGCGGGCCGGTGTGCGGGGTCAGGTGGGCGGCGTAGGGCAGGTCTTCCAGGTGGTCGGGGACGTGCTGGGGCATGCGGGGGCACCTCGCGGTCGGCGGCGGACGGGTCCTGGTCCGCATGCTCGCACGGGGCACCGACAGTCCGGCGCGAGCGGGCGCGGCGGTGACACGGTGGGGCGCGCACCGCCGGCCCTGCTCGGATGCGCCGCTCGGGACGGAAACGCACACGGGGCGGCCCGGTCGCCGGGGTTGCGGCGACCGGGCCGTCACTGCGGTGCGCGGGGCAGTCCCTGGGAGGGACTACCGCCAGAGGGAGTTGACGCGGCTGCGCTCGGTGCTGTTCGGGTACGGGTTGGTGCAGGAGGTGCCGGGGCCGCCGCCGGACATCAGCTCGCTGCACGGGCCCGAGTAGTGGTCGGGCAGGCCCAGCACGTGACCGGTCTCGTGCGCGGTCACCCGCGTCGAGTTGTACTGCCGGTTCTGCGCGTAGTCGAGGAAGATGTAGCCGCGGCCGTGGCCGTCGGTGCTGGCGTAGGAGCCGCGCGAGTCGTTGCCCTCGTAGTAGCGGAAGTCGGCGGCCGAACCGGACCGGAGCTGCACGTTGGTGACCGAGCTGTTCCAGATCTGCGCGCTCTGGGCTATGACCCCGGCGAAGGACGGCGCGCTGCTGGCGTCATAGGTGACGGTGACGGCCAGCAGGTACGGGTTGGCGGCCTGCTTGGCCCGCGCGGACTTCATGACGGCCTCGAAGAACGCCTGGTTGTCGGCGTCCTCGGCGGCCGAGCCGGCGTAGGCGGTGGCGGTGGCGGTGGCGGTGGCGGACGGCGTGTAGCCCTGGGCCGGCGCGGCGACGGCGCTGGTCGGCAGGGCGGCCAGGCCGGCGGCGAGCGCCAGGCCGAGGGCGGCGGAGAAGGTGCGCGAGACACGGTTCATATGGGGGGCTCCCGTTCACGGGTCGAGGGGTGGGGTACGCCGGTGCGGCGGTACGGGAGGTACCGCGGGTGGTGCGGTGGTGCGGGTGGGCATGCGCCCGACCGGCCGGAGGGGGTCGTCCGGCCGGCGCGCGCCGGGGTGGCCGCCGCGGGGGCGGGCCGTCGAGGGGCCGGATCAGCCGGCCAGGCCGTACCGCCACAGCGAGTTGACGCGGCTGCGCTCGGTGCTGTTCGGGTACGGGTTGGTGCAGGACGGGCCGGGGCCGCCGCCGGACATCAGCTCGCTGCACGGGCCCGAGTAGTGGTCGGGCAGGCCCAGCACGTGACCGGTCTCGTGCGCGGTCACCCGCAGCGAGGCGTACTGCTGGTTCTGGGTGTAGTCGAGGAAGATGTAGCCGTTGCCGTGCCCGTCGGTGCTGGCGTAGGAGCCGTTGGACGGGTCGTCGCCCTCGTAGTAGGCGAAGTCGGCGTTGGAACCCTGCTGGAGCCGGACGTTGGCGACCGAGCTGTTCCAGATCTGCGCGCTCTGGGATATGACCCCGGCGAAGGACGGCGCGTTGCTGGCGTCATAGGTCACCGTGACGGCCAGCAGGTACGGGTTGGCGGCCTGCTTGGCCCGCGCGGACTTCATGACGGCCTCGAAGAACGCCCGGTCGTCCGCCTTGCCCGCACCCTTCGCGGCGGTGCCCGGGGTGTAGTGCCCGGCGGCGGGAGCGCTCGCCGGGGCGGCGGTGGCGGTGGTCGGCAGGGTGGCCGTTCCCACGGCCAGGGCCAGTCCGAGTGCGACGGAGAGCATGCGCGGGACACGGTTCATGTGGGGGCTCCGATTCGCGAGTGCGCCGCGGACGGTGGGGGGCCGGGCCGCGGGCATCGGATGAATGCTTGCTGCCCCCAGAGCTTCGGCCAGGCCGGCGGCCCGGCGGATGATGTCAACCGGCGATAGCCCGGACCAATCACCGCGCCGCCCGGACGACCGGTCCGACGCTCAGGGCAACAGCCTGTCATGTCCCTGGCGTCATCCCGTTTCCACCGTTACGCTCCCGGATGTGGAGCTCGACGTGAGACACCTACGGGTGCTGTGCGCGATCGCCGACACCGGAAGCCTCCGCAAGGCAGCGCTGCAGCTCGGCATGACCCAGCCGTCGCTGACCACCCAGCTGCACCGCATCGAACGGGCCGTCGGCGGCACGTTGTTCACCCGGGAGCAGACCGGCAGCCGGCCCACCGCGCTCGGCCACTCCGTGCTGTCCCGGGCCAGGCCGGTGATCGCCGAGATGGCGGCGCTGGTGGCCGCCGCCCGCCAGGAGGCCAGGGAGGCGGCCGGTGGCGAGCGCGCCCGGCGGCTGCGGATCGGCAGCGTCGGCAGCCGGGCGGTGGCCGCCTGGCTGCGCCGGCTGCACGAGCGGCTGCCGGAGACCGACACCACGATCCAGATCGACATCTCGGCCAACGCCCTGCTCCGGATGGTCGCCGCCGACCAGTTGGACGTGGCCTTCGTGCACGAGAGCGAGGGCTTCCCGCTGCGGCTGCCCCCGGACGCCGAGCACCGGGTGCTGCTCACCCGCGAGCCGCAGTTCGTCGCGCTCACGGCCGGCCATCGGGCGGCGGCCCGGCCGGTGGTCCGGCTGGCCGAGCTCGCCGAGGACACCTGGATGGTGGACCCGACCGCCGACCACGAGTACGCCGCGATGCGCCGGGTGTTCCGCGCCGCCGGGCTCAACCCCCGGGTGGTGCAGGTGCGGGACAACGCGACCGCCGCCGAACTGGTCGCCTCCGGGGAGGCGGTCCGCCCCTGTCAGCCGACCTCGCT
The DNA here is from genome assembly GCF_042885845.1 of Kitasatospora sp. NPDC058032. Classification (NCBI taxonomy): domain Bacteria; kingdom Bacillati; phylum Actinomycetota; class Actinomycetes; order Kitasatosporales; family Streptomycetaceae; genus Kitasatospora; species Kitasatospora sp. NPDC058032. The sequence continues at coordinate 93,892 of NZ_JBHVRK010000022.1, read as the reverse complement.
GCCCGGGCCGGGCACCGTCGTGCGGCGGCTGCACGGCGACCCGCTGGCCGTGCGGCTGCTGCTGGTCTGGCGGCCGCGCGCGCTCGGCCCGCCGGCCCGCGAGGCGCTGTACGAGGAGCTGCGGGCGGCCTACCTGGACCTCGCCGAGGCCAGCCCCGCGTACCGGGCCTGGCTCGCCGGGCACGACGAGGTGCAGCGCGCCCTGCTGGGGCCGCCCCCGCTGGACCCGCTCCGCGCGAACGGAACGGCGCTCGGCGGTGCGGCGCTCAAGGGTGCGGCACTGAACGGCTCAGCGCTGCACGGCTCAGCACCGAACGACGCCGGCGGGCCCGACGGGTCGGCCCCACCGAACGGGACGGCCCCACCGAACGGGACGAACGGCCTGGCCGAGGAGCACCCCCGCGACGGGCAGCCGCGGGAGGGCTCGCCGCAGCGCCGCCCGCCCGCCCTCGTTCAGCGCTCCCTCGCGTGCAGCGCCACCCCGGCCGCCACCGCGACCGCCGTCACCAGGCCCGCCGCGAGGACGCCGGAGCCGCCCGCCGCCGTACAGGCGAGCACCGCGACCGAGGCCACCGGCAGCAGCGACAGCTGAAGCGCGCCGGTCTTGGCGTGCCGGGCGTGCAGCGCCCAGACGGTGAACAGGTAGAGCGCGGTCGGCACGGTCACCGTCGCGGTGGCGGCCGTCTCGGAGACGTGCGCCTTGTGCACGGCCGACGCGACCGCCACCTCCAGTCCGGCGCCGATCGCCGCCGCCGAGCCGAACACCAGGTAGTGGCCGTAGCCCCAGAGGAAGGCCTGACGGCTGGACCGCAGGTGCTCGTGGACCGGCCGGGCGTAGTAGATCCACCAGGCCGAGAAGCAGATCAGCAGACCGCCGACCGCGACCGGCAGCAAGCGGGCCAGTCCCTCCTGCTCGTCCACCGCCGACTGCACCGCGACGGTCGCCGCCGCCACCGTCTCGCCGAGCACGATCAGCGTGAACAGGCCGTACCGCTCGGCGATGTGGTGCGGGTGCCACGGGGTCTGCAGCCGCAGTTCGGCGACCACCGGCACGGCCAGCTCGGCCAGGATCCCGATCGGGATCAGCACCGAGCGGACGTCGTGCGGCAGCAGAAGCACCGCGCCCCAGCCGATCTGGCAGAGCGTGATCCCGACGGCGTAGCGCAGCGCGACCGCGCGGGCCAGGCCCTCCTCGGCCGCCGCCGCGCGCAGCCACTGGGTGACCATCGCCAGCCGCATCACCACGTAGCCGATCACCACCAGTACGAGGTCCTGGTCGGCGAAGAGCCGCGGGACCCCGGCCGCGAGGATCAGCACACCGGCGATCTGGACCAGGGTGGTGAGCCGGTACGGGACGTCGTCGCAGTCGTAGGCGGAGGCGAACCAGGTGAAGTTCATCCACGCCCACCAGATCACGAAGAACGCGAAGAGGTAGCCGGTCAGGCCGTCGCCCCAGTGGCCGCCCGCGAGGTCGTGGGCCAGCTCCCGGCCGGCCTGGCCGACGGCGACCACGAAGCAGAGGTCGAAGAAGAGTTCCAGCGGGGTGGCGACCCGGTGCGGCTCGTCCCGGCTGCGCGGGACCATCCGGCGCACCGGGCGGGGATCGACGGGGTGCGGGCGCGGGACCGCGGTGGAATCGCTGCTCATGGACGGGTCTCCGGGATCCGGACGGGTGGGCTGTACCCGCCGCATCCTGACAGCGCGCCGGGCGCCGCGCACGCATCCGAGGGCACCAGGGCGCACCGGACCTTGCCCGGGAGCGCACGGATCGCGGCGAGCGCCGCCGGATCGGGAGATTGTCCCGTTATGGACCGATATGCCCTGGCGTCAGCGAGAGTTGACGCCCCGGTGCGCGAACCGGGTGACAGCACGGCGGGTTTGCGGACGCGCCGCGCCGTACGGTGCGACCGCCCGGACGCCCCGCTAGATTCGTCCCCGGTTCGAAGCGAACGGGGCCCGGGGACGAGCCCCGCGGCACGGGCGGCCTGCGGGCATCGCGGAAGGTCAAGGCGGGTGGCAGGACAGCGGGGGCGGCATCACCGGCCTTCCCGTGTCCGCACCACCGGCCTCGTGATCACCGCGCTGCTCGCCAGTGCCCGTCGTGCGCCCGCCCGGGCCGGGGACCGCACCGCCGCCCCGTCCCCGGTCCCGGTCCCGGCTACTTCTCCCAGCCGACCTTGGCGTAGTCGGTGCTCGCCAGGCCGAACGCCCCGTAGTTGGCGAGTCCCTTGCGGGCCGCCACCACGGTCGGCCGCTGGTACAGCTCGTAGGTGTGGCCGAGCTCCCAGATCCGGGCGTCCGCCTGGTTGTAGAGCTTCGCGGCCTCCACCGGGTCGATCGTGCCGGCCGCCTTCTTCAGCAGCGCGTCGATCTCCGCGCTGCCCAGCTTGGAGTAGTTGCCGAAGACGTTGTCGCCCTGCGGCAGGCGGAAGTTGGTCAGGCTGCTGGAGAGCGGGAACGAGTCGGTGTTGCGCCAGCTGGCGATGTCCCACTTGCCGGGGTTGACGTACTTGGTGAAGAAGTCGTTGGCCGCGACCTTGTCGATCTCCACCTTGACGCCGGCCGCCAGCCACATCGCCTGGGCGGCGGTGGCGAGGTCGACCTGGGCCTGCGGGGTGGACTCGTTGAGCACCCAGTGCAGGGTCAGCGTCCGGCCGTCCTTGGTACGGGGCTGGCCGCTGCCGGCCTCCTTCCAGCCGGCCTCGTCCAGCAGCTTCTTCGCGGCGGCCGGGTCGAACGTCGCCCACTCGCCGGAGTTGTCCCGGTAGCCGGTCTGGTTGGGCATGAAGATGTGGTTGCCGAGCGGCTTGAACTCCACCGGCACGCCGTTGTTCGCGATCTTGATGAGCGCCCCCCGGTCCAGCGCCCTGCCGAGCGCCTGACGGACCTTGACGTCCGCCAGCGGACCGCCGCCGCCGAAGGAGATGTGCACCTCGTCCCACGGGCTGGCGGACCGGATCACCGTGTCCTTGGCGTCCTTGAGCTGCCCGTACGCGGTGGCGGTGCCGGCCGTGGCGTAGTCGATCTCGTTGTTGAGGAAGGCCTGGGTGGTCGCCGACTGGGACATCACCCGGAAGGTGATCCGCTCCGCCTTCGGCTTGACGCCCCACCAGTCGGGGTCCGGGACGAGGGTGAGGGTCTGCGCGGTCTTGTCGGCGGTGCCGATCTTCAGCGGACCGGCGGTGATCGGGATCTTCTCCACCCAGCCCTTGTTGAAGTCGTCGGCGGTGGCGATCCCGGCCGCCGGGATCAGCGGACGGAACAGGTTCTGCCAGTCGGCGTACGGCTCGGAGAAGGTCACCTTGACCTCGGCCGGGCCGGCGCCCTGCTCGACCGCGGAGATCAGCTCGTAGCCGGCCGAGTCGGCGATGTTGTAGCCGTCCTTCTTGCCGTTGGTGGCCTCCCAGTCGGCCTTGAAGTCGAGGTAGCTCAGCGGCTTGCCGTCCGACCACTTGGCCTTGGGGTTGAGCGTGTAGGTGATCACCTGCGGCGAGGCGGAGGTGACCTTGGCGTCCACCAGGTAGTCGGCGACCGGCTTGAAGGTGCCGCTCTCGTCGGTGCTGAACAGGCTCGGCTCCAGCGTGCGCATGATCTCGACCGCGTCGCCGTAGCGGCCGTCCACCTGGAACGGGTTCCACTGGGTGATCCACTGGTAGAGCGGGAAGCGGACCTCGCCGCCGTCGCGGATCTGCTCCAGCGGCTTGGCGTTGATGTCGATGGCCCCCTGCCCGGGCGCTTCGCTCCTGACCGCCGTGCCCGCCGAACCGCCGCCGCCGGAGGTGCACGCGGCGGTCGCCAGCGCGACGGCGAGGGCGAGGGCGGCGGCGCGGCCGAGTCGGCGCGCGGGCGTGGCGGAAGCGTCCATGAGGGTCCCCCCGTGATGTCCGGCGAGTGGTGAGAGTTGAGCGTCGCGAGGTGTGGCGAGGCTTGAGCGTGGGCAGCCAAGTCGGTGCCGGGGACCGAACGTAACAGTCGATCAGAACGAGTACCAGGGGGCCGAGTTGACACCTGATCCGACCGAAACGGGGAGCAACACGGCCGCAACACCGCGGCCGCGCACCGGTGCCACACTCTGAGCTGCGCTTTCCTGACCACGGTCAAGAACGGCGACCGGCCGTCCCTCCCGCGCGTCCGCCCCCGACCCGAAGGCCACCCTCCGATGCCCACCAGACGCGTCGGCCCCGCCCCCACCCCGGGCGGCCGCTGATGCTCCGCTACCTGACCAAGCGGCTCGCCTACTACGCCGTGCTGCTGGTCGCCGCCGTCTTCCTGGCGTACGCGCTGGCCGGCGCCGCCCTGCAGCCGCGCTCCTACTTCGAGGCCAAGGTGCCGCGCCCGGCCGCCGCCTCGGTCGAGCGCCAGCTCACCGACCTCAACCTGAACGACCGCACCCCGGTGGTCGAACGGTTCGGCCGCTGGGCCGGCGGCCTGCTGCTGCACGGCGACCTCGGCCGCACCATCCACGACACCCCCGTGATGGACGACTTCCGCCGCCGGGTCTGGGTCTCGCTGCGGCTGCTGCTGGTCGGCAGCCTGCTCGGCATGGTGCTCGGCGTCGCCGCCGGGGCGTGGAGCGCGGTGCGCCAGTACCGGCTCTCCGACCGGCTGCTGACCGTGCTGTCCTTCGTCCTGCTCTCCACCCCGGTCTTCCTGGTCGCGCTCTTCCTCAAGAACGGCGCCATCGCCGCCAAGGACGCCGTCGGGCACGAGGTCGTCCCCTTCACCGGGTACGAGACGCCCGGCCTGAGCGGCGGCCTCGGCGCGCACCTCGCCGACTGGGCGCTGCACCTGCTGCTGCCCACCCTCTCGCTGGCGCTCGGCGGCCTCGCCACCTACAGCCGCTACCAGCGCGGCACCATGCTCGACGTGCTCGGCTCCGACTACCTGCGCACCGCCGAGGCCAAGGGCCTCACCCGGGGCCGGGCGCTGGTCAGGCACGGACTGCGGACGGCGGTCATCCCGATGTCGACGATGTTCGCCTACAGCTTCCTCGGCATCTTCACCGGTGCCGCCTTCACCGAGACCATCTTCGGCTGGCACGGCATGGGCGAGTGGTTCATCCAGTCCGTCAACGAGCAGGACGTCAACGCGGTCGTCGCGGTCAACCTGTTCGCGGCGGTCGTGGTGCTCGCCTCCGGTTTCCTCGCCGACACCCTGCACGCCGCGCTCGATCCGCGCGTGCGGGCCTGACCCGAGGAGGAGCGCCGTGACCGCCGCGATCACCGGACCCGCCGGACCCGCCGAGCCCGCCGGGGCGCCCGGGACCGCACCCGGACCCGAACCCGCCCCGGTACCCGCGACGGCCGGCCGGGGCCGGATCGTCCTCGCCCGGCTGCTCGCCGCCCGCGGCGCGGTGGCCGGTGCCGTCGTCGTCCTGCTGCTGTTCCTGCTGGCCTTCGGCGGCCCGTACCTCACCCCCTGGGACTACGCCGCGCCCGACTACGGCGCGCTGCGCCGGCCGCCCTCCGCCACCCACTGGTTCGGCACCAACGGGATCGGCCAGGACGTCTTCGCGCAGACCCTCCGCGGCCTGCAGAAGTCCCTGGTCATCGGCCTGCTGGTGGCGCTGTTCTCGACCGTGCTGGCCTCCCTGGTGGGCGCCTGCGCCGGCTACTTCGGCGGCTGGACCGACCGGTCGCTGATGTTCCTGGTCGACCTCATGCTGGTCTTCCCCGCCTTCCTGGTCGTCACCATCGTCTCGCCCCGGCTGAAGGGCGCCGGCTGGCTCGCCTTCGTCCTGCTGCTCGCCCTGTTCAACTGGATGATCACCGCCCGGGTGGTCCGCTCGATGACGATCTCGCTGCGCGAGCGGGAGTTCGTCCGCGCCGCGCAGTTCATGGGCGTCCACCCGCTGCGGATCATCACCCGGCACGTGCTGCCGAACGTCGCCTCCTTCCTCATCATCGACGCCACCATCGCGGTCGGCGGCGCCGTGATGAGCGAGACCGCGCTCTCCTACTTCGGCTTCGGCGTCAGGGCGCCGGACGTCTCGCTCGGCACCCTGCTCGCCGCCGGCACCAGTGAGGCACCGGTCTTCCCCTGGCTGTTCTACTTCGCCGCCGGGCTGCTGGTGCTCTTCGTCCTGGCCGTCAACCTGATCGGCGACGGGCTGCGCGACGCCCTCGACCCCACCGCCGAGGCCGCCCGCAGGCCCCGCCGCACGCGCGAGCGTGACCGTGCTCCGAGGAAGGGGACCCGCGCGTGACCGGCACCGCCGCGAACACCACCGCGACCACCGCCACCGGCACCCCGCTGCTGCGGGTGCGGGACCTGCGGGTCGACTTCACCGGCCCGCGCGGCGCCGCCCCCGTCCCCGCGGTGCGCGGCGTCGACCTCACCCTGCACCGCGGCGAGACCCTCGGCATCGTCGGCGAGTCCGGCTCCGGCAAGTCCGTCACCGCGCTGGCCGTCCTCGGACTGCTGCCCGGCACCGCCCGGGTCCGCGGCTCGGTGCGGCTGGACGACCGCGAACTGCTCGGCCTGCCCGGCCGCGAGCTGGCCGCCGTCCGCGGCCGGCGGATCGCCATGGTCTTCCAGGACCCGCTCTCCGCCTTCACCCCCGTCTACCGGATCGGCGACCAGCTGATCGAGGCGCTGCGCGTCCACCGGCCCGGCCTGGACCGGACCGCCGCCCGCAAGCGGGCCGCCGAACTGCTCGACCTGGTCGGCATCCCGGCCCCCGACCGCGCCCTGGACGGCTTCCCGCACGAGTTCTCCGGCGGCATGCGCCAGCGCGCCATGATCGCCATGGCCGTCGCCAACGACCCCGACGTGCTGCTCGCCGACGAACCCACCACCGCCCTCGACGTCACCATCCAGGCGCAGGTGCTCGACGTGCTGCGCACCGCCCGCCGGGAGACCGGCGCCGCGCTCGTCCTGGTCAGCCACGACCTCGGGGTGATCGCCGGGATGGCCGACCGGGTCGCCGTGATGTACGCCGGGCGGGTCGTCGAGACGGCGGGCGTGGACGAGCTGTTCGCCGCGCCGCGCCACCCCTACACCCTCGGCCTGATCGGCGCCGTCCCCCGGCTGGACGGGCGGCGCGGACCGCTGGTCCCGATCCCCGGCACGCCCGCGCCGATGGCCGAACTGCCGGACGGCTGCCCGTTCGCCGCCCGCTGTCCGCTGGCCGAGGACCGCTGCCGCACGGCCGAGCCGCCGCTCACCGGCGACGGCCACCTGACCGCCTGCGTCCGGTCCGGCGAACTCGCCGAACGACGGCCCGCGCCCGGCGAGGTGTACCCCGTGCCGGAGCTCCCGGCGGCGCCCGGCCCGCCGCTCCCCCGCGCGCAGCGCCCGCCGGTCCTGGAGGTCGGCGGGCTCACCAGGACCTTCCCGCTGCTCAAGGGCACCGTCTTCAAGCGGCGGGTCGGCTCGGTGTACGCGGTGGACGGCGTCGAGCTGTCGATCCGGGAGGGCGAAACGCTCGGCCTGGTCGGCGAGTCCGGCTCCGGCAAGTCCACCACCCTGTTCGAACTGCTGCGCCTGGCCGCCCCCGAGTCCGGCCGGATCGAACTGCTCGGCCGGGACACCGCCGGGCTCTCCCGCGCCGAGGCCCACCGGATGCGGGCCCGGCTGCAGATCGTCTTCCAGGACCCGATGGCGAGCCTCGACCCGCGGATGCCGGTCGGCGACATCGTCGCCGAGCCGCTGCGCGCCCAGCGGGCCGCCAAGGAGGAGATCGCCCGCCGGGTGCCCGGGCTGCTGCGCCAGGTGGGCCTCGACCCGGCGCACGCCGTCCGCTACCCGCACCAGTTCTCCGGCGGGCAGCGGCAGCGGATCTCGATCGCCCGGGCGCTGGCCGTCCGGCCCCGGCTGCTGGTGCTCGACGAGCCGGTCTCGGCGCTGGACGTCTCGATCCAGGCCGGGGTGCTCAACCTGCTGCAGTCGCTCAAGGCGGAACTCGGCCTCTCCTACCTCTTCGTCTCGCACGACCTCTCGGTGATCCGGCACCTCGCCGACCGGGTCAGCGTGATGTACCTGGGGCGGACGGTCGAGCAGGGCGAGGTGTCCGCCGTCTTCGACCGGCCCCGGCACCCCTACACCCGCGCCCTGCTCTCCGCCGTCCCGCTGCCGGACCCGGCCGCCGAACGCGCCCGCACCCGTGTCCTGCTGGCCGGCGACCCGCCCTCCCCCACCGTCCGGCACACCGGCTGCCCGTTCCGGGCCCGCTGTCCCGTCCACCCGGCGCTCGACGAGGCGGCGCGCGCCCGCTGCGCGAGCGAGGCACCGGCGCTCACGGCCGCCGCCGGGCCCGGGGACGCCGACCACCAGGCCGCCTGCCACTTCCCGGAGGGGTGACCGGACCCGCCCGACGGTCACCCCGAGTCACCGGACCGTGCCGATTCGGCGGATCGGCCGGACGGCGTGTAATGTCTTCCAGGTCAGCAGGCGCCGCTAGCTCAGTTGGTTAGAGCAGCTGACTCTTAATCAGCGGGTCCGGGGTTCGAGTCCCTGGCGGCGCACCGACGGTCGAAGGGTCCTCTCGCAGCAGCGAGGGGGCCCTTCGGCGTTTCCCCGGCACCGGGACGGGAACGTGGACCTCCGTCCACTCGTCGCGTCGGAGGTGGTGTCGCCTTGACCCCCCTTGAACCGCCCGAGCCGCCCGGGGGTCGTCCGCTCATGGACGAGCTGGTGCTGCTCTGCAACGATCCGGGCCCCACGTGGCTGGATTCCTCCCCGTCCATGTTCGAGCGGATGATCGCCGGCGCCGTGCTCGCGGAGCTGCTGCTCACCGGGGCGATCACCATCGAGGGCCAGTGGATCACCGGGGTCAATCCGTTCGGAGCGCGGGACGAGGTCGGCGAGGCCGTGCTGGGCCGGCTGAACCGGGTACGCAAGGGGGGCCGGTCGAAGCTGGTCTCCGCCCTGCGGCGGATCCCGCCCGCGACGACGGCCCGGCACTACCAGGACCGGCTCGTCGCCCAGGGCGTGATGACCATCGAACGCCGCCGGCTGCTCCTGCTGCCGTACCGCGCCCTGCTGCCGGTGCGCGCCTCGGCCGCGCAGGAGATCACCGACCGGATCGTGGCATCCCTGGAACGGACCGGAGCGGGCTCCGCCGGTACCGGTGAGCGCGACCTGCAGTTGGCGGGACTCCTCTGGGCGGGCAGGTTCGACGGCCGGCTCCGGCCCCGGCAGGAACGCGCCGCGTTCCGGGCCGCCACGCGGCGGGCGGCCCAGGACCTGCCGATCGCCCAGGCTGTCCGGGGGGTGATCGAGATGGACAGGTCCGCCGGGAGCGGCGGCGGCTGAACCGGGGGCGGAGCCCCGCGCCGCCCGCCCGGTCAGCGGGCCGTGTCCAGCACCGCCGAGGCGACCGCGTCCGGGCGGTCGAACATCAGCAGGTGCCCGGCCGGGACGGTGCTGCGGAACTCGGCGCCGAGTTGCGCGGCCAGCTCCCGCTGGGCGGCCAGCCACTCCTCGGTCCGGCGACCGCGCAGACCGTCGTCCGCGGCGAGCACGGTGACCGGCAGGTCCGCCGGCAGCGGGGCGGTGCGGCGCAGTCCGGCCAGTTCGGCGGCCATGTCCAGGTAGCGGGCGTTCTCCCGGAGCAGTGCCCGCAGCGAGCGCCCGGTGCGGTAGCAGCGCCGGACCAGCGACGCGGGGGCGAGGTCCTCGCGCCGCACGGTGGTGGCCCGGGCGGTCAGCCGGCGCACGGCGGGCCCGAACAGGTACGGCACGGCGACGGCGGTGGCCGCGCCGGCGGCGGCGCGGGCCGCGAGATCGCGCAGTCCGGGGGCCGGGAGCGGGTGCGGATCGGGTTCGACGCTGCCGTCCAGCAGGACCAGCCCGGCCGTCCGCTCCGGGTACAGCCGGGCGAAGGCCTCGACGTGGAACGCGGCGAGCGAGTGCCCGGCCACCGTGCACGGCCCGGTCAGGGCCAGCGCGTCCAGCACGGCCCGGATCCGGTCCGCCTCCCCGGCGGCGGTGGACAGCGGCCGGTCGGCCGGCTCGGGCGCGCTCAGGCCGTAGCCGGGCCGGTCGAAGCGGACCACGGTGCGGTACGGGGTGAGGAAGGGGACGACGAGGTCCCAGTCGAACCAGCTGCTGCCGAGGCCTCCGGCGAGCAGACAGACCGGGCCCCGCCCCTCGGCGCGGACGTGCAGGGGCGTGCCGTCGATCCGCAGGAAGGTCGCGGCGGTGCCGTGCGGGCCGGAGGGGTGTGCACCGGTCATACCGGATCCCGTTCTTCGGACCGCCGGGCGCGGGCGACGGCGGCGGGGGTCGCCCCGGAGTGCAGGGCCGCCGCGAGCAGGGCCAGCCAGAGGGCGACGAGCAGCACCTGGAGGCGCTGGCCGGCGCCCAGCGCCCAGGTGCCGTGACCGGCCTCGAAGGCGGCGATCGCGCCGAGGCTCCACCCGGTGGCGACCAGTTCGGCGCCCAGCAGCCAGGGCCCGTACCGCCGGACCGGCGGCCACCAGCCGTGGCGGCGGGCGGCGACGGTGAGCGCGGTCAGCCCGCCGAGCGCGCCGAGCACGGCCAGGCTGCTGGTCACGGCGTGCGCGGTGTGGGTGGCGGGGACGAGCCCGGCGGTCTCCCGGGCGGCGCACATCTCGTCGCTGGTGGGCGCGCAGCTCAGCGGCAGCCGGGAGTCGGCGGCGGTGGCCGCGCCGAACAGGGCGAGCCCGGCCCATCCGGCCACCGCCCAGCCCCTGGCCGCCGCACGAGCCCGGGCCGGAGCGTGGAAGGCGGCGAGGGCGAGGACGGCGGCGGCCAGCACCGCGAGTCCGGCGACCAGGTCGGTGGCCCGGAAGAGACCGCCCAGCGGCTGGTCCTCGGCGGCCAGCTCGCTGAGGTACGCCTGGACCGGGTCGAGCCCGGTGCTGAGCACCACCTCCAGGACCCACGCGGTGTACGCGAGCGCGCTGAGCAGCAGCAGGGCGGCGACGGCGCGGACGAGGGCGGGGGCCGGGGTGGGGGCGGAAGTGAGCCGAGCCTTCCGGCGACCGGGGTGGGAGCTGGGCACGATTCCACCCTAACCGGCGGTAAACCCCTCCCCAACCGGGAGGAAACGGGCGGGCCGGCCCCGGCGGCGCCGCAGACGGTTCGAGGCGCCCCTCGGAAGCGTGTATTGTTTTCCCCGTCAGCAGGCGCCGCTAGCTCAGTTGGTTAGAGCAGCTGACTCTTAATCAGCGGGTCCGGGGTTCGAGTCCCTGGCGGCGCACCGACACCGGGGAGCCTCTCGTTCACACGAGGGGCTCTCCGGCTTTTCGCTGCCCTTCGACGTCCGATTTGTGTGTGATGTCGGTCTCGCTTCCCGTCGCGGTGGAGCCAACCGGTACCTTCGGCGCGTTCTGGGCTGTATATCGGATAAGGGACAAAGGTCCCCCGACCGCCGACGATCCCGTCTGCGCGAGCCGGCACGGCACCCGTGCGTCCTGCCGCCCGCTCAGCCGCCCGCCCGCTGGAAAGGCCGCCGCTTTGTCCCGAATCGCCCTGCGCGGCGCGCCGCGCGTCCGCAAACCCAAGGCCCGTCGGCCCCGCAAGCGGCGCACCGGCTGGCGCAGACTGATCCCGACCTGGCGGATGACCCTGATCGGCTTCGTGTCCGCGCTGCTGCTCGGGATCGGCCTGTTCGCCCTGGGCATCACGCTGGTGAAGGTGCCGGACGCGCACGCCGCCGCGACCCTGCAGAGCAACAACTGGCTCTACGCGGACGGCTCGGCGATCGCCAGGACCGGCCAGACCAACCGGCAGAACGTCGGACTGGACAAGGTCTCCCCCGCCGCGCAGCACGCCACGCTGGCCGCCGAGGACCGCAACTTCTACCACGAGGGCGCGGTCAACGTGCCCGGCCTGGTCCGCGCCGCCGTCAACACCGCCAAGGGCGAGGGCACCCAGGGCGGCTCGACGATCACCCAGCAGTACGTGAAGAACACGTACCTGAGCCAGAAGCAGTCGATATCGCGCAAGGTGAAGGAACTCTTCATCGCGATCAAGGTGGATGCCACCGAGAGCAAGGACGAGATCCTCTCCAGCTACCTCAACACCTCCTACTACGGGCGCGGCGCCTACGGCATCCAGGCCGCCGCGCAGCAGTACTTCGGCATCGACGCCTCCGAGCTCAACGCCGCCCAGGGCGCCTACCTGGCCACGCTGCTGAACGCCCCGAGCGCCTACGACGTGGCCACCGCCACCCCGGCGGGCAAGCAGAACGCCGTCAACCGCTGGAACTACGTGCTCGACGGCATGGTGAAGGAGGGCTGGCTCTCCGCCGAGGAGCGGGCCGCCACCGCCTTCCCCGAGGTCAAGGACCCGCAGGCGCAGCTCGGGCTGTCCGGTCAGGCCGGCTACCTGGTCAACGCCGCGACCGAGTACCTCACCACCAACCAGATCATCAGCGAGTCGGAGCTGGCCAAGGGCGGCTACACGATCAAGCTGACCGTCGACCCGGGCCGCCAGCGGGCCCTGGAGGACGCCGTCCAGGGCCAGCTGCACGACACCCTGAACCCGGAGAAGCGGAAGAAGGACGCCGCGGCCCAGCCCGGCGCCGTCTCCGTGGACCCGAAGACCGGTGCCGTGGTCGCCCTGTACGGCGGCGTCGACTACACCAAGCACTACGTCGACAACGCCACCCGGCGGGACTACCAGGCGGGTTCGACGTTCAAGGCGATCGCGCTGGCGGCGGCACTGGAGAACAACGCCAAGACCCAGTCCGGCCAGACCATCACCCCGCGCACCGTCTACGACGGCACCAGCGGCCGCAAGGTCCGCGGCGGCAAGGGCACCCCGTACGCGCCGCCGAACGAGGGCGACAAGAGCTACGGCCAGATCACCCTGCAGCAGGCCACCGACTGGTCGGTGAACTCGGCGTTCGCCCAGCTCGCCCAGGACACCGGGCTGAGCAAGGTGCGGGACACCTCGATCGCGCTCGGCCTGCCCAGCAACACCCCCGGGCTGGACCCGGTGCCCTCGATCCCGCTGGGCACCGCCACCCCGAGCGTGCTCGACCTGGCGGGCGTGTACGCCACGCTGGACAACGGCGGCAAGCAGATCACCCCGTGGCTGGTCCAGTCGGTGGACCGCGAGGGCGAGCCCGTCGGGCTGCCCGCGCACAAGGCCACCCAGGCGGTCAGCGAGCAGACCGCGCGCCAGGTCACCTCGATGCTCCAGGGCGTGGTGAGCGACCAGGGCGGCACCGGCTGGCGCGCGAAGGCGCTGGGCCGGCCGGCGGCGGGCAAGACCGGTACGACCGACGACCAGAAGTCGGTCTGGTTCGTCGGGTACACCCCCGAGCTGGTCACCTCGGTCGCGCTGTTCGGCCAGGACCCGGACACCGGCGCGCAGGTCAGCCTGAGCGGCACCGGCGGGATCGACGGCGCGGCGGGCGGCCAGTACCCCGCGCAGATCTGGACCAGCTACATGAAGACCGCCCTGAAGGGGCAGCCGGTCGCCGACTTCCCGGCGCCCTCGGGTGCGGACGACTCCGCGCGCAGCGGCTCGGGCTCCTCGGGCTCCGGCTCCGGCTCCTCGTCCGGTCCTTCGAGCGCTCCGTCGAGCACCCCCGACGGGTCGGCGACGCCGTCCGGCGGGCCGTCGTCCCCGACCGGGCAGGGCGGCTCCGGCTCCTCCGGCGACCAGGGCTCGGCACCGGCCACCGCGCCGTCGACCGGGCCGACCACCCCGCCGCAGCCGACCGGGGGCACCGGCGGCTCGGGCTCCGGCTCCGGCTCGGGATCCGGCGGCGGTTCGGGCTCGGGCGGGTCCGGGTCCGGGTCCGGTGGGACGGGCACCACGCCGACCCAGCCGACGACGCCGCAGCCGAGCACCAAGCCGACCAAGCCGCCGGTGCCGAGCACCGGCCCCACCACCGGGCCGACCACCCCGCCGCAGCCGACCGGGGGCACCGGCGGCTCGGGCTCGGGCTCCGGCTCCGGCTCTGGCGGCTCCGGGTCCGGGTCCGGGTCCGGGTCCGGGTCCGGCGGCACCGGGACGGACGCGGGTGTCGGCGCCGGGGCCGGGACCGGGGGGTAGTCGACGGGGTCGGGGCGCGGGTGGGCCGCTGGGCGGCGGACGCTCGCGCTCCGTGCCGGGCAGGACCGAATGATGGAATGGCCCCTTACCGAATGACGGTACGACTGTCAGAATTCGTCGGTGCACAGCTCCAACCCCCTGCTCGGCCGCTCCCCCGGCCGGACCCTCGGTCTCACCCTCGCCCTCGTCTCCGCGTTCGCCTTCGGCGGCTCCGGCACCGCGGCCAAACCACTGATCGAGGCCGGGCTCTCCCCCCTCCACGTGGTCTGGCTCCGGGTCACCGGAGCCGCCGTCGTGCTGCTGCCGCTGGCCTACCGCCACCGCGACGCCGTCCGGCGCCGGCCCGGCCTGCTGATCGGCTTCGGCCTGCTCGCCGTGGCCGGCGTCCAGGCCTGCTACTTCGCGGCGATCTCCCGGATACCGGTCGGCGTCGCCCTGCTGATCGAGTACCTGGGCCCGCCGCTGCTCCTCGGCTACGTACGGTTCGTCCAGCGCCGGCCGATCAGCCGCGGCTCGGCGATCGGCGCGGGCGTCGCGGTCGCCGGGCTCGCCTGCGTGGTCGAGGTCTGGAACGGCCTGAGCTTCGACGCGCTCGGCGTCCTGTTCGCCCTGGGCGCGGCCTGCTGCCAGGTCGGCTACTTCGTGCTCGCCGACGCGGGCAGCCGGGGCGAGCGCCCGGTCGACCCGATCGCCGTCAGCGCCTACGGCCTGCTGATCGGCTCGGTCGTGCTCACCGCCGTGACCCGCCCCTGGGAGGCCGACTGGGACAAGCTCGGCGGGGACGTGGTGATGAACGGGCACACCCTGCCCGCGCTGATCCCGGCGGCCTGGATGGTCCTGGTCGCGACCGTGCTCGCCTATCTGACCGGCGTCGTCGCCGTCCAGCACCTGTCACCGCCGGTCGCCGGGGTGGTGGCCAACCTGGAGGCCGTCGTGGCCACCGTGCTGGCCTGGGTCCTGCTCGGTGAGCACCTCGGCCTGCCGCAGATGGCCGGCGGCCTGCTGGTACTGGCCGGGGCGTTCGCCGCCCAGAGCGGAAAGTCCGCCGGGCCGGCCGGGCCGGAGCGGTCCGGGCCGCCGCCTTCGGAGGCTGCCGCGCCGGACGCGACACCGGCCGGGGCGACGGCCCTCGGCGAGCGGCTCGCCCGGGCCGCCGAGGCCGACACCGGGGCCCAGCTCGGCCGGGAGCAGGACCGGCGCTAGCCGGACGGGTGCCCGGAAGGGTGTCCAGCAGGGTGCGCCGCCGCCCGCTCCGGGATCAGCGGCCGACCCAGCCGAACCAGTCGAGGTGGCCGAGCGGCCAGACGACGGCCGACACCGGGCCGACCACGTTGTCCACCGGCACGGCCCCGCCACCGGGGCCGCGCTGGTGGTAGCGCGAGTCCGCGGAGTCGCTGCGGTGGTCGCCCTCCACCCAGACGTGCCCCTGCGGCACCGTCACCGGACCGAAGTCCAGCCCGGCGCAGGAGTCGTCCCCGGGGTGCAGATAGGGCTCGTCGACCGCGGCACCGTCGACGGTCAGCGTGGTGCCGGAGCACTGCACGGTCTGCCCGCCCGTCGCGATGACCCGCTTGACCAGGTAGTTGTCGTCCTTCGGCGGCACCAGGCCGACGAAGGAGAGCGCCGAGCCCAGCGCGTTGGTGACCGGGTTCCCGCCGGTCGGCTGCGGCGGCAGCCAGTCGCCCGGGTCCTTGAAGACCACCGGCTGGCCCCGCTCCGGCTCCCAGCCGGTCAGCGGGGCGAACTTGTTCACGCCGACCCGGTCACCGACCCGCAGGGTGTTCTCCATCGACCCGGAGGGGATGGTGAACACCTGGAACAGACAGGTCTTGATCAGCAGCGCGACCACCAGGCCGACCGCCGCCATGGCCGGGATCTCGATCCACCACGGGCGCGCCCGGCGGGCCGGGCGGCGGGCCTTCGGCGGCCTGACCCGGCGCCCCTCGGCGGCACGGCGCGCCCGCCGGGCCTCGGCCCGGCCCCCGCTCGGGGCGGCGGGTCCTGCCTCTGCTTCGCCGCCGTGGGTATCGGGCAGGTTCACCGCCATCGTCGCTGCTCCACTCTCAGGCTGCGGGGGAACCTGCACGCTACGCCAACCGGGGATCCAGGCGAAATCGGACTTTTACCCTCGTCAGACATGCCACCGGCCCGGGCGGGGCGCCCCCGGGTGCTCCCGGCCCGGCCGGTCACGCGCTCAGGCCGGGACGTTCCCACCGGTCACGGTGTCGCTCGCGATGGCCTCGTGGTGGCGGATCACCTCGGCGATGATGAAGTTCAGGAACTTCTCCGCGAACACCGGGTCCAGGTGCGCACCGGCGGCCAGCTCGCGCAGGCGCTTGATCTGGGTGCGCTCGCGGGCCGGGTCGGCCGGCGGGAGCTTGTGCTCGGCCTTGAGCCGACCGACGCGCTGGGTCGCCTTGAAGCGCTCGGCCAGCATGTGGACCACTGCGGCGTCGATGTTGTCGATGCTCTCGCGCAGGCTGGTCAGCTCGGCCCGCACGGCATCGTCGACCCCCTCGGGCAGTCCGGCGTCGGGGGTCGTGGGGTGGTCCGTCATCGGGGCGGCTCCGCGGCTCTCTCGGTCTTGCGCCCGACCGTGCGGCGGCCGGGCCCGGGCCCGGGCCAATCTAACAGGGCGCCCGGCGCGGGCCCGCACCATTCGGCCCAATCGTCCACGATCCGGACGGCACACCGACCGGCCGCCGGACGGCGCCCCGAGCTGCCGGGGTCCGTCCACGGACGACCCGGGCCGCCGGGACGGCCGGGGCATTTTCGGACGCGACGGACCGGTGCGCTACTTGTGGCACGCCCCCGGCCTGCCCGTAGGCTGGTCCGCGGCATGACCGGACGTGACGAATCAGCAGTTCCTCAGTAACGGAGGTACCGATCGTGGCAACCACCCGCACCGCCCGCACCGCCTGGGAAGGCAACCTGGTCGACGGCAAGGGCCAGGTGACGTTCGCGTCGTCCGGCATCGGCGAGTACCCGGTCTCCTGGCCGGCCCGCGCCGAGGCCCCGAACGGCAAGACCAGCCCGGAGGAGCTCATCGCGGCCGCACACTCGGCCTGCTTCTCGATGGCCCTCTCGCACGGCCTGACCGGCGCGGGCACCCCGCCCACCAAGCTCGACACCCAGGCCGACGTCACCTTCCAGCCGGGCACCGGCATCACCGGCATCCACCTCACGGTCACCGGCGAGGTGCCCGGGCTGGACGAGGCCGGCTTCGTGAAGGCCGCCGAGGACGCCAAGGCGAACTGCCCGGTGAGCCAGGCCCTGACCGGCACCACCATCACCCTCACGGCCTCGCTGGCCGGCTGACCTCCCCCGGGCGTCCCGCCCGACGACCCCGGCCCGGCGCGCGTCCGGTGCTCCGCCGGGGTCCGCAGGGCGCGTTCCCGGAGCACACGCCCCTGGTGCACATCATGTGATGTGCACCAGGGGCGTCCGCGTGTATCACCACACTCACGCCCAAACCAGACGAATCACCCTGGCGGCGGTCACCGCGCGTTGCCATCGCGTCCTATGATCGGCCGCAGCGCCCTGTTCCTCACGGTTCCTCAGGGGGGCTCCCGCCCGGCCGCTCCGTCCCGAGCGTCCGCACCGGAGTCCGACGTCCGCGAGCGCGGCAGAGTGCGGAGCCGGCCGCCGAAGTCGGGTGACCGGCCGGACCAGCGTCAAGCGTCAGCAGCGGACGGGAGCATGCCGTGCCGGGCCAGAACGAGGGGGCCGACGCGCACACCGCCCCGGCCGGGGGCACGGTCAACGGCACGGCCCGGGCCGCCCTGGCCGACGACGGTGCCACCCGCTGCCCCGCCTGCTCGGCCCCGCTCTCCCCCGGCGCCACCCACCACATGGCGGACGGCCCCGGCGTGAACGGCCGACCCGTCCCCGAGGCCGACGAGCGGGAGCTGGCCGCCCTGCGGGCCAGCGAGTCCCGGCTGCGGGCCGCCTTCAGCGACGCCGGCATCGGCATGGCCCTCATCGACCCCGAGGACCGGATCATCGAGGTCAACCCGGCCTTCGCCGCGCTGACCGGCCGCACCGTCGACGAACTGGTGCGGACCCACATCCACGAGATCGTCGACCCCGAGGGCATGCCGCGCCGGCTGTTCCGCGCGCTCGTCCACGGCGAGCACGACCGGCTCCGGGTCGAGAAGCAGCTCAAGCACCGCGCGGGGCGGACGGTCTGGAGCAAGGTGACCGTCTCGCTGATCCGGGACGCCGAGGGCGGCCCGCTCTACACGCTCGCCCTGGTCGAGGACATCACCGAGCAGCGCCGGCTCGGAGACCGCCTGGAGTACCAGGCCCTGCACGACCCGCTGACCCGGCTGCCCAACCGGACCTACTTCTTCGAACGGCTCGACGCCGCCTGCCTGACCCCCGACCGGGCGACCGAGCCGCTCGGAGTCGGCGGGGGCGCGGGAACGGGGACCGACGGGCCCCGGATCGGCGTCTGCTACCTGGACCTGGACGGGTTCGCCGCGATCAACGAGGCCCTCGGCCACCACATCGGCGACCAGCTGCTGATCGCCGTCGCGACCCGGCTGCGGCGCGGCTTCTCCGCGCACGGCGCCCGGCTGGTCGCCCGGATGGGTGGCGACGAGTTCGCCGTCCTGGTGACCGACAGCCGCGGCAGCGACCAGCTCACCGACCTGGCCGCCCGGATCCTCGACGCCCTGGAGCGCCCCTTCGACGTGGCCGGCCACCGGCTGGTGGTCACCGCCAGCGTCGGCGTCGTCGAACGCTCCGTGCACGAGACCACGCCCACCGACCTGGTCAAGGACGCCGACGCCACCCTGTACTGGTCCAAGGCCGACGGCCGCGCCCGGTGGACCCTCTACGACCCCGACCGGGGCGCCCACCAGCTGACCCGCCAGCTGCTCGCCACCGCGCTGCGCCCCGCGCTGGAACGCGGCGAGTTCACCGTCGAGTACCAGCCGCTGGTCGGCCTCGCCGACGGCGCGGTGCACGGCGCCGAGGCCCTGGTCCGGTGGCGCCACCCCCGCTACGGGACGCTTTCGCCGGACCGCTTCATCCCGCTCGCCGAGGAGTCCGGGGCGATCGTGCCGCTCGGCAAGTGGGTGCTGGAGGAGTCCTGCCGCCAGGCACGGCGCTGGCTCACCGAGTTCCCCGAGACCGAGACCTTCGTGAGCGTCAACCTGGCCGCCCGCCAGATCTGGGACTCCGACGTGGTCGCCGACGTCGCCCAGGCCCTCGAGCGCACCGGTCTGCCGGCCCGGCTGCTGCAGCTGGAGATCACCGAGAGCGCGCTGCTCGGCCCCGGCGGACGCCCGCTCCAGGCGCTCCAGGCGCTCGCCGACATGGGCGTGCGGATCGCGATCGACGACTTCGGGACGGGCTACTCCAACCTGGCCTATCTCTCCCGGCTCCCGGTGCACGTGCTGAAGCTGGACGGCACCTTCATCGAGGGGTTCCGCGACCCGGCCCCGAGCGGCGGCCGCCCGGAGCTCCCCGAGCTCCGCTCGCGGCGCAGCGACGCGGACGAGCAGATCGTCGGTGCGATGGTGCAGCTCGCCCACACCCTCGGCCTGACCGTCACCGCCGAGGGCATCGAGAGCGCCGCCCAGGCCGAACGGCTGCGGCTCACCGGCTGCGACACCGCCCAGGGCTGGTACTTCGCCCGCCCCGGCGAGGCCGAACTGGTCGCCGCGATACTCCGCGACGGCCGGGAGGACCGGGGCGGGCGTTAGAGCACGTCTCAGGTGGTCGCGGTCCGCCCCCCGGTCAGGCCGTACGCCTCGGCGATCAGACCATAGGAGCGCAGCCGCGCCTCGCGGCCGTGGACGTGCGAGGTCACCATCAGCTCGTCCACCCCGGTCCGCTTGCGCAGCGCCTCCAGCCCGTCGGCCACCGCGCCCGGCGCGCCGAGGACCACATTGCCCAGCCAGTCGTCGATGAAGTCCGACTCCACCGGGCTGTACGGGTAGGCCTCGGCCTCCTCGGGGGTGGGGATCGGGCCCGGGTTGCCCCGGCGCAGACGCAGCATGCCGAGCGCCGCGGAGCGGGCGAGGCGGCGGGCGGAGGTCTCGTCGTCGGCCGCGACCGCGCTCACCCCGATCACCGAGTACGGCTCGTCCAGGACGGCCGAGGGGCGGAACTCCGAGCGGTAGAGGTCGAGCGCCGGGAGGGTGTTCGCGCTGCTGAAGTGGTGCGCGAAGGCGAACGGCAGGCCGAGCCGGCCGGCCAGCTGGGCGCTGAAGCCGGAGGAGCCGAGCAGCCAGACCGGCGGGCGCCCCTCCCCCTTCGGCACGGCGGTGAGCCGCTCGTACGGGTGCCCGGCGGGGAAGCTGCCGTCCAGGAAGTGGGTCAGCTCGGCGAGCTGGCGGGGGAAGTCGTCGGCGCCCTCGCCGAGGCCCCGGCGCAGGGCCCGGGCGGTGGCCTGGTCGGTGCCGGGGGCCCGGCCGAGGCCGAGGTCGATCCGGCCGGGGTGGAGCGCCTCCAGCAGGCCGAACTGCTCGGCGATCGCCAGCGGGGCGTGGTTGGGCAGCATCACGCCGCCGGAGCCGAGGCGCAGCGTGGTGGTGTGGGCCCCGAGGTGGGCCAGCAGGACGGCGGGCGTGGAGCTGGCGACGCCGGGCATGCCGTGGTGCTCGGCCACCCAGAAGCGGTGGTAGCCCCACTGTTCGGCGCTGCGGGCGAGGGTGGTGGTCGCGGCGAGCGCCTGCGCGGGGGTGTCGCCCGCCCCCACGGTGGCCAGGTCCAGGATCGACAGCGGAGCGGGCGCCGTTCCCCGGACGGTGCCCCGGATCGCGTCCGCGGGGTGCGGTCCGGCCCCGTTCTCCCGCCGGCTCTCCTGGCTGTCCTCGGTCGTCATGCCGTCCGTCCTCCTGGCCGTGGTCGGTCCCGTCCGCCGGTGCGGTCCACCGGGTTTCGCCCCGGGGACGGTCGGTGCCGCCGCGGGTGCCGACAGTGGTCAACCCCGATGCGGGGCTCGCTTGTTCCCCGGGCCGGGGGCCCGGCCGGCGGCGGGCGGGCTGACTCAGAGCCAGCGGACGAACACCCGTGGCGACTTCACGCCAGCGCGGGAAGTCGCCAGCCCGGGGGCTCGCGGTCGGCGGCCGGCTTCCGGCAGGCTGGGTCCCAGGCGGATCACCCAACCGGATCCGCACTCACCAGCAAGGTCGTCGGGCTGGACCAGCGCCGACCGATCCCCGCGAGCCCCCGGAGCGGCACCCCGCCCCGGGGGCTCGTGCCATGGCCGCTGCGGACGTGACTCCCGCCACAACGCCCGGGGTGCTTCATGGCATGAAAAGTCGAGGCGCTAGCGTTGTCCCTTGCAACCACTGCTCCCCCGGGCAGCCTGGAGGGAGTAGGGAACATGGACATCGCGGCGCTGGTCGGATCCTCGTGGATCTGCGCCCTGGCGCTCTGCGCCGTCCTCGGTGACGCCTTCCTCCCCTTCCTCCCCAGCGGGAGCCTGGTCATCCTCGCGGTGCTCAAGACCGCCCAGATAGACGGCGCCCCGGTGCTGCTCGGGCTCGGGGTGGCCACCGCCTCCTTCCTCGGTGATCTGCTGCTGCTGCGGCTGGCGCGGCGCGGTGCCCCGATGGTCAGCCGGCGCCTCGAACACCGTCCGAAGCTGGCGGCCAGCGTGGCGCGGGTCCAGCAGACCCTGGACGGTCGCACCACCCGGGCGGCGGCCGCCATGGTGGTGGTCGCCCGCTTCGTGCCCGCCGGTCGGACCGTGCTCGACCTGGCCATCGGCCACTCCCCCGGCCATCCCCACCGCTTCCTGCGGTGGTCGGCGCTGGCCGCGATGATCTGGGCGGCCTACATCGTGACGCTGGGCTGGCTCAACAGCCACTGGTTCGAGACGGCCTGGCTGAGCCTCGCGGTCTCCTGCACGGCCGCCACCGTGGTGAGCACGGCCATCGCGCGGGTCGTCCGCCGCAACCGCCGGCTCGCCCTCGGCTGACGCGCGCGCCCGCCCCCGGCGGCCCCGACGCCCCCAGGCACCCCCCGACGCCTCCGACGCCCCCGGCGCCCGCGAGAACGCCCTGCAACGAACGGGCGAAGCGTCACAGGACGGCAACAGAAGACATCTCTTCGCATACCGCACGGGTGTGCCCCGCGTGTTCAGTCCCGGCGGACCCTCCGGGCTTTGGTGACCCCCGCGGCCGCGTGACATGCTAACGACGGATAATCAATCAATTGTCTGATATGACCGATGCGGCTCCGGCCGTGATCACCACCCGGTCCGGACGATCCAGGGGAGACGATGGGCAGCATCTCGCGCAGGACCGTGCTCACAGCCACCGCCGCGACGGCGGCTCTCGGAGCGGTGACGGCCTGTTCCGGGGGCGGCTCGGGGTCGGCCGGTCCCACCGGATCGGCGCCGGGCTCCGCCCCGGCCCCCACGACCGGCACCGGCAGCTCCGGGCCGACCACCACCGGCAGCCCCACCGGGACCCCCGCCAAGGGCACGCCGATCGGTGACGGCTCCACCTCCGACACCGGACCGCAGCCGAACCAGCCCAAGCCCGAGAAGCTCAAGCCGGGCGAGCGCCCGCCGCAGTTCGTGGTCTTCTCCTGGGACGGCGCCGGCGGCACCGAGGACGGCCAGTTCCCCCGGTTCCTCAAGCTCGCCGAGGAGCACAAGGCCTCGATGACTTTCTTCCTCTCCGGCATCTACGCCCTGCCCAAGGGCAAGGCCGACCTCTACCACCCGCCGAAGCACGCGGTCGGCGCCTCCGACATCCCCTACCTGTCGGACGGCGCGGTGAAGACCACCCTCAAGCTCATCAGCCAGGCCTGGCTGGCCGGCCACGAGATAGGCACCCACTTCAACGGCCACTTCTGCTCGACCCGCTCGGACGGCAACGGCGTCAACAAGTGGACCCCCGAGGACTGGCAGAGCGAGATAGACCAGGCCGTCGGCTTCGTGACGCAGTGGCGGACCAACACCGGTTTCACCGACGTCGACCCGCTCCCCTTCGACTACAAGAAGGAGCTGATCGGCGGCCGCACCCCCTGCCTGGAGGGGCAGAAGGCCCTGCTGCCGACCATCGCCAATCTGGGGTGGAAGTACGACGCCAGCTCCTCGGGCGGCCAGCAGATCTGGCCGCAGAAGGTGCAGGACGGCAAGATCTGGGACCTCCAGCTGCAGAGCATCCCCTTCCCGGGGCACTCCTTCCAGGTGCTCTCCATGGACTACAACATCCTGGCCAACCAGTCGTCCGGCACCACCAAGGGGGACCCGGCCAAGTACGACGAGTGGCGCACCCAGGCCCGGGACGCCTACCTGGCCGGGTTCGACCGCGCCTACAACGGCAACCGGGCGCCCTTCTTCATCGGCAACCACTTCGAGCAGTGGAACGGCGGCATCTACATGGACGCCGTCGAGGAGGTGCTGAAGACCGTCGCGAGCAGGCCCGAGGTCCGGCTGGTCTCCTTCAAGCAGCTCGTCGAGTGGCTGGAGGTCCAGGACCAGTCCACCCTGCGCAAGCTGCGCACCCTCAACGTCGGACAGGCACCGGCCGGCGGCTGGGAGTCCTTCCTCGGCGCGGCCGGCTAGACCCTAGGACTCGGCGCCGGAGGGCGTTCCGAGCACGGCACGGGACACCGCCTCGGCCCCGGCGCCGCCCCAGAGGATCGAGTAGTGGTTGGTGTCCGGCACCCCCGACGCCGGGACCGGGTGGGTGCGGTCCAGCCCGACGGCGGCGAGCCGCTTCTCGTCGTAGAGGCCCTGCGGCTGGTCCAGCAGACCGCGCTCCGCCCAGATGAGCTCGCCCGGGCAGGGCAGCCGGTGCACGGCGGCGGCCGCGTCCCGGTCCAGCAGGACCTGCGCCCCGTCGGTCTCGACCGCCGCCAGCACGCAGGAGGAGCGCAGTTCGGGCTCCGCGCCGACGAGGTCGCCCTGGGTGTAGGCGTCGATCCCGGCGGACCAGCCGGCGGCGAAGGCCGGGTGCCGCTGCCAGAACTCGCGGTACGCCTGCCGGTCGGGGAAGGTCATCGAGAGCCGGGCCAGCGCCGGTCCGAGCACGGCGGCCAGGGCGTCGCCCTCGCTCACGCCCTCGGGCGGCGGGAAGCTGACCGCGCCGTCGACCAGCACCACCCGGCCGACCAGCTCCGGGTGGCGGACGGCCGCCAGGGCCGCCACCCAGGCACCCATGGAGTGCCCGACGACCACGGTCGGCCCCAGGTCGAGCCCGCCGATCAGGGCCGCCACGTCGTCGGCGTGGCGGGCCAGTCCGTACGGCCCGCCGAGGTCGCGGCTGGCGCCGCGCCCGCGCAGGTCCGGCGCGAGCAGGGTGGCCCGGCCGGCGATCCTGCGGGCCACCTCGAACCAGGCGAGGCCGTTGGCGGTGATGCCGTGCACCGCCACGACGGTCGGCGCGCCGGGCACGGCGGCCGGCCAGCGGAGCACGGACAGCTGCCCGCCGGGGACCGGGACGCCGATCCGCTCCGGAGCGGCCCCGGTCCCGGTCCCGGTCTCGGCGAAGTGGTCGGTCGTGCTCTCGGGCTGGCTCATGCTGGACTACCTCCTGTGGGCCGGCGCCGGGCGGCACGGCGATCCGGTCGGCGACCCGAGGCTGCCGCGAGGGCGGATGCCGGAACGGTAGGCCGGACGTGCGGGCTGCGACATGTGCCCGGACGATGCATCAGCCCATCCTGCTATGGCGGCCAGCCCCATACCACCCGCTCGCCGAGCCATCCGCGGAATCGAACAGTCCGGAAAAGGGCGGTCCACGATTCGCCCCTATAACACCGACATACCGGCAATTGGCCGGGAATCGCCATATTCACCGGTCCCTGCGCCGGTCATTCCCCGGACCGGTTGCAATCGGGCGCACCCTCCGCGACAGTTGGGGAAGCCAGGGGATCCGGTTTCCCCGGAAGGGAGTCCGGGGGTGCCGCGGGGATCCCGCTTTCGACGCTGTCGCACCATCACACATCTCGATCGATCGTACACGTTTTAGCGATTGACGGTCCGGAATCACCGGAACCGCCGGGCGACCGTGCGAAGCACCGGATCGCACACCCCTGGTCGGAGCACGCACGAAGAGGCGGGTCCGCGCGGCCGGCCACGGGGGGAGCGCACATGACCGGGCCGTTCTCGCGTCGGGCGAAGGGCGCGGAACCCCCCGTTCCGGCACCCGTGCCGCCCCCCGCTGCGGAGCCGCCCCCCGCTCCCGAACCGGTCGCCGTTCCCGAAGCCCCCTACGACTACGCCTACTTCAGCCGCCTCGCCGGCCAGGCGGACGAGGTCTCGGCCGCCGAGGAGCCGTACCGGGTGCGGTACCGCAGCCTGCTGAGCCGCGAACCGCACCGCGTCCGGGCCACGCTGCTCCTGCTGGCCGCGCCCCTGGTCGAGGGCGTGCTGCTGGTCTGGCTGCTCCAGCCGGGCCACTGGCCGGTCCGCCCCGGCGAGACCGACACCTGGCTGCTCGTCGGCGACAAGGTGATGATCGCGATCATCGCGCTGGTCGAGGTGTTCCGGCTGGTCAACGTCGTCTCCAACGCCCATGCCACGCTCGCCGCCCGCGACCCGGTCCCGGTGACGCCCGAACGCGGCACCCGGGTCGCCTTCCTCACCACCTTCGTCCCGGGCAAGGAGCCGCCCGAGATGGTGCGTGCCACGCTCACCGCCGCGCTGGCCGTCCGGCACGACGGCCCCTTCCAGGTCTGGCTGCTGGACGAGGGAAACGATCCTGCCATGCGCGATCTCTGCGACGGGCTGGGCGTGCGCCACTTCAGCCGGGACGACATCCCGCAGTGGAACACGCCCAAGGGCCGGTTCCGCGCCCGGACCAAGCACGGCAACTACAACAGCTGGCTCCAGGCGTACGGCGCCGACTACGACTTCTGGGTCTCGGTGGACACCGACCACGTGCCGCTGCCCGAGTTCTGCGAACGCATGCTCGGCTACTTCCGCGACCCCGACGTCGCGTTCGTCGTCGGCCCGCAGGTGTACGGGAACTACCGCAGCTCGGGTTCGCTGGTCACCAAGTTCTCGGAGAGCCAGCAGTACCTCTTCCACGCCCTGATCCAGCGGGCCGGGAACCGCTACGGCGCACCGATGTTCGTCGGCACCAACAACGCCGTCCGGATCGGGGCGCTGCGCTCGATCGGCGGACTGTACGACTCGGTCACCGAGGACATGGCCACCGGCCTGGAGTTCCACCGGCACCGCAACCCGGCCACCGGCGAGCGCTGGAAGTCGGTCTACACACCGGACGTGCTGGCGGTCGGCGAGGGGCCGTCGTCCTGGACGGACTTCTTCTCCCAGCAGCTGCGCTGGAGCCGGGGCACCTACGAGACCCTGCTGACCCAGTACTGGCGGGCGGCGTGGGGGCTGTCACCGGGCCGGCTGCTGAACTACACGCTGATGGTCTCCTACTACCCGATGGCGGCGCTGACCTGGCTGCTCGGCGGGCTGTCCAGCGTGCTCTACCTGGGCTTCGGCGCCTCGGGCGTCCATGTGTCCTCCGAGCTGTGGATGGCCCTCTACAGCGACGCGGCCGCGCTGCAGATGCTGCTCTACACCTGGAACCGCAAGCACAACGTGAGCCCGCACGAGCCGGCCGGATCGTCGGGCGTGGCGGGCATGGTGATGTCGGCGCTGTGCGGGCCGGTCTACGCCGCGGCGCTGCTGCAGACCCTCCTGCGGATCCGCAGCCGGTTCGTGGTGACGCCGAAGGGCGAGTCGACCAGCCCCGACCGGATCCGCACCTTCCGCCTCCACCTCTTCTGGGCGCTGGTCTTCGGCGGCGCCGTCGCGGCCTCCTTCCTGACCGGCCACGACCACATCGCCATGCGGACCTGGGCCTGCCTGGCCCTCCTCCTCAGCCTGCTGCCGATGCTGCTGCTCGCCGCGGACGCCGTGCAGCGCCGCCGGGCCCGGCCCGTCTCCACCCTCTCGCTCGGCCCGGCCCCCGAACCCGGGTCCGACCCCGCGTCCGACTCCACGCCCGCACCCGCAGCCGCACCCGCCACGAGGGGATGACGAACCACCGTGAAGATCCGCCACACCGGCCGCACCCGGCGCTTCGCCCTCGGCAGCACCGTCGCCCTGACCGTGGCCGGGATGAACGCGCCCGCCGTCCTCGGCTTCGCCAACGACCAGTACCACCACTACGTGATCAACCGCCCCGCCTACAAGGCCGAGTACGGCCACTGGCAGACCCTGGTGCTCCCCGCCGAGTTCCGGATCAACGCCATCCACGCCGCGCTGCTGCGCACCGGCAAGGTCCTGATCATCGCCGGCTCCGGCAACAACCAGAAGAACTTCGACGCCGGCACCTTCAGGAGCCTGCTCTGGGACCCGGTCGCCAACACCTACAAGAACGTCCCCACCCCCGCCGACATGTTCTGCGGCGGCCACACCGCGCTGCCCGACGGCCGGATGCTGGTGGCCGGCGGCACCCGCCGCTACGAGGCGCTGGACGGCGCGGTGAAGAAGGCGGCCGGCACCATGCGGGTCCGCAACGAGGATCCGGACGCCTCCCACACCCTTCCCAGGGGCACCGTCTTCCGCGCGCCGGACGGCCGCGAGTACGTCTCCACCGACGACGTCACCGTGCCCGCCGCGACCAAGACCGGCGCGGGCACCGCGACCGTCGTCAAGGCCGCCGAGACCCGGGTGTTCGCGGAGGCGGTGGCCCCCGGCCGGGGCTCGGTGCTGGACGCCCCGGCCCAGTTCACGGTCAAGGGCCTGACCGGCGCCGACGCCCGGAACGTCTACGGCACGGCCGAGCGGATGACCCTGGAGAAGCAGGACTACCAGGGCATCCGCGCCGCCTTCGAGTTCAACCCGGACACCGAACTGTACGAGCAGGTCACCGACATGGCCTACGCCCGCTGGTACCCGACGCTGACCGGGCTGGGCGACGGCCGGGTGGTCACCGTCTCCGGGCTGGACGACACCGGACAGATCCTCAGCGGCAACGACAACGAGATCTACGACCCGGCGCGCAAGACCTGGTCCAAGGCGCCCGACCGCTACTTCCCGACCTACCCGTCGATCTTCCTCACCGCGACCGGCCGGCTCTTCTACTCCGGTTCGAACGCCGGCTACGGGCCCGCCGACAAGGGCCGCGAGCCCGGGCTCTGGGACCTCGCCGACAACAGCTTCCACCCCGTCCCCGGGCTGCGCGATCCGGAGCTCACCGAGACCTCCGCCTCCGTGCTGCTGCCGCCCGCGCAGGCGCAGAAGGTGATGGTGCTCGGCGGCGGGGGCGTCGGCGAGTCCCCGCTCTCCACCGCCCGCACGGACATCGCCGACCTCGACGCCGCACAGCCCGCGTTCACCCCGGGCCCCGACCTGCCGGCCGGCGGCACCCGCTACCTCAACAGCGTGATCCTGCCCGACGACACCGTCTTCACCACCGGCGGCTCGCGCGACTACCGGGGCAAGCACCGCAGCGACCTGCTCAAGGCGCAGACCTACCACCCGGACACCAACACCTTCACCACCGCCGCCGAGCCCACCGTCGGCCGGAACTACCACTCCGAAGCGCTGCTGCTGCCCGACGGCCGGGTGGCGGTGCTCGGCTCCGACCCGCTCTTCAACGACAAGGCGGGCACCGAGCCGGGCACCTTCGAGCAGCGGATCGAGATCTACAGTCCGGCCTACCTGTTCCACGGCGAGCGGCCGGAGCTGACCGGTGCCCCGGCCGCCGCCCGGCTCGGCGGCACCGTCCGGGTGACCGCGTCCGCGCCGGACCGCATCGCCACCGCCAAGCTGGTCCGGCCGAGTTCGGTCACCCACGCCACCGACGTCGAGCAGCGCTCGGTGGCCCTGGACATCGGCGCGCGCACGGCGGACGGCGTCGCGCTCAGTCTGCCCGCCAACCCGAACCTGCTGCCGCCCGGCTGGTACATGCTCTTCGTCACGGACGCCGCCGGCACCCCTTCGCCGGCCCGCTGGATCCAGGTCACGCCCTGAGCCGCCGGGCGCGGCCCGCCGCTACCCCGCGGTACCGGTGCCGACGCCGGCCGATGCCAGCCCCAGCGCGTACGGGAGCCAGAACTCGCCCGCCGGGGGCTCGCCGCGACCGCACTCGCCGTCCGACTCCCCCGGGTTCTTGATCCAGAGGTACGCGTCGACGCCGGGCCGCCCGGTCTCGCTCGTGGGCGGCGCGCCGAGCGCGCGGCCGGGCGGGTTGCACCACGCCTCGGAGTCCAGCGGGCCGTTGCCGTTGCGGCTGGTGTCGACGACGAAGTGCTTGCCGTCCAGCAGGGCGGACAGCTGGGCGCCGAACGCGGCGTTGCGGTCGGTGGTGAAGAAGTTGGAGACGTTCACCGCGAAGCCGTCGGCCGCCGCGATGCCCGACCTGCGCAGCGCCTCGGCCAGCGCGGGCTGGTCCGACGTCCACCCGGGGTTCCCGGCGTCCAGGTAGACCCGGACCTGCGGGCGCTTCTTCAACTCCTGGACGGCGAAGGCCAGCAGGCCGTACCGCTCGGCGGCGGCATCGCCCTTGACCCCGCAGCCGTCCAGGGTGTGCGCGATGGCGTCCGGCTCCAGCACCACCCACGCCCGGCGGTCGCCGAGGGCCTCCGCCAGGCCGGTGATCCAGGCCCGGTAGGCGGCGGCGTCGGGCGCGCCGCCGGCCGAGTAGAGGCCGCAGTCCCGGTGCGGGATGTTGTAGGCGACGAAGACCGGCGTGCGGTCGGCCTCGGCGGCGCGGCGGCTCACCTGGTCGGCGATGTCCCGGGCCGCCCGGTCGCCGAGCCACTGCGAGGACGGCTGGCCGGCGATCCGCAGCAGGGTGTCGGCCTCCGCCGTCCGGCCCCGGCCGCGCAGGGCGGCCGACTGACGGGCGACGGCGGTCCGGTCGGAGACGTAGAAGGTCTGCCCGGGCAGCTGCGGCAGCGCGACCGCACCCGCCCCGGGTGACGCGGGCGACGCGGCCGGTACGGTCGGCGCGGACGCCGCCCCGGTCGGACTCCCGTCGCCGGAAGCGCCCTTGACGCCGGACGTGCTCCCGCCGCCCCCCGAGCATCCCGTGACAGTCGCCACCAGCCCCAGCAGCGCCGCCCCCGCGGCCAGCCGGATCCCCGCCCCTCGCCCAACTCGGCGCACGTACCGCCCCTCCCCCCGCCCCGGTCCGGGCGACCCCGGCCGGCCCCAAGCTTCGCACACGGGGCCCCGCCCGCCGCCCACTATCGGGTGAACGGCGGGCTCTCACGGGCCAGGAGACGCCACGTCAGGACGGGCCGGGGGGTGCGGCGGCTCAGGCCTGCTTGAGGTCCGGGATCCGCCAGTCGATCGCGTCGACCCCGAAGCCCTCCAGCGCGGTGTTGATCTGCGAGAACGGCCGGCTGCCGAAGAACAGCTTCGCGGACAGCGGCGACGGGTGCGCGCCCTGGACCACGACGTGCTTCCCGGTGTCGATCAGCGGCAGCTTCTTCTTCGCGTAGTTGCCCCAGAGCACGAAGACCACCGGCTCCTCGCGCGCGCTCACCGCCTTGATCACCGCGTCGGTGAACTTCTCCCAGCCCTTGGCCTTGTGCGAGTTGGCCTCGTGCGCGCGCACCGTGAGCACCGCGTTGAGCAGCAGCACGCCCTGCTCGGCCCAGTGCATCAGGTAGCCGTTGTCCGGCGCCGGGATGCCGAGGTCGGCGTCCAGCTCCTTGAAGATGTTGCGCAGCGACGGCGGCGTCTTGGTGCCCGGCAGCACCGAGAAGCTCATGCCGTGGGCCTGGCCGTCGTCGTGGTACGGGTCCTGCCCGAGGACGAGCACCCGGACCTTCTCGTACGGCGTGGCCTCCAGCGCGGAGAACTCCTGCCCGCTCGGCGGGAAGACCTGGTGCTCCGCGCGCTGGGCCGCCACGAAGGCCGCCAGCTCGGCGAAGTACGGCTTCTCCGTCTCGGCGCCCAGCACCGCCTGCCAGGAACCCGGCAGTTCCAGGCCGGCACCCGCTTCCGTCCCACCCACGTTCGCCTCGACCGTCCCCGCCTCGACCGTGTCCGTCACGACGACCTCTACCTCCCACCGGACGGCCGCTCACCGCCGCACCGCCCCGACCTGCGGGCACATCGCGCCCCTCGCGCCGTACGCCCTCTTTCACCCCGAACGCTACACAGGCCCACCGACAACCGGCGCCCCAGTGCCGAACCGGCCCCGTCCCCGGCGGTCCCGAGGCGCTGAGCGAACGGGCCCCGCTCCCGGCCGTCGGAACACGATCGGCCGGAGCGGGGCCCGCGACAGCGGCTCGGGGCTAGATCAGCTCGACCAGGTCCGCGATCGACTTGACCACCCGGGTCGGCCGGTACGGGAAGCGCTCCACGTCGGCGGCGGCGGTGAGGCCGGTGAGCACCAGGATGGTCTCCATGCCGGCCTCCATGCCGGCCACGATGTCGGTGTCCATCCGGTCGCCGATCATGACGGCGGTCTCCGAGTGGGCGCCGGCCGTGTTGAGCGCCTCGCGCATCATCAGCGGGTTGGGCTTGCCGACGAAGTACGGCTCGACGCCGGTCGCCTTGGTGATCAGCGCCGCGACCGAGCCGGTGGCCGGCAGCACGCCCTCGGTGGACGGGCCGGTCTCGTCCGGGTTGGTGCAGATGAAGCGGGCGCCCTGGTTGATCAGGCGGATCGCCTTGGTGAGCGCCTCGAAGCTGTAGGTCCGGGTCTCGCCGAGGACGACGTAGTCCGGGTTGTTGTCGGTCAGCACGTAGCCGGCCTGGTAGAGCGCGGTGGTCAGGCCCGCCTCGCCGATCACGTACGCGGTGCCGCCGGGGCGCTGGCCCTTCAGGAACTTGGCGGTGGCCAGGGCGGAGGTCCAGATGCACTCCTCCGGCACCTCCAGACCCATGCCGGCCAGACGGGCGCTGAGGTCGCGCGGGGTGTAGATGGAGTTGTTGGTGAGGACCAGGAACGGCTTGCCCGACTCCCGCAGCCGGCGCAGGAACTCCTCCGCGCCCGGAATCGGGGTGCCCTCGTGGATGAGGACACCGTCCATGTCGGTCAGCCAGGACTCGATGGGCTTGCGGTCTGCCACGTGCGTGTCTCCCGAAGTCTTGCCATGTCATGCGATGGCGATGGTCGTACGAAATTGCGGCGCATCGCCGTCACCGTTGCGCCTCCCACCGGCCGGACCCTCCTCGGGACACCGGACCGCCGGGGGTACTGCTGGCTGCCCCAACCGGGCCACAGCCTAATCCGCACACCTGGCCGACGGCAGTACGTCCCGCCCGCCGGGACGCCCCGGGACGCCGGCGCCGCTCGGCATGCCCCCCTCAAGGGCTCCTTAAGACGCCCCTAACCGCAGCGATTACCCCTTCGGCAGCAGGGCCCGACCCCGCTACCGTGAACGCCACGCCGCCGCGCCCCCCACCGCGGCGGCGGCACGGCGCCCGCCCCGGACGCGCCCGCCCGTACCCCGTCGACGGCCCGCCCCATGGCGGCGCCGAATCCGGGGCCGGGCGGGCGCGCCGTGGTTGAGTAGGCCGCATGACGACCTCCGCGCGCCCCGTCCCGCCGACCGGCCCCTCCGGCGGTCACCCGCCCTTCCGCGTCGGTCTGATCGGCTACGGCCTGGCCGGCTCCGCCTTCCACGCCCCGCTCATCGCCACCACCCCCGGGCTCCGGCTGGACGCGGTGGTCACCGCCAACCCGGAGCGCCGGGAGCAGCTGCGGCGCGAGCACCCCGGGGCGCGCGCCGTCGACACGCCCGAGCAGCTGCTCGCCGACCCGGAGGCGCTCGACCTGGTCGTCATCGCCTCCCCCAACCGCACCCACGCCCCGCTCGCCCGCGCCGCCCTGACCGCCGGGCTGGCCACCGTGGTCGACAAGCCGCTGGCCGGGACCGCCGCCGAGGCGCGCGAGCTGTGCGAACTCGCCGAGGCGGGCGGCACCCTGCTCACCGTCTTCCAGAACCGCCGCTGGGACGGCGACTTCCTCACCGCCGCCCGGCTGGTCCGCGAGGGCGCGCTCGGCCGGGTGCACCGCTTCGAGTCGCGCTTCGAGCGCTTCCGGCCCAAGCCCAAGGCGGGCTGGCGCGAGCTCGCCGACCCGGCCGAGGTCGGCGGCACCTTCTACGACCTGGGCAGCCACCTCGTCGACCAGGCGCTCACGCTCTTCGGGCCGGCCGACACGGTGTACGCCGAGATCGACATCCGGCGCGACGGCGCGGTGGTCGACGACGACGCCTTCCTCGCCCTCACCCACGCCGACGGCACCCGCTCCCACCTGTGGACCAGCGCCGTCGCCCCGCTGATCGGCCCGCACCTGCGGGTCCTCGGCGACACCGCCGGGTACGTCAAGTGGGGCATGGACCCGCAGGAGGCCGCGCTGCGCTCCGGGCTGCGCCCCGACCCCGCCGCCGGGACCCCCTGGGGCACCGAGGACCCCGCCCGCGACGGCGTCCTCGGCACCGACGGGTCCGCCGTCGCGGTGCCCACCGACCCCGGCGACTACCCCGCCTTCTACGCGGGCGTCGCCGCCGCCCTGGCCACCCCCGGCACCCCGCCGCCGGTCGACCCGCGCGACGCCGTCGCCACCCTCACCGTCCTGGAGGCCGCCCGCGCCTCCGCCGCCACCGGCACCACCGTCCGGCTCGGCTGACCCCGGCCCCGGCCCGCCGCTGAACTCCGCTGAACTCGGCCCGCCGCCCCTGCCGGCCCGCTCCCCCGTTCGCCTACGCTGCACCCCATGCAGACCTGGGAGGAGCGGTACCGCCAGGGCCTGGCGGACAAGGCGGACCAGCAGCAGCGGGCCCGGGCCGACGCGGTCGCCCTGCAGCGCCGCAGCTGGGCCCGGGGCGAGAACGTGCACTGGACGCCGGTCACCGTGACCGCCCCGGACGGCCGGCCGGTCGGCCTGCGGGTCGTGTGGGCCGGCGCCGGACTGCCCGCCGGCGGCGAGCCCGACGAGCGCCGGACCCGCAACCGCTTCCTCGCCGGCCTCCTGGGGGGCCTCGCCGCGCTGTCGGAACTCGTCGGCGCCCTCGCGCTGCTGGGCCTCGCCCTGCGCTGGCTGTTCATCGAGCTGACCGGCCGCCCGCACTACGCCGTGCTCGCCACCACCGACGGCAGCCCCGTCGCCGTCCACCGCACCCGCCGCCGCAGGCAGGCCCTGATCGCCGCGTCGGCGCTCGCCGACCGGATCGAACGCGACGGCACCGCCTCCCTCGCATGACGAGGGACGAGGAGCAGCGCCGCCGGGAGCGGGAGTGGACCGCCGAATTCGAACGACGGGCGGCGGCGACCGACGCGGCGCGGGCGGAGCGCACGCGGGTCGAACGCGCGGCCGCCCTGCGGGCGGCCTGGGCGCGCGGCGAGCGCGGCGAGCGTCGAGCGTTCACCGAGGTCGGCGGCCCGGACGGCGGCGAGCCGGTGCGGATCGCGGTGGTCTGGCTCGGCCGGTTCCGGGCCGTGGCCAGGGCCTGCCGCCCGTCGGCCTCGGGAGGCGGCCAGATCACCGACGGACTGGGCCTCGCCCTGCTCCTGCCGGTCCTGCTGGTGCTGGGGCTCGACCACGGCATCCGCCTGCTGTTCCTCCGGCTCTCCGGCCGGCCGCGCTGGGCCGTCGTCGCCGCCGTGGGAGCGGACGGAAAGCCCGTGGTCGTGCACCGCGGGCGTGACCGGCGGCCCGCCGCCCTCGCCGCGGCGGCCCTGGCCGAGCGCGTCGAGCGGGAGGGCGCGGCGGCCCTGCGGGCCGGGGGTGGCTGAGCGGGGCCGAGCGGGATCAGACGCCGATGACCTCGACCGCCGAGCCCAGCCCCTTGAAGTCCGCGACATTGCGCGTGTACAGCGGCAGGCCGTGCGCGGAGGCGATCGCGGCGATCATCAGATCGATCCGGCGCGGACGCGGCTGCCGCCCGGCGGCGATGGTCAGCGTCACCAGGGTGCCGTAGCGGGCGGCGGCGGCCGCGTCGAAGGGCAGCGGCTCGAAGTCCGCCATCGCCGCGCCCAGCACCTCCATCCGGGCCGCCCGGCTGATCGGGTCGCGGGCCATGGAGACGCCCTGCTGCAGTTCGGCGAAGGTGATCGCGGTCAGCTCCGGCACGGCCGGCAGGTCGGCCGGGCTGAGCAGCGCCAGGTCGATGTAGACACAGGTGTCCAGCACCCCGGCGGGCCGCCGCCGGGAGGTCCGCCGCCGCTCAGCCACGCCGCGGCCGCTCGAACGGGTCGCCGTCCTCGTCGCCGACCAGTTCCTCCGGGCCGAAGTCCTCCTCGGCCTCCTTGCGCATCTGCTGGTAGTCCACCCGCGGCAGCTTCACGTGCCGCGCCACCAGTTCCTCCGCCGTGAGCCGCCGCCGCCCCACGACCGGCCGCAGCTCCGCGACCTCGACCCCGTTCCTGGTGATGTGGAAGGTCTCCCCCGCCTCCACGGCGTCCATCACCGCGGCGGAGTTGTTCCGGAACTCCCGCTGGGTAATCGTCTTCATCCTCCCAAGGTAGCCCCGTGTAGCACCTGCGGCTACACCTCGCGCTCGATCCGATCCAATAAATCGATCGCACGGACGCCACCCATTCGTTACGCTGCGAACACGGACAGTCACAGCGGGGGGCTTCGATCATGAGCGACACCACCGAGGCGCAGCGGAATCCATGGCTCTACGGCCAGGACGGACCGCCCTCCGGAATCCCGCGCCCCGGCAGCGGACCGGGTCCCTGGGCGAGCGGTCCCTCGGCCGGTGCTCCGGTCACCGTGGAACCCGCCGCACTCCGTCGGGCCGCCGGAGCGGCCCGCCACCTCCAGGGCGAACTGCGGTACGCCGTCAGCCACGCGGAGCCGGACACCGACGCGGCCGCCCGGGCCCTGTCCACCGACTCCTTCGCCTCGGGCGCCGCGCTCGCCCAGGTACTCGCCTGGTGGAAGGCCCGGTGGACCAGCCTCGACAACCGCCTCGGGCTGACCGCGGACCGGCTGGAGGCCACCGCCGGCGCCTACCGCTCGACGGACGCGTCCGCCGCCTCCGCGTTCAAGGCGCAGTGAGCCATGGTGACCTTCGCGCAGCTCCGGCACGCCGCCTTCGAGTCGTTGGACAAGGCCGGGGACACCTGGAACGGCGTCGCCGGCCACACCGAACAGATCGCCGGCCAGATCCGGTCCGGCGTCCTGCAGCCGCTCACCGGCATCACGCCGGGCTCCCTCGCCCCCGGCGGGGCCCGCTCCTGGACCGGCGTCGCGGCCGACGAGGCCACCCGTGAGATCGGACTGCTCGCCGACGAGCTGACCGCCTTCCACTACGAGGCCCTCGCCGTCACCGCCGCCCTGCGCCGGGCCGGATCCGCCTTCGGGACGGCGCAGCAGGCCCTGCTGCGCGCCATCGGCGACGCCGAGGCCCTCGGCGCCACCGTGGCCGCCGACGGCATCGTCACGCTGCCGCCGCTGCCGCCCGAGGACCGCAACGATCCGGACGCGATCGCCTACCGGCGGCGGAAGTGGGACGAACTCCAGCAGTACGTCGAGGCCATGCGGAAGGCGGTGTCGGCGGCCACCGAGGCCGACACCGCCGCCACGGCCGCCCTCCGCGCCCTCGACCCCGCCGAGGTCGACCCGGCGACCCGGCCGGAAGCCGTGGACAACGCGGGTGCCGATCTCGTCCGGGCAGCGGGCATGCCCACCGACCCGAAGGCGCTTCCGGCCTGGTGGGGTGCGCTCGACCCGAGCGTCCGCGCGGGACTGCTGGCGTCGGACGGGCAACGGCTGATCGCGGCGGGAGCGCTGGGCCCGGTCGACTACGAGTGGCACGCTCCGGACGCCGGCGCCGGCGACTACGCCCAGCGTCCACCCGGTCCCGGCGACTACGCCGTCGGGGTCGCCGCCGAGCACATGCTGGTCGGCGGCGGGAATCTCGTCGGGTACACGGATGCCGCGCGCCACATGCAGCACTTCCTGAGCGCAACGGGCGAACCGCTCGATGTCGACGTGGACCGGATGCTCCGCGACGACCCCAAGTTCCGCGGCCTGGTGGACGGACAGATCGCCGCCAACCAGGCAGAGTGGCGACAGCTGGCGCTGGCGGCCTTCGAGCGGTCGGGCGGGGCTCCCGTGGCCGTCCCGGTCGAAGCCGTCGCGCACCGCGACATCGACGCGTCCACTCAGCGCAATTGGTTCCTGGCGATCGGCAGCCATCCCTACGCCACCTCCGGTGTGGTGACTGCCCGGCCAGGTCCGGACGGGAAGCCCCTGGTCTCGGTCCAGTACCAGGTCAACATCTGGGACCGCTACAACTGGGATCCCGGCAAGAGCACGCCGATCGCCTTCACCAACATCAAGGACAGCGACTTGGCCAAGCTCCACCAGACCGGGCTGGCCAGGGAGTTCGACCTGACCGGCCGGAGCACCCCGGTCACCGTCGCACTTCCCGGTACGCCGTCCGTCCTGCCCGGGGCGGGCACCGGGCAGGACGGCACTCGGGAAGGCGAACGCTCGAACCCCGGACGGGAGACTCGATGAGCAGGATGCAGGCCTACCCCGATCCCCGGAGGACCCGCCGTCGTCGAATGATCGGGATCATGGTCATCGGCCCCCTCGTCCTGCTGACGGCCGGCGTGGCCCTGCTGTACTGGGCCTACGAGCAGGACCGCCGTCCGAAGCCCGATAGCGGGCGGCCGGGAGCGTGGACGGCCGTGAGCTCGGAGGAGGTGTCGCGGTTCGTCCGAGTGGGGATCCCCGCGGCGGCGGCCGATGTCCGCTGGGCCTATCAGAACGGCTTCCAGGACGACCTCGCTGTCCTCGCGTTCCGGCTGCCACAGGCCGGTCTGGAGGACTTCAAGAGTGGCCTTCCCGTCTCCGGGTGGGCGGAGACCGGGCAGCAGCCGGTCATCGACATGGACGGCTTCCAGCACGCGGGCGCGCCCGACCCCTCGGACGCGCATCCGTTGACCTGCGGCGGCTTCCTCTCTCCCGCCCCGGCCAAGAGGATCGCCACCCGTGTGTGCCTCGCTCCGCAACCGGACGGGACGAGCCAGGTGTGGGTCAGGGCCTTCCAGACGTCCTGAACCGGGAACCGGGGCGGGGGTCCGATCGTCTTCCCGATCTGGAACACTGAACGCACGGGTCCGGAGCGCACAGGGAGGGCGGGGACGTGACGGTGATCGCGATGCTGCTCGGGGTGCTCCGGGTGCTGAGCGGGGAGTGGCTCGCCGAGGGTGGCGGGTCGCTGACCTCGGTGGCGGCCGCGGCCGCCGTGGTGCTGGTGGCCGGGGCGGTCGCGGGGGCGCTGGTCGTCGCGCGGCTGCTGGGGGCGCGGGCGCCCGCGAACGTACGGGACGGGATGCTGCGCAGGCGCGCGTTCCGGACGGCGTTCCTTCCGCAGCGCGATCCGGATGCCCGGGGCCGGCGACGCCCGAGGGCCCCGGGGGCGGCCCCGGCGGCCGCGTAGTCCCGGTAGTAGTCCCGGCAGCAAGTCCTTCCCGGCACACCGCACAGCGCGGCCGTCCTCCGCCGACCACTCGTACCCCGAGGCCCCGGAGGGCTCACCCCGTCATGTCCGTTTTCGCTGTTCTCGACCCGGCCGTCGGCCTGGCCCACGACGTCGTCGCCGCGCTCGCGCTCGTCGTCCCGACCGCGCTCGCGATCGTCCTGTTCACCGTCTGCGTCCGGCTGGCGCTGCACCCGCTGGCGCGGGCGGCGGCCCGCGGCGAGAAGTCGCGCGCCCGGCTGGCGCCGCGGGTCGCCGAGCTGAACCGCCAGCACAAGGGCCGCCCGGAGAAGCTCCAGGCGGCGCTCGCCGAGCTGTACCGGGAGGAGAAGGCCTCGCCGTTCGCGGGGTGCCTGCCGATGCTGGTGCAGATCCCGTTCTTCTCGGTGATGTACCGGCTGTTCACCACGCCGAACGACCTGCTCGGCCACACCCTGCTCGGCGCCCCGCTCGGTCTGCACGTGGGCCAGGTGCAGGGAGCGGGGCAGTGGGCGGTGTTCGCCGTGCTGTACGCGGGCCTGGCGGCGGTGGCGTACGCCGGTTTCCGGCGGGCCCGGCGCGCGCAGGCCGCGCAGGCGGCCAAGGCGGTGCCGGGCACCCCGCCGCAGCCGGGGCTGGCGTTCCTGCCGTACCTGTCCTTCGGCACGGTGCTGTTCGCGGCCCTCGTGCCGCTGGCGGCCGGGGTCTACCTGCTGACCACCACCACCTGGACCGCCGTCGAGCGCGCCTGGCTGTACCGGGACGGCGCGCCGGAGCCGGCGGGCGTCGCCCTGGTGTGACGCCCGGGTCGGCCGGACCGTCCGGCCTCCTCTAGCCTGTGTGATCGTTTGGACCGGTCGGGCCGGACGATCACACAGGTGAGATCACGCGGGTGAGATCACACGGGCGAAGGGAAGGTTCGGATCATGGCGGTCGCTGCTCCGGCGTTGGCCGAGTTGCGGGAGGTCTGCCAGCCGCAGGCGAAGCTGGCGAGCCGCAACGGGGAGCACTGGGCGGGACGGCTCTACATGCGCGCCGTCTCGCTGCGGGTCACCCGGCAGCTGGTGCGGACCTCGGTGTCGCCCAACACCCTGACCTGGGTGATGGTGGTCTGCGGGGTGGGCGCCGGGGCGGCGCTGCTGATCCCCGGGCTGCCGGGCGCGGTGCTGGCGGTGGTGCTGATGCAGGGCTTCCTGCTGTTCGACTGCGTCGACGGCGAGGTGGCCCGCTGGAAGCGGCAGTTCAGCATCGCCGGGGTGTACGTCGACCGGCTCGGCGCGTACCTGGCGGACGCCGCGCTGATGATCGGCGCGGGTGTCCGGGCGGCCCGGGGCGGGTCGGAGCTGTGGGTGTCGGTGGGCCTGGCGGCCGCGCTGGGCGTGGTGCTGCTGAAGGCGTCGACCGACCTGGTGGACGTGGCGCGGGCGCGCAGCGGGATGGCCCCGGCGAACGAGGAGTCGACGCAGCCCCGTTCGCAGGGCATCGCGACGGCGCGCCGGCTGGCCTCGGTGTTCAAGATCCACCGGGTGACCAACGGGATCGAGGCCTCGCTGGTGCTGCTGGCGGCGGCGGTCGTGGACACGGTGGTCGGCAACACCGACCCGACGCAGGCGACGGTCGCCGCGATCACCGTGATCACCTGGGGGATGGTGGTCGCGCACCTGGCGTCGATCCTGTCCTCCTCCCGGCTGCGCTGAGCCGGACCCAGGACGGCTTCGGAACGGCGCGCCGACCTGCGAGGTGGCGCGCCGTCAAGCGTCCACGCGGTGATTCGGGGGCGCGCAACCCCCCTCTCCCGTCGCACGGCGAACCGTCCTCGGGGGCCACGGCGATGCCCCCGGAGGACGACGCGGGCCGGTCGGACCGGGTGCGAACGTGGGTTCGGGGCACCGGAGTTCGGGCCCCGGGGAGGGATCACCATGAACGTCACCCGCACCGCCCGCGCCGGCCGCCGCACCGTGCGGCTCGCCGCCGTCACACTGGCCGGGGCCACCGTCGTCGCGCTCGCTCCGACGGCGGCGACGGCCGCCGGAGGGACGGACGCCGGAGGGACGGCCGCACCGCCCGCCGTGTCGGCCGACGCCGCCGCCCGGGTCGACCTGGGCCCCGAGCTGCAGGCCGTCGTCGAGCGCGGCTCCTCGACCGCCGCGCTCGGCGAGGCGCGCGAGAACGGCCGCCGGGTCTGGCGGGACGCCGCCGGGGTCGCCGACCTCGACTCGCAGCGGCCGGCCCGCGCCGACGGCCGGTTCCGGATCGGCAGCGTCACCAAGACCTTCGTCTCCACGGTCACGCTCCAGCTCGCCGACGAGGGGAAGCTCCGGCTGGACGACCCGGTCGAGCGCTACCTGCCGGGTGTCGTCCCGAACGGCGGCGCGATCACCCTGCGGCAACTGCTCAACCACACCAGCGGCTTGTACGACTACCTGTCGGACCCTCGTTTCCTCTTCGAGGACGAGGCGAGCCTGCGCAGCTACCTCGCCGACCGCCGCTGGAAGACCTGGACCCCGGCCCAGCTGATCGAGGTCGGCGTGCAGGCGGCGCCGTACTTCCCGCCCGGGCAGGGCTGGCACTACTCGAACACCAACTACGTCCTCATCGGCGAGGTGATCCGCAAGGTCACCGGGTACGACTGGCGCAGCGAGGTGGACCGGCGGATCGTCAAGCCGCTGCACCTGACCGACACCACGTTCGCGGGCGCCCGGACGGGCGTCCCCGGACCGCACGCGCACGGCTACGCCAAGCTGCCGGAGGGCCCGGCCGACATCACGCTGATCAATCCGAGCTTCGGCGACGCGGCCGGTGACGGCATCTCCACCACCGCCGACCTCAACCGCTTCCACGCCGCCCTGTTCGGCGGCAAGCTGCTGTCGCCGGCCCGGTTCGCGGAGATGACCACGGCC
Organism: Kitasatospora sp. NPDC058032; assembly: GCF_042885845.1. Classification (NCBI taxonomy): domain Bacteria; kingdom Bacillati; phylum Actinomycetota; class Actinomycetes; order Kitasatosporales; family Streptomycetaceae; genus Kitasatospora; species Kitasatospora sp. NPDC058032. Next base: position 52,697 of record NZ_JBHVRK010000022.1, on the reverse strand, counting down.
GTGCCTGCGCCACTGATCTTCGCGCACTACGGGCTGGGCCTGATCCGGTACGACCTGTCCTGCGGCGAGGTCTGGGGCCACACCGGCGGGATACCGGGGTACAACACGCTGTGGCTCGGGGCGAAGGACGGCACCCGGCAGTTCTCGCTCTCCTACAACCTCACCCAGGGGTCCGAGACCGACGACACCTTGACCACGCTGAACGCCTTCATCGAGAAGGCGTCGTGCGGCCCGGCCGGTGCCGCCACTGACACGCGCACGGCGAAGTCGCCGTTCACGCTGCTGCCTTGAGCGACCGGCCGGACCGTGGCACACGGGCGTCAAGCCCGCTGATGCCGATTAGCCATCGCGGCCACCCCCGCCATTCGACCGGGTCCCGGGATACCGCCGGTGGACCGCCGGGGGCCTCCGGGGCCATCCGCAGGACGACGCGGGGCGGGTGGGGCGGATGCGAGCCTGAGTGAGACGAGAGGCCCGAGGTCCGGGCCGGGGAGGGTGGATCGATATGGCGTTCATTCAGGCTCAAGCACCGCGCAGACGTGGCCGGTTGGGGAAGCGACTGGCGGCCGTCGCGCTGGCCGGGGCGAGCGTCGTCGCGCTCGCCCCGGCGGCGACGGCCGCAGCGGCGGACGCGCCCGCCGGGGTCGACGCCCGCAGGGGAGGCGTCGACGCCCGGGCGGAGCTGCGGGCGTTCATCGCGGACGGCTCCTCGACGGCCGCGTTCGCCGAGGTCCGGCAGGACGGCCGCCGGATCTGGCAGGGCGCCGCCGGCACGTCCGACCTGGCCACCGGGCAGCCGGTCAGGCCGGACGGCCGGTTCCGGATCGGCAGCGTCACCAAGTCGTTCGTCTCGACGGTCGTGCTCCAGCTGGTCGCCGAGGGCCGGCTGCGGCTGGACGACCCGGTGGAGCGCCACCTGCCGGGCCTCGTCCCGAACGGCGGCGCGATCAGCGTGCGCCAACTGCTCAACCACACCAGCGGATTGTTCGACTACCTGGAGGACCCGCAGTTCTTCTACCGGGACGAGGCGAGCCTGCGCGACTGGGTCCACGGGTCGAGCCGGTGGCAGGACTACCGGCCGGAGCAACTGGTCGCGATCGGCTTCTCGCACGCGCCGTACTTCGCGCCGGGACAGGGCTGGAAGTACTCGAACACCAACTACGTCCTGGCCGGGATGCTGATCCGGAAGCTGACCGGGCACAGCTGGCAGAGCGAGGTCGAGCGGCGGATCGTCAAGCCGCTGCACCTCGACGACACGACCTTCCCCCGATCCGAGACCGGTGTGCGCGGCCCGCACGCCCACGCGTACGCCAAGCTGGCGGAGGGCCCGGCGGACATCACCCGGCTGAACACGACCGTCGCCGACGCGGCGGGCAACGGGATCTCCACGCCCGCCGACCTCAACCGCTTCCACGCTGCCCTGTTCGGCGGCAAGCTGCTGCGGCCGGCCGAGCAGGCCGAGCTGACGCGGACGGTGCCGACCGGCTCGGGGCACTCGTTCTACGGACTCGGCGTCGCCAAGGCCGACTTCGGCTGCGGCCCGCTGTGGGGCCACGACGGCGGGCTGCCGGGCTGGGGCACGCTGCTGTTCGGCACGGCGGACGGGAAGCGGCAGGTCGCGCTGTCGTACAACCCGTACGAGGGCACGGACCAGTCGGGTCTCGACGAGGCGGCCGTCAACGTAGCGATCAAGACGCTGTGCGGCGCGCAGGCTCCGGCCGGCGCGGCAGCGAACGCGGCGGCGGGGCTGTCGGCCCTGCGGGGCGCGGGCGCGGCGGGCGCCGCGCGCTGACCGAGGACCCGGTTCGGGCGCCGACCACGGGGTGGCGCCCGAACCAGGTTGATGCTTCGTCAGTTCCCTTGTGGACATCGGGTGGTAACAGCGTTTCCCATCGGTTACGTTGTTACCCATGAATACGATCTACCAGGACGCGTTACAGCGCGGCCAGGAATCGGCCCGCGCCGCCGTCCTCGACTGCGCGATCGGCCTCCTCATCGCCGACGGCCCCGCCGCACTGACCATGCGGCGGGTCGCCACCGAGATCGGCGCGTCGACCAAGGTCCTCTACACCATGTTCGGCGCCAAGGAAGGGCTCGCCGACGCCCTGTACCGGGAGGGGTTCGCCCGGCTGCGCCGCGCCCAGGAGCGCACCCCGCGCAACGCCGACCCGCTGACCCACCTCGATGAGCTGGGCGCCGCCTACCGGCAGCACGCCCTGGCCGAACCCGCCTACTACCGCGTCATGTTCGAGCACGCCATCCCCGGCTACCGTCCGAACGCCGAATCCCTCGCCTCCGCCCAGAGCGCCTTCGACGCGTCCGTGGCCGCCGTCCAGGCGTGCATCGACGCCGGGGTCTTCCGACCCGGGGATCCGTACGAGATCTCCAAGCTGTTCTGGGCCGCCGCGCACGGCGCGGTCAGCCTCGAACTCGCCGGCCACTTCCCGCCGGAGAGCGCGGCCCGCCGCTACACGGCGCTGATGACGGCGGTCGGCTACGCCTTCCTGGCCGACGACCACCGACCCGACGAGTCCGACGAGTCCGACGAGTCCGACGGAGGACGGAACGCATGACCGGCCCGACGCGCACCAACCGCTACCTGTCGGGCAACTTCGCCCCCGTCACCGAGGAGGTCACCGCCTACGACCTCCCCGTCACCGGCCGGATACCCGCCCACCTCAACGGCCGGTACCTGCGCACCGGCCCCAACCCGCTCGGCGTCGAGGACCCGGCCGCCCATCTCTGGACCCTCGGCGAGGGCATGGTGCACGGCGTCCGCATCCGTGACGGCCGCGCCGAGTGGTACCGCAACCGCTGGGTCCGGTCCGCCTCGGTCGCCGACCGGCTCGGCGAACCGCGCCGTGGCGGGCCGGTCGACGAACGCATGGACTTCGCCCCGAACGTCCAGGTCGCCGGGCTGAACGGCCGCACCTTCGCCCTGATCGAGGGCGGGCTGAAGCCGTACGAACTGACGTACGAGCTAGACACGGTGGGCGCCTGCGACCTCGGCGGCACACCCGAGGGCTACACCGCCAACGCGCACTCGGTGTTCGATCCGCGCACCCGCGAACTGCACTCGCTCGCCTTCCTCTACGGCGTCGAGGCCGTCCAGCACATCGTGATGGACGACACCGGGACCGTCAGGCGTGCGACGACCATCCCCACGCCGGGCAGCCCGTACATGCACGACTTCGCGCTGACGGAGCAATATGTCGTGCTCTTCGACGGGCCCGTGGTCTTCAGCGCGGCCCACCTCGGCACCGGCGTGCCGTTCGTCTGGGACGACAACCACCAGGCGCGGGTGGGCGTGATGCCCCGGGAGGGCGGCGAGGTCCGCTGGTTCGAGATCGCGCCGAGCCTCGTCGGGCACACCCTCAACGCGTACGAGGACGGCACGGACGTCGTCGTCGACATCGTGCGCCACCCCGAGGGCTTCACCATCCGGGACGTCGGACGGAGCCGGCCGACCCTCGACCGCTGGACCGTCGACCTCGCGGGCGGCGGCCGGGTACGGGAGGAACGGCTCGACGACCGCGTGCAGGAGTTCCCGCGACTCAACCCCCGTTACGCCGGGCGGCCGTACCGGTACGGGTACGCCGCCTCCGTCGAGCTGTACGCGCCACCGACCGGCGTGGACGACCCGCGCCCGGACGAGGGCTTCAGCAACGCGCTGCTCAAGCACGACCTGCTGCGCGGCACCACCGAGGCCCATGAGTTCGGGCGGTTCGGGGCGGTCGGAGAGGGCGTGTTCGTGGCGGGCGAGAACCCGGCGGCGGAGGACGACGGTTATGTGATGGCCTACGTCCACAATCCCGAGCGCGGCGCCGCCGACCTGGTGATCCTCGCCGCCCAGGACTTCGGCGGCGAGCCGGTCGCCCGCATCCACCTGCCGGTACGCGTACCGCTCGGCCTGCACGGCAACTGGGTGCCGGACGGTGAGTCAGGGGCGCACGAGATCGAATGAGTTACTGGAGCCCGTGGACCGGAGGATGTGCTTCCCGCTGTCGGTGATGTGGTTCACGAACGTGAGGGTGCATCGCAGGGGCCGCTCGATGCTGACCGTCACCAGGTGGTCGGATTCCGGGTCCTGGCGGTAGCGCCAGGCTCCCTCCGTCACCTTCACAACGCTCGCCGCGGAAGGGGATCCGGGATCCTCGCAAGCGGACGCCGGTATCGCGGAAGACCGGCCGAGCCGTCCGCCCTCCACCAGCTCCAGTTGGGCATCGACCGGCCCCTCCACCACCCATCGGCCCGCCGGGCTCGGCGGCGGGTCGGTGGAGAGGAGGGAGGGGAGCACGAGGAAGGCGCCGAGCACCAGGAGGAACGCCAACACGACGGCGGGGACGGCATACTGCGTTGATTTCGACACGCCGGGGAGGGTAGCAGCGCGGGTCTCCGACTCCGGAGTGCGCTCCGGGGAGGAGCTTCGACCCGCCGATCGGCAGGTGGACGAGGGGAGTTCGGCACCGGGACGATGATCGGGCCACGGTCGTCGTCATCCCTGCCCACCCCCTGCGGCGGCGATGGCGGGGCAACGACGGTGGCGGATGCGTCCGACCTGGCCGACCGGGCAGCCGGTCAGGTCGGGCGCGCGCCGCGCCGCGCCGCCCCGGGCGGGGGCTACTCGGGTATGCGGTGGTCGCGGTCGTGGCGGTGGGGGTCGTGGAGGGAATCCGAGCGGAGTCGACAGACGGCGCCGACGATCGCTGCGGTGATGATGAGGGCGAGTAGACCGAGCATGGTCAGGCGGCGTGGTCGAGCTCGAACCAGACCAGCTTGCCGAGCTTCTGGGGCTCGGCGCCCCACCGGTGGGTGAGGCCCTGGACGAGCTGGAGGCCCCGGCCGGATTCGGCGAGCCCGGCGGGGGTGCGGGGGTCGGGGAGGTCGGAGGAGTTGTCGGCGACCGAGACCCTGAGCGTGCGGTCGAGGAACAGGACGAGGACGACGGGCGAGTCCGTGCGGCCGTGACGCCAGGCGTTGACGATCAGTTCGACGAGGGCGAGTTCGGCATCGGCGATGACGTCGGGCCGGAATCCCGCGAGGTTCATGGCGGAGCGGAGCGCCTCGCGGGAGACGGTGAGGGAGGGGGTGTTGCGGTTACACATGGGGACTCCCAGCGGTGTAGGTGGGGGCGCACCGGATGGAGGCATGAGGGTGCCAACTGCCCGTGTGAGGGACGTTGATGACAATCCGTCCGGTGAGCGGTGCATCACAGACTGTAGGGCAGTCGACGGCAAATTTGCCAGCTGCCTGAAGAAGATGTGCCTATATCCAGTTGGACTGGCGCAGTAGCAGCAGTGGATGCTTGGCTCATGCCACCTACCCCAACAGCACGCCGCAAGCGGGTCGGCATCGAGCTTCGAAAGATGCGCGAAGCCGCCGGCCGCACAGCCGGACAGGCTGCCGCCGTTCTCGGCGTGGATCGAAGCAAGGTCACACTGATCGAGCAGGGCACCTATCCGATCAGCGCCGAGCGGGTGATCGCTCTCGCCGACGAGTACGAGGAGGGCGACGCCGCGTACGTCGACGAGGTCGCAGCGATGGCCTCTGACAAGTCGAAGGGCTGGTGGGAGGAGCACAGAGGGCTGGTCCCTGCGGGGATACTTGAGATCTCCGAGGTAGAACACCACGCACACGGCCTCGCGACCTACCAGATCTGCCACGTACCAGGGCTGATGCAGACCGAGGACACGGCAAGGGAGATATTCCGTGAGGTCTATCCGCCGTTGAGACCACTGAACGTCGAAGCGCGGGTGGAGAATCGCGTTCGCCGCTCCGAGATCCTGTCCCGCAGCAATCCGATCGCCTATGAGGCGATCGTGCACGAGGCTGCGCTGCGGATGGAGTTCGGCGGATCCCGCGTGGCAAGAGCACAGCTCAAGCACATACTGGCTCTGGCCGAGCAGCCCAACATCACCTTGCGAGTTCTGGAGTTTCGATCAGGCGGCTTCAAGGGCGCAGGCCAGGCCGTCATGTACGCGCATGGCCCTGTAACTCGCCTCGACACCGTCCAACTGGACTCCGTAGGAGCACCCGCATTTTTGACCGAGGTGAACCAACTTGAGAACTATCGGAACATCATCGGTGCGATGCGGGAGCGCGCTCTCGGCCCGACCGAGTCGTGTGATTTCATCTCCGACATCCTGAAGGACCTGTGAGGAGACCAGTGGAAGAACTCCCTTGGCAGCGGCCCAGCCTCTGCGGTGACGGCAACAACTGCCCGGAGGTGGCCATAGCCGACGACGCCGTCTACCTCCGCAGCAGTCTTCAGCCGTCCGCCATAGCCCGGCTGACCCTCTCGGAGTGGCGCGACCTCCTCTCCGGGGTCCGCAACGGGGAGTTCGACGTCTGACCCCCTCCTTCTCTTCCTCCCAACTTCCTCAAACTTCCCTGGAACCGCCTCCGTCCTGCGGACACCAGATCTGCGTGGAGTTCTCCTTGTCCAGTAAGCAGACGCAGGCCGGCGAGCGCCAGCTGTTCGCCGAGCTCTACGATCAGCACGCTCGCACGGTCTTCGCGCACGCGTACAGATCCACCGGGGACCGCGACCTCGCGGACGACATCGTCTCCCTCACCTTCCTCGAAGCCTGGCGGCTCCGACGGAAGCTCCGCGACGAAGTCCTCCACCCCCGCGCCTGGCTGCTGGCCATCGCCACCAACGTGCTCCGCAACACCGCCCGCACCGCCCGCCGGCACCGCGACGCCATGTCCCGGCTCCCCCGCCGCGACCCGATCCCCGACTTCGCCGACGAGGTCGTCAGCCGGATCACCGACGCCAACACGGCCGCCGCCGCCGTCCGGGCACTCGACCAGCTCGGCGGCCCGGACCGCGAGGTCTTCACCCTCGTCGTCTGGGCCGGCCTCGGTTACGCCGAGACCGCCCGGGCACTCGGCATACCCGTCGGAACCGTCCGCTCCCGGCTCTCACGGGTCCGGGACAAGCTCCGCCGGATCGTCGACGCCGAGGATCCCCCCGCACCACGCCGGAGGGCCGGCCTCGCCATCAGCCATCAGTCCGTGGGCCACCACCAGGAAAGGCGGCCATGAGCAACACGCGCACCAACCACTCCGAGTGGAACGAACACAGCGAGCGCCGTGAACTCGCCCGGCTGCTCCCCCCGCCGCCCCACCCGGAACCCTCCCCCTCGCACCTGGCCGCCCGCCGTGACGTCCTGCTCGCCGAGTTCGGCCGCCCCCGCCCCTTCTCCGCCCTCACCGCCCGCTGGCGCAGCCTGGTCGTCGTGACCGCCGTCGCCACCGCCGCCGCCATCACCGCCGCCGCCCTCGCCCCCGACACCACCACCTCGCGGTCCCCCTCGCCGCCCGCCACCGCCGCGTCCGTCGAACTCCTCGACCGGATCGCCAGGGTCGCCTACGCCCAGCCCCAACCCCTCGCCCAGGACGACCAGTTCACGTACCTCCGGACGGTCTCCCACAGCCGCAGCCTCACCGAGGCCCCCGACGGCAGCATGGCGCGCGCCGACCTCACCACCCACACCGAGCGCTGGACCTCGGTGGACGGAACTCGGACCGGTCTCGAACGCCGCAACGGCGCCGAGACCCAGCTCCCCTACACCACCGGCTCGATGGGCTCCCGCACCTACCGCCTGCTGTCCGCCATGCCGACCGACCCCGACGCCCTGCTGAAGCAGATCTACGCCGACGCCGGACTGAACCACGGCTCCGGCTCGGCGTCGAGCACCGGGGCGGACCACGAGGCCTTCATCACCATCGGTGACCTCCTGCGCGACGTGGTCGCCCCGCCCCAGGTGAGCTCCGCGCTCTACCGCGCCGCCGCCCGCATCCCCGGAGTGGTGACCGTCGACGACTCGGTCGACGCCACCGGCCGGCACGGGGTGGCCGTGGCCCGGGTGAACGACGGCCGGCGCTTCGAGTGGATCTTCGACCCCGCGACCCTGGGGCTGCTCGGCACCCGCACCGTCCTGATCCGGGACGGAGTGTGGGGCAACGCCGGTGACGAGGTGGACTCCACCGCCGTGCTCGCCCAGTGCATCGTCGGCGCCCTCGGCGAGGCAGCTCCCGCGGTGGCTGCGGAATCAAGCCATTGAGCCATTTCGGCCAGCCATTGTCCGGTCCTCGTCGGAACTATTGTGCGAACGGCCGATCGGGCGTTGGGTCGTGGCAGCACAGTCCTGCCACGACTCATCAGGGGAGAAGTTGACCGTGCGTTCCTCCCGCATGCTCGCCGTCGTCACCGCGGCCGCCGGCGCGCTCGCGCTGGCGGCACCGGCGGCCACGGCGGCACCCGTGCCGTCCGCGCCGGCGGTCACGTCCGCCGACGCCCAGCAGTCCGCCGGTCCGGCGAAGGCAACACCGTCCAAGCCGGTGATCGCCACCTACAAGGGCCGGAAGATCGACCTGGCCAAGGGGTGGGACGGTGCGCGCGTCTGCACCGAGGTGACGAGCGGTGCCGTCTACTGCCACGACAGCGTCGCCGAGGCCGACCGGGCCATCGCCACCATCGACCCGGTGCTCGCCCAGGCCGCCGAGGCCGCACCGGCCCCGGCCGCCGGCGTCGTCCTGTCGCCGGCCTCGCCATCGGAGTGCGGCTCCGGCTACGCCTGCCTCTGGGAGCACTCCACCTACACCGGCGTCCTGCTGCGCTGGTCGCAGCCGGGCACCAAGTACCTCTCCGACTGGTCGTTCCGCGACCAGGCCAGCGCCGCCTGCGCGTTCCGCTCCGGCGGCATGACGATCTACGACGAGCGCACCCTGCAGCCGGACCCCTCGTTCTACGTGGGCAACGGCTCCTGCTACGACCTCGGACCCCTTTCCTACCCGTACGGCGGCACCTGGAACGACAAGGTGGACTACGTCGTCCTGTAGCCCCTCCCCCGGCGACGCCCGAAGGCCGGCCCCCTCTCCCCGGGGTACCGGCCTTCGTCGCGTTCGCCCTCCCCGCGTCACACCGCCAACTCGGCGACGTCCTCCTTCGGCGCCTCGGGGGCCTCCGCGGCGCCCGTCTTCTTGTTCCGCAGTACCACCGCCGCCAGCAGCGCCGCCGCGAGGACGCCCGCCGCGCTCACCGTCAGGGTGGTGGACATCGCCGAGGTGAACGCCTCCCGGGCCGCGTGGGCGAGGCCCGGGTCGTTCCTGGCCCCGGCCTCGGCCAGTGCGCCGACGATCGACTGCGAGGCCTGCTCGGAGGTGCCCGCCGGCATCTTGTCCGCGTAGCCGCTCGCCAGCAGCGAGCCGAGGATCGCGATGCCGAGCGCGGTGCCCGCCTGCTGGATGGTGTCGTTCAGCGCCGAACCGACGCCCGCCTTCTCCGGCGGGATCTCCCCCATCAGCGCGCCGACCGCCGCCGGCATCGCGAGGCCGGCGCCCAGGCCGAGCAGGGCCAGCGCCACCGCCGGGACGGTGAAGCCGGTGTCCGCGTCGACCGTGCTGAGCAGGACGAACGAGCCGGCCATCATCGCCATGCCGACCAGGACCAGCGGCCGGAAGCCGACCTTCGCGGTCAGGCCGGCGCCCGCGCCGTTGCCGATCAGCGCGGCGACCGCCATCGGCACGAAGGCCAGGCCCGCCTTGACCGGCGAGTAGTCCAGCACGAACTGCAGGTACTGGGTGAGCACCAGCAGCAGGCCGCCGTTGCCGATCTGGACCAGGGTCAGCGAGAGCGAGCCGCCGCTGAAGTTGCGCTTGCGGAAGAGGGCCAGCGGGACCATCGGCTCCGCCACCACGTTCTGCCAGACCACGAAGCCGCCGAGCGCCACCACCGCGACCACCAGGGAGACCAGCGAGGTGCCGCCGAACGCGCCGTGCTTCGGGATCTCGATGATCCACCAGATCAGCGCGGTCATGCCGACCGCCGAGAGGACCGCGCCCAGCGGGTCGGGCTTCTGCCACGGGCCCCGGGACTCGGGCATCAGGACCAGGGCGGCGGTGATCGCCAGCACCACCACCGGCACGTTGATGAAGAAGATCGAGTGCCAGGAGAAGTGGTCGATCAGCACACCGCCGAGCACCGGGCTGCCGACCAGGCCGAGCATCGAGACCGACCCCCAGGCCGCCATCGCCTTGCCGCGCTCGTCCTCCTCGAAGACGGTGATGAGGATCGACAGGGTCGAGGGCATGATCAGCGCCCCGCCGACGCCCATCGCCACCCGGCTCGCGATGACCTCACCGGGGTTGGTGCAGAGCGTCGCCGCCAGCGAGGCCGCCCCAAAGAGCAGCAGACCGATGATCATGACCTTCCGCCGGCCGAACCGGTCGCCGAGGCTCCCGGAGGTCAGCAGCAGCCCGGCGAAGACCAGGATGTAGGAGTCGAGGATCCACTGGGTGTCCTGCGCGGTGGCCTTCAGGTCCTCGGTCATCGACGGCACCGCCACGGTCAGCGCCATGCTGTCGACCACCAGGACGAGCGTGCTGAGGCACAGCACGATCAGGATCCACCAGCGCCGCGGGTTACGGCCTTCCATGATTGCTTCCCCTCCGAAGTACGACTCTGCGATTCGACGCTGCTGCGTACGATGTTCCGTCGATGCGCACACTGTACGCAGCGCGGAACAGTGTGCGCAACAGCGATTCCTGTACGCTTCCCGCGAACGGTGTACGCGTTGATTTCCCTGCACCGATCCCCCGAAGGAGGACCGGCCGATGGCCGCCAAGAACCCGATCCCTTCCGTGTGGGCCCGCCCGCAGCGCGCGCCCGAACAGCCCGCGCTCAGCCGGGACGCGATCGTCCGCGAGGCGATCGCCGTGCTCGACGCCGACGGGGTCGAGGCGCTCTCGATGCGCAAGCTCGGCGCCCGCCTCAACGCCGGCGCGACCTCCCTCTACCGGCACGTCGCCACCAAGGACGAGCTGATCGAACTCGCACTGGACGAGGTCTTCGGCGAGATCCCCGTCCCGGACCCGGGCGCCGCCGACTGGCGGGCCGACGTCACCGCGACCTGCCAGGCCTTCCGGACCACCACGCTGCGCCACCGCTGGCTGGGGTCCGTCATCGGCCAGGCCGGACTCGTCTACCTGGGGCCCAACCTGGTCGCCGTCTCCGAGCGGATGGCCGCACTGTTCTCCGCCGTCGGCTTCCCGGAGCCGTCCCGGGCCATCGAGACCGTGCTCTCCTACGTCCTCGGGATGAGCACCACGGAGGCCGCCTTCCTGACCACGGTGATGCGCAGCGGCCGGACCGAGGCCGAGTTCATCGCCGGGCTGATGCCCGCCGCCCAGGAGGCGGTGGCCGGGCACGAGTTCCTCGCCGAGGCCTTCGCCGACGCCGCGGCCGACGCCGTCGCCGCCACCGACCCGGCCACCCTGCGGAACGCGAAGTTCGACTACGGCCTGAACGTCATCCTCGACGGACTGGCGCTCCGCCTGCCCGGCCGGCAGCCCAACTCCTAGCGGCCCCAGCCCGCGAAGCCCCGGCCGACACCGCCGTGACACCACAGATGGCACCACCGGCACCACCAGCGGCACCAGCTGCGCCCGCAGTGACCGCGAGCTCATGGCGAAGGTTGTCGACGTACGGCGTGAGATCCATGGCCAGAGCATGGCACACCAGTGGTGCCATGTCGAGACTTTTTGGCACCATCAAGTGGTGCCATTCAGTGCACACGTGGCGCCCGCAGCACGCCGAAGGCCCCGCCGGCACTTGCCGACGGGGCCCGAAGGAGCGGAAAACCGCAGGTCAGCCCTGACGCCACCGCGTCAGATGGGCGTCGATCTCGCCCGCCAGCCGGGCCTTGCCCGACACATCGAGGAAGGACGCCTCCACCGCGTTCTTCGCCAGCGCGGCCACCCCGGCCTCGTCCAGGCCGAGCAGCCGGGCCGCCACCGCGTACTCGGTGTTGAGGTCGGTGCCGAACATCGGCGGGTCGTCGCTGTTGACGGTCACCACGAGCCCGGCGTCGACCATCCGCTTGATCGGGTGGTCCTCGATCCGCTCCACCGCGCGGGTGGCGATGTTGGAGGTCGGGCAGACCTCCAGCGGGATCCGGTGCTCGCCCAGGTGGTCGAGCAGCGCCGGGTCGGCGACCGCCTGGGTGCCGTGGCCGATGCGCTCGGCGCCGAGCACGCGCAGCGCGTCCCAGACCGTCTCCGGCCCGGTGGTCTCGCCCGCGTGCGGAACGCTGCGCAGGCCGGCCGCGCGCGCCCGGTCGAAGTACGGCTTGAACTGCGGGCGCGGGACGCCGATCTCCGGGCCGCCGAGGCCGAAGCTGACCAGGCCCTCGGGGGCGAGGTCGACGGCGAGCCGGGCGGTCTCCTCGGCGGCGGCCAGGCCGGCCTCGCCGGGGATGTCGAAGCACCAGCGGAGCACCACCCCGAGGTCCTTCTCGGCGCGCACCCGGGCGTCCTCGATGGCCTCCATGAAGGCGACGTCGGGGATGCCCCGGCTGACCGAGGAGTAGGGGGTGACGGTCAGCTCCGCGTAGCGGATGTTCTGCCGGGCCATGTCCTCGGCGACGCCGTAGGTCAGGGCGCGGACGTCCTCGGCGTCGCGGATCAGGTCCACCACGCTCAGGTAGACCTCGATGAAGTGCGCGAAGTCGGTGAAGGTGAAGTACTCGGCGAGGGCCTGCGGGTCGGCGGGCACCTTGGCCCGGCCCCGGTGGCGGGCGGCCAGCTCGGCGACCACGCGCGGCGAGGCCGATCCGACGTGGTGGACGTGCAGTTCCGCCTTGGGCATCGCGGCGATGAACGCCTCGATGGAGCGGTCCGCGGGGGCCGCGGGGGCTGCCAGGGCGTCTGCGCTGGGGGTTCCGATCCGACTTCCGTCCGGCTGGACCACGGTGGGTGCCCTTCTTCTCTGAGACTGAGGCTCTACGCGCGTTTTCTGGTGGTGCAGGAAAGGATAAGCAGCCCGGGCTCAGCCGCCGAGCGCGACCGCCACGGTGTGGATCAGCAGCCCGGCCAGCGCGCCGACGACCGTGCCGTTGATCCGGATGAACTGGAGGTCCCGCCCGACGTTGGCCTCGATCTTGCGCGAGGCGTCCTCGGCGTCCCAGCCCGCCACGGTCTCGGAGATCAGCGAGGTGATCTCGGCCCGGTAGGTGTCGACCAGGTACTGGGCGGCGTCCTGGAGCCAGCCGTCCACCTTGGCCTGGAGCTTCGGATCGGTGGCCAGGCGCGTGCCGAAGCTGCGCACGCCCTCGCGGATGCGCCGGCGCAGCTCGCTCTCCTCGTCCTCCGCGGCGTTCAGCACCAGCGAGCGGACGGCGGCCCAGGTGGAGGCGATGAGGTCCTGCACCTCGGGCCGGGCGAGCAGTTCGCCCTTGGCCCGCTCGACCCGGGCGATGGTCTCCGGGTCGGTCTGCAGCTCGGTGGCGAAGTCGGCGAGGAACTTGTCGATCGCGCCGCGCGCCGGGTGCTGCTGGTCGTCCCGGATGTCGGTGACGAAGCGCATCAGCTCCTTGTAGACCCGCTCGCCGACCTGGTGGTCGATGAACTTCGGGGTCCAGCCCGGGGTCTTCTGGGTGACCCGCTCGACCACCTCGGCGTGGTTGTCGGTGAGCCAGTCGTGCGCCCGGACCGCGATGAGGTCGACCACCCCGTGGTGGCCGCCGTCCGCGACCACCTTGCCGAGCATCCGGCCGGCCGGCTCGGCGACCGAGGTGGCGGCGGCGCGGCGGGTGACCGCCTCGGCGACGACCGCCTGCACGTCGTCGTCGCGCAGCACGGCGAGCACCCCGCGCAGCGCCGCCGAGGCCTCCTTGGTGACCCGCTCGGCGCTGCCGGGCGCGGCCAGCCACTCGCCGAGCCGCCGGGCGATGCCGAGCGCGGCGAGCCGGCCGCGCACCACGTGTCCGGAGAGGAAGTTCTCGCCGACGAAGTCGCCGAGCGAGCGGCCGAAGGCGTCCTTCTTGGTCGGGATGATCGCGGTGTGCGGAATGGGGAGGCCGAAGGGGCGGCGGAACAGCGCCGTCACCGCGAACCAGTCGGCCAGCGCGCCGACCATGCCGGCCTCGGCGGCGGCGGCCAGATAGCCCGCCCAGGCGCCGGCGCCGGCCGCCTTCGCCCAGGTGGCCAGGGCGAAGACCAGGGTCGCGAGGGCCAGCAGGCCCGTCGCGATGGTCTTCATCCGGCGCACGCCGCGTCTCTTCTCCTCGTCGGCCGCGGTGAACCGCATTCCGGGGCCGGTCCCGCTGAAGGCTTCGTCGCTCACCCCGTCAGTCTGCCCGCTGCCCGGCGCGAACGGACGGCGCGCCCGGGTGCCGTGTGCCCCTCCGGTGCCGCGCCCGCCGGCGTGCGGCCCTCCCGACCCCGAGAAGGCCAGCGCGGAGGTCAGCGCAGACGCGGCGTCACGCGCCCCCGAGCACGATCCGGCGCACCCCGGCCACGCCCGCCCAGCGGGCCGGATCGGTGCACCGCCGGCCGTCCAGCAGCACCCGGACGCCCGGCAGGTCGGCCGGGGCCAGCTCCCGGTACTCCGGGTGGTCCGCCTGGAGTACCGCCGCCACCACCGGCTCGCCGCCGTACGGGGGCAGGCCCAGCGCCGTCAGCTCCGCCGCCGGGTACAGCGGATCGGCCACGTACGGCCGGGCCCCGGCCGCGCGCACCGCCTCGACCAGCGGGAACACCCCCGAGTACGCGGTCTCCTTGACCCCGCCCCGGTAGGCGGCCCCGAGCACCAGCACGCCCTGCCCGGCGAGCCCGCCGTCCAGGGCGCCGGCCAGCACCCCGACCGCGTACGCCGGCATCTCCAGGTTGGCCGCCCGCGCCGCGCCGACCACCGTCGCCGAGGGGTCGTTCCACAGGTAGAGCCGCGGGTAGACCGGGATGCAGTGGCCGCCGACCGCGATGCCCGGCCGATGCAGATGGCTGAACGGCTGCGAGTTGCAGGCGTCCGCGACCGCCGCGAAGTCCACCCCGATCCGGTCCGCGTACCGGGCGAACTGGTTGGCCAGCGCGATGTTGACGTCCCGGTAGGTGGTCTCGGCGAGCTTGGCGAACTCGGCGGCCTCGGCGGACTCCAGCTCCCAGACGCCGTTCGGCCGGCCGAGGGCGTCCAGGTCCGGACGCGGGTCGAAGTCCAGCACCGCCCGGTAGAACGCGGCGCCGCGCCGGGTGGCGGCCGGGTCGGTCCCGCCGACCAGCTTGGGGTAGCGGCGCAGGTCGGCGAAGACCCGGCCGGTGCGGACCCGCTCCGGGCTGAAGACCAGCGCGAAGTCCCGGCCGGGGGTGAGCCCCGAGCCGGCCGCCAGCCGCGGCGCCCAGCGGCCCCGGGTGACGCCGACCGGCAGGGTGGTCTCGTAGCTGACCAGCGTGCCCCGGCGCAGTCCGGCCGCGACGGCGTCGGTGGCGGCGTCGAGCAGGGCGAAGTCGGGGGCGCCGTCGGCGGCGGTGACCAGCGGAACGACCAGGACGACGGCCTCGGCGCCGGCGACGGCCGCCGCGGTGTCGGTGGTGGCGCGCAGCCGTCCCTCGGCGACCACCCGCTCGAGCGCCTCGTCCAGGCCGGCCTCCCGGGGGAACGGCGGCCGGCCCTGGTTGACGGCCTCGACGACCGGCGGGGCGAGGTCGGCGCCGGTCACCCGGTGGCCCTTGGCGGCGAACTGGACGGCGAGCGGCAGGCCGAGCTTGCCGAGGCCCACCACGCAGACGTCGAGCGGCCGGCCGGCGGGCGGCCGGATGTCGAGCGGGGTCACCGGCCGCCCCCGTTCGCGGCGGAACCGGACCGGGCCACCGCGTTCGCCAGCCGGCGCCAGGCCGGGTGGCGGCGCAGCCGCCGGCGCACCCGGACGGGCACCGCGCCGCGCCACAGCTGCTGCACCAGCGTGGGCGGCGGCGCGGCCGGTTCCCCCGGGGGGCCGGCCGCCTCGTCGGACGGCTCGGGTGCCACGAGTGCCTCCTCCCCCAGCAGGAACAGCGCGTCCGCCGCTCCCGGCGCGCCGCCCCGGAAGGCCGGGTAGCCCGCGTACCGGCGCCGCACCCCGTCCGCCCCGTCCTCGGTCACCACCGGCGGCGCGCCGTGCTCCGCCTCGTACGCGATCAGCTCGCACAGCGCGCCGTACTCCCCGCGGGCGGCCAGCTCCAGTCGGATCCGGTCCGCCGGGGCGAGCCGGTGGTACACCTCGTGGGCGGCGAACCGCCGGACGAGTTCACCGACGCCCGCGCAGACCTCCTCGCGCAGTCCCGCGTCCAGCGCCAGGAAGTCCTCCCCGAGCAGCTGAGGCACCTCCCAGCCGAAGTGCCGCGCCCTGATCGCGTCCAGCTGCCCTCCGGGCGCGGCGAGTTCGGCGGCCACCCACTGCACCGCCGCGACGCCCCGGATCCGGTCCAGCGCCCCGGCCCGCTGGGTGACGTTGCCGCGGTCCTCGCGCAGCACCAGGAAGTAGTGGTCGTCGTCGGCGAGCACCGAGATCCGGCGGGCCCGCAGGCAGGCGGCGAGGGTGAAGGGCTGGTCGGAGTAGACCTTGAGCTCCTCCTTGCGGGCCAGGTTGTGCCGCCGGACGAGGTCCAGCCGGAACAGCTTGGTGTCGGCGAGCGCCCAGGCGAGGGCCGAGTCCTCGAAGCCGACCGAGGCGCGGGTGGCGTCGAAGATGCCCTGCGGGACCAGCCGCCCGTTCACCCCGACCTGCTTGGGGATCAGCACGTCCGACTCCCAGGCGTCGGCGGCGGTCACCATCCGTTCCAGTGCCTCGTCGCCGAGCCAGTCGTCGGCGCCGAGGAAGAACACGTACCGGCCGCGGGCCAGCGCCAGGCCGCGGTTGGTCGGGGCGGCCGGGCCGCCGGAGTTGGCCTGGTGGACCACCGTGAACAGCCCGGGGTGCCGGTCCGCGTAGGCGTCGAGCAGCTCGCCGCCGCCGTCCGTGGAGCCGTCGTCGACCGCGACCACCTCCATGCGCGCGGGCCCGATGCTCTGCCGGACCAGCGAGTCCAGGCAGGCGGTCAGGTACGGCAGGGTGTTGTAGACCGCGATCACCACGGTCACGTCGGGTGGGGTCATCGGGCGCTGCCCTCCGGTGCGCGGGTCGCCAGGACGGTGCCCGGCGCCGGGCCGCCCGTGGAACGGGACGGGCGGCCCGGCGCCGGGCGATGAAACGGTCAACTAGGCGGCGTGGCACGGGGTCACGTCCGCCACCCGCACGAGCGAGCGACACCGGACACCCGCTCCCCGGTCGAACGCTCAGCCGATGGCGGCCTCCGCGTACATCCGGGCGATCACGTCCTCGATGGCGGGCTCGCGCACCGAGAGGTCGACCAGCGGGTAGCGGGCGGCGACGGCCGCCACCAGCGGGGCGGCGCTCTGCTGGGCGGGGAAGGCCAGCCACTGGCGCGGGCCCTCGACCCGGACCACCCGGGCGCCGGGCACCTCGATCGGCGGGGCGGCCTCGGCCAGGTCGACGACCAGGGTCCGTTCGCTGTCGCCGACCGCGTGCAGGCCGTCGAGACCGCCGTCGTAGACGACCCGGCCGTGGTCGATCACCATGACCCGGTCGCAGAGCTGCTCGATGTCCGTGAGGTCGTGCGTGGTGAGCAGCACGGTGGTGCCGCGCTCGCGGTTGACCTCGCGCAGGAAGTCGCGCACCTTGCCCTTGCTGACCACGTCCAGGCCGATGGTCGGCTCGTCCAGGTAGAGCACAGCGGGGTCGTGCAGCAGGGCGGCGGCGAGGTCGCCGCGCATCCGCTGGCCGAGCGAGAGCTGGCGCACGGGCGTGTCGAGCAGCGCGCCGAGGTCGAGCAGTTCGACGCAGCGTTCCAGGTTGACGCGATATCGGTGCTCGGGGATCCGGTAGAGCCGGCGGGCGAGTTCGTAGGAGTCGCGCAGCGGGAGGTCCCACCAGAGGGTGGTGCGCTGGCCGAAGACGACGCCGATCCGGCGGGCCAGCGCGACCCGTTCACGGGCCGGGTCGACGCCGGCGACGCGCAGCCGGCCGGCGGTGGGGACGAGGATGCCGGTCAGCATCTTGATGGTGGTGGACTTGCCGGCGCCGTTGGGGCCGATGTAGCCGACGCACTCGCCGGCCCGGACGGTGAAGGTCAGTCCGTCGACGGCGCGCACCTCGCGCTTCTCCCGCTTCAGCCGGCCGGCCTTGGCGCGGACGGTGAAGGTGCGGCGGACGTCGTCGAGTTCGATCAGTGTCATGGTGGTTCCCAGGTCGAGGAGGTGGAGGAGGTCAGCCGCCGGCGCCGCGGTAGGCGCGCAGTCCGATCCGCCAGACGAGGCCGGCCGCGGCCAGCGAGAGGACGGCGGCCAGGGGCGAGGCGAACTGGAAGGCGGTGGGCAGGCCCAGCGGGTCGGGCTTGTCCAGGATCCGCAGCGCGGGAAGCCAGTTGACGAAGGCCAGCGGCACGCCGAAGACCGTGCCTGCGACCAGTTCCTTGGCGAAGACGGTCGGCGGGTAGTGCAGCAGGGTGGCGCCGCCGTAGGTGAAGGAGTTCTGCAGTTCCCTGGCCTCGCCCCACCAGAACTGGAGGCTGGCGAAGCCGATGAAGACCGCGCTGAAGATCAGGGTGCCGCAGACCACCAGCACGGGGACCAGCAGCACCCGGTCCCAGGTCCAGTGGGTGTCCAGCGCGGCCAGTGCCCAGGCCAGCACGGCCGCCGCCTGGAGGGGCCGGCCGAGCCGGCGCAGCGAGAACCGTTCGGCGCAGAGCTGGGCGAGCGCGGGTGCGGGCCGGACCAGCATGACGTCGAGCGTGCCGGTGCGGATCCGCTCGCCGAGGGCGTCGATGGAGCCGACGAAGAGGTTGGCCAGGCCGAGGGCGAGGGCCGAGGTGGCGTAGAGGAAGCCGAGTTCGGACAGGTTCCAGCCGCCGAGGCTGTCGGTGTGGCGGAACATCAGGATGATCACCAGGAAGTCGAGGAAGGTGACCACGAGGTTGGCACCGAGCATCATCACGAACGAGGCCCGGTAGGACATGATCGCCCTGGTCCACATGCCGGCGACGAGCCACCAGGAGCGCAGCGCCCAGGCCGTGCGGGCGGTCAGCGGCTCACGGGCGGTGCCGGGCAGCGGCTCACGGGTCATGACGGCCTGGTCAGCCACCCTGGACCACCACCTTGCGGGTCGCCAGCAGCTGGACCAGCCGGCCGGCCGCGAGCAGCACCACGGCCCAGGCGAGCTGGAAGCCCAGCGCGCCGAGCAGTTGGGTGCCGGTGACGCGCTCCAGGAAGACGTCGGTGGGCACCTTGATCAGGGCCGCCCAGGGCAGCAGCGGGGCGACGGTGCCGAGCAAGCCGGGGAAGAGCGCGAGCGGCAGCAGCATCCCGGAGAAGAACAGCGACACCACCATCAGCACCGACTGCACGCCCTCCGAGTCGTGCAGCCAGAAGCCGGTGAGTGAGACGAGGAAGCGCAGCCCGAAGCTGACCACCACCGCGAGCAGCGTGGCGAGCAGGAACGCCGCCCAGGTCAGCGGGTGTTCGGGCATCCGGGTGTGGAAGACCAGCGCGCCGGCGAGCGTCGGCGGCACGCCCCGGGCGAGCAGTTCGAAGCCGGCCCGGCCGAGGTCGGTGGCCAGCCACCAGCCCTGGAAGTCCACCGGGCGGTAGAGGTCGATGGCGATGTCGCCGCTGCGGAAGCGCTCCTGGACGTCGTCCTGGAAACCGCCGCCCATGACGGCGACGGTGGCCAGCAGGGCCTGGCTGACCCAGATGTAGGTGACGGCGGCGGCCTCGTCGTAGCCGCCGAGGCCTGGGCGGGCGTGCCAGAGGGCGAGGTAGGTGTAGGCGAGGATGAAGCCGAAGACGGTGTTGGTGAAGGCGCCGGCCAGGGTGGCGGCCCGGTAGGTGGAGAAGCGGCGGAAGGCGCCGCGGACGACGGCGGCGTACAGGAGCAGGGCGGCCCGCGCGCCGCCTGGAGCTCCGTCGCGATCGGGGGGACGGAGCTCGGCCTGCGTAGGCCCAAGCCTCTGCATATTGTCTCCTTATCGACAAATGGCGGTACAGGGAGACCCCTGTCCGCGCAGCAGCGCATGCCGGAGCGGCTCCGACCGCCTTCCCGGGGGGCCGGGACGGTGGGCGGAGCTCGAAGCGGGCCTCGGCCCGAAGTGGCTGCGCTATCTGGTTTGCACCTTTCACCGTACTGCGGCGAGATCCCTCGCGCACCCGGTTTTCCCACCACCCGGACGGAGTCGCCCCGACCCCTGATCCTCGGTCAAATAGCACATAATCTCCGCATGACCCTGAGCACCGGCCGCCGGGCCAGACGGGCCGCCCGCCGCGAGGCACGCCGCGCCCTGCCGTTCCGGCGGCGGCTGCTGCCCACCTGGCGGATCGTCCTCGGCGCCGTCCTCGCCGTGCTGCTGCTCGCCGTCGGCGCCTTCGCCGTGCTCTACGTCATCGTGCCGCTGCCCGACCCCAACGCCCAGGCGGTCGCCCAGAGCAACGTCTACCTCTACGCCGACGGCGTCACCGAGATCGCCCGCACCGGCGCCGTCAACCGCACCGACGTCACCATCGACGAGGTCCCCGTCAGCACCCGGCAGGCCGTCGTCTCCGCCGAGGACCGCACCTTCTACCAGAACCGCGGCATCGACCTGAAGGGCATGGTCCGGGCCGGCTGGAACAGCCTGACCGGCCAGGGCCTGCAGGGCGGCTCCACCATCACCCAGCAGTACGTCAAGAACTACTACCTCACACAGAGCCGGACCATCGAACGCAAGGGCCGCGAACTCCTCATCGCCCTCAAGGTCGACCAGCAGCGCGGCAAGGACGAGATCCTGGCCGGCTACCTCAACACCAGCTACTTCGGCCGCGGCGCCTACGGCATCCAGAGCGCCGCCCGCGCCTACTACGGCGTCGACGTCTCCGAACTGACCCTCCCGCAGAGCGCCTACCTCGCCGCCCTGCTCCAGGCCCCCAGCGCTTACGACGTGAAGACCGCCACCCCCGCCAACCGCGAGAAAGCCGTCGCCCGCTGGCACTACACCCTCGACGGCATGGTCCAGCTCGGCTTCCTCAGCGCCACCGAACGCGCCTCCCTCGCCTTCCCCGACCCGATCGACCCGCAGCCCGCCAGCGGCCTGGCCGGCCAGGCCGGCTACCTGGTCGGCGTCGCCGACGACTACCTGGTCGGCAGCGGCATCCTCGACGGCGCCACCCTCAAGGCCGGCGGCTGGCGCATCACCACCACCTTCGACCAGAAGAAACAGGACGCCTTCGCGCACGCCGTCCAGGACGAGCTCACCGAGGAACTCGACCCCACCGCCCGGCCCGGCACCGACAATGACGTCCGGGTCGCCGGCGCCTCCGTCGAACCCGCCACCGGCCGCGTCGTCGCCGTCTACGGCGGCCCCGACTACGCCGAGCAGCCCTACAACGACGCCCTGCGCCAGGACAACCAGATCGGCTCCACCTTCAAGCCCGTCGACCTCGCCGCCGGCCTCACCTCCAACCACAGCAGCGGCGACGGCCGCCCGATCACCACCGAGACCCGCTACGACGGCACCAGCGCACGCCCCGTCACCGACGGCCCCACCCCGTACGCGCCGCCCAACGAGGACGACATCGACTACGGCCCGATCAGCCTGCGCCAGGCCATGGTCAAGTCCGTCAACTCGGTGTACGCACAGGTCGGCGTGGACGCCGGGCTCGACCACGTCCGGGAGACCGGTATCCGGCTCGGCATCCCCGCCGACGTCCCCGGCATGGACCCGGCCAACACCTCGATGACGCTCGGCACCGCCACCCCCAGCGCCCTCGACCTGGCCGGCGTCTACGCCGCCCTCGCCAACCACGGCGAGGCCCACCGGCCCTGGTCGGTCGCCGGACTGGAACGGATCACCCCCGGCACCGGCCCCGTCGAGCCGCCGGAGCTGCCCGCGCACCACACCACCGCCGCCCTCGACCGGGGCACCGCCGACGCCGTCACCGACGTCCTGCGCGACGTCATCAGCCCACGCGGCACCGGCTCCGCCGCCCTCGGCCTCGGCCGGCCCGCCGCCGGCAAGACCGGCACCACCGACGCCAACCTCTCCGCCTGGTTCGCCGGCTACACCCCCGAACTCGCCACCACCGTCGGCCTCTTCCGGGAGAACCCGAGGACCCACGCCAAGGAACCGCTGGCCGGCACCGCCGGCTACGCCCGGATCAACGGCGGCGCCTTCCCCACCCGGATCTGGACCGCCTACATGAGCGACGTCCTGGAGGGCACCCCCGTCCAGGACTTCGAGCTCGAACCCAGCGAAGGCAACGGCCGCCCCGGCACCGGCGGCCCGACCGACACCCCGAGCGGCACCCCCGCCACCACCACCCGCGCCTCCGCCACCCCGACCGCCCCCTCCTCGGCCCCGGACCCGGCCGGCGGCCACGGCGGCACCGTCCAGGCCCCGGCGGCACCGGCCGCACCGGCGGCCCCCGCGGCCCCGGCCGTACCCAGGCGGCCCACCATGCCCACCACCGCACCGGCACCCGACCGGACCAGCGCCGCCCCCGAGCCGTCCACCCCCGTGGCCCCCACCGCCGCGGCCTCCGCGCCCCAGGAGTCCGCACCACCGCAGCCCACCCCCGGCACCCGGCCGACCACCGACCGGCCCACCGCCGAACCGCCGTCCACCGCCCCCGGCAAGACCTCGGACCCGACCCGCACCCCGGCACCGCCGATCCCGCCCGTCCCGCCGACCGGCAGCGGCAAACCCCCCGCCACACCCCAGCCGGCCACCTCGCCCCCGGCCTGACAGCCCGGGGCTCGGCCCAACGGGCCCAACGGGCTCAACGGACTCAGCGGGGCCGGCGACTCAGGCCGCCAGCTCGCGCTCCAGCGGCGTACGGAACCGCGGCGTCACCCGGACCGCTCCCAGCCACCCCGCCAACCGCTCCGCCTCCACCGCGACCGCCGCCCGCACCTCGGCCCCCGCGTCCTCGAACAGCCGCCACACCACCTCGCCGTCCGCCCGCTGCGCCCAGCCGCCGACCACCCGGCCGCACCACCACACCGTCGGCCCCGCGTTCCCCGCCCGGTCGAACAGCGCCGGCACGTCCTCGGGCCGCAGGTACCAGTCCCGGCCCCGCCAGCCCATCACCGCCGGATCCAGCGCCGGCAGCAACGCCGCCCACGGCTCCGGCTCCGCCACCGGATCCTCGTCCCCCGGCAGCACCAGGCCCGCCGCACCGCCCGCCGTCGCCACCTCCACCGCGCCCACGTCCGCCAGCGCCTTGCGCACGTCCCCCAGCGTCCAGCCGGTCCACCACTTCACGTCCTCGACGCTGCCCGGCCCGTACCGCGCCAGCCAGCGCCGCACCACCTCCGCCTTCGCCTCCCGCGCCGGCACCTCCGGCCACGGCGCCACCGGCGCCCACGGATAGCTGCTACTCAGCCACGACCCGCGCGGCCGGCACCGCCGGACGTGCCCGTCCGAGGCCAGCAGCCGCAGCAGCCGGCTCCCCACACTCTGCTTCGCCTCGTACGGCTTGCCCGCCGACATCAGCATCGTCTCGCGCAGCGCCGGCACGTCCGCGCCCAGCTCCGCCGTGGTCGCCTCACCACGCACCGCCAGCGCCGCCAGCACCGCCCGCTGGGTCTCGGCCAGCCGCGCCTCGTCCCACCCCTCGGCGAAGTCCGCGAGGTGCTTCAGCAGCGTCGCCCGCTCCTTGGCGGCGATCTGCCGCGCCGCCGCCGCGCTCACGTACGGCGCGAACTCCTCGGTCACCGCGAAGATCGTCCGCCGCATCGACAGCAGCTTCACCAGCGAGACCTCGTCGTACAGGGCCCGCTCCACCTCGGCCGCCGACGGCTCGCGCAACCGCGCGCACGCCGACAGGTACACCGTCGCGGCATCGGTGGCGTGCAGCCCGACGACCGCGTCGGCCACCTCCTCCACCCGCGCCGCCCGCCCGGCGGGCGCCAGCAGCAGCCGCCGCCCCAACCGCGCCCGCCGCTGCCCGTCGTCGACCTGGACCACCCCGTTGCTCGCCATGGGCGGATCCTAGCCAGGGGCTGCTCAGACGTTCGGCGACAGGACGAAGAGCGGGAACACCCGCCGCTGCGGCACCTCGCCGATCTCGTCCAGCGCCGCGCGGATCTCCCGCAGATGGCCGACGGTCAGCTGCAACGGGACCTCGTGCGGCTGGTAGGTGTACCGGATCGGGTAGTCCACCCCCGGCTTCACGCTCATCTCGATGTGGCAGCCGAGCACATGGCTGACCGTCCGGGCCTCGCAGAAGTCGATCAGCCTGCGGATCGACCGGCCGAACGCCGCCCAGTCCTGGATGTAGAGCCGCCCCGGGTACACCGTGTCACCGGTGAGCAGGAACCCCGTCCACGGGTCGTGGAAGGTCACCGCCGCCTCGTGGTGCCCCGGCGTCGCCAGGCACTCCAGCACCCGGCCCCCGAGGTCCACCCGGGCCACGGCGTCGGCGTCCCGGTCGAACCCGAAGAACGCCCAGGCCGTGCTCAGGTCCGCGGGCACCAGCCGGGTGTCCGGCCGGTCCGCGAACTGCCCGTCCCCCGCGACGTGGTCCCCGTGCCCGTGGGTGTGCAGCACCAGCAGCTCGTACCCGTCCCTCGGATTGCGCTCCAGCCAGTCCGCGACGAGCCCGTCGACGGTCTCCCGCAGCGGGAAGTACTCCGCCGAGGCGGTGGCCCCGGTGTCGATCAGCACCGCCCGCTCGTTGCCGAACAGCAGGAACAGGAACGGCGCCTCGTAGTTCACCGCCATGTTCTGCCGCAGCACGAAGGTGTGCTCGTCGTACTCGTGCACCTGGATGTCCGGATCGGTGTTGTGCTTCGCCGACTCCGACCCGTGGATCCACCGCACGTCCAGTCCCCGCACCCGCGGAGCCGTCCCACCGAAATCGATCGGCGAAGTCCCCATGCCGTCCCCCGTCCCGCTGTCCGGACCATCATCCCCTCCGGCGAAACTACCACCACGCCGGGACGGACCTGCGGAAAGGCCGGTGGGCCGCCGCGCCCACGGCACGGCGGCCCACCGGGGAGAACCGCTCGGCGACTACAGGTACAGCCCGGTCGAGCCCTCGGTGTCGCCGAAGCGCATCGCGGCGACGGCGTGCAGGTCGCGCTCGCGCAGCAGGACGTAGGTGGCGCCGCGGACCTCGACCTCCAGCTTGTCCTCGGGGTCGTAGAGCACCCGGTCACCGGGCTCCACGGAGCGCACGCTCTGGCCGACGGCGACCGCCTCGGCCCAGGCGCAGCGCTTGGAGATCTCCGCGGTCGCCGGGATCAGGATGCCGCCGGTGGAGCGGCGCTCGCCCTCGCCGGCCTCGGTCTTCACCAGCACGCGGTCGTGCAGCATCTTGATCGGCAGCTTCTCGCCGAGCCGGTCGTGACGCGGCGCGTCGCCCGCGCCGGGCAGGGACTGCTGGGTCGGTTCGTCGTTCGTACTCACGACCCCGAAGGTACCGCTCCCGGGCGCGGCGTGTGACGCCAGCCCGGTGCCGCGGGCGGGCCGGCGGACCGGCGCGGGCCGGGCAGCGGCTGCCCGGCCCGGGAGATGCGGCCGTGGCTCAGCGCTTGCGGCGCCTGCGCGCCGAGGCGACCAGCAGCACCAGGCCGACGCCGACCAGCGCGGCCGGGACGATCCGCTCCTTGCGCGGCTGCCCCTTCTCGTCCACGAACTGCGCGCGGGCCTGCTCGACCAGGCCGCTCGCGGCCACGTACGCCCGGCCGGCCTTCTCCTCGACGGCGGCCACGGCCTTCGCCTTGACCTGGGCGGAGACGGTGGTCGGGTGCACGCGCACGGCGAGCTCGTCCAGCGTCGCCGCCAGCTGGGTGCGGGTCCGGGAGATGTCCGCCTCGATCTGGGCGGTCGTCCGCGCCGACTTGTCCGTACTGCTCGCCTCGCCCACTCGGGCCACCCCATTCACTGATGTTCGTCCTGTGCGACTGACCCAGTGTGTCAGCTGCCACGCGGGGCCGCGCGGCCCCACCCACCATCGGAGGTAAGTTTGCCGTGGTACGACCGCCCGTCCAGCACCAGGAGAAACCCCGTGAGTGAGCGTCTCCAGCCCGGTGACACCGCGCCCGCCTTCACCCTGCCCGACGCCGACGGCAACGAGGTGTCCCTCGCCGGCCACCTCGGCCGCAAGGTGATCGTCTACTTCTACCCGGCCGCGCTCACCCCCGGCTGCACCAAGCAGGCCTGCGACTTCACCGACAACCTGGAGGTCTTCTCCGGCGCCGGGTACGACGTCATCGGCATCTCGCCGGACAAGCCGGAGAAGCTCGGCCGGTTCCGCGAGGCCGAGGACCTCAAGGTCACCCTGCTCTCCGACCCGGAGAAGAAGGTGCTGGAGGCCTACGGCGCGTTCGGCGAGAAGAAGCTGTACGGCAAGACCGTCACCGGCGTGATCCGCTCCACCGTGATCGTGGACGAGCAGGGCAAGGTCGAGCACGCGCTGTACAACGTCAAGGCGACCGGCCACGTGGCCAAGCTGCTGCGCGACCTCAAGGTCGAGGCGGCCTGACGCACCGCCCGGACACGCGGCGGCGTCTGACACTTCGTCACCGCTGTGTCCCGGTGCTGTCCGCGCTCTGCCCGGAACCTGTCGGACGGACCCCGGCGCCCCTAGCGTTCTGTTCCACCGGGCGCCAGCGGCCCGGGCCCGTCCTTGTCAGGGGAGCAGAGCCGTGCAGAGTGCCAGATCCGTGTCCACCGCCCGCGTCGCCCTCGCCAGCGCGATCGTCGCGGCGCTCGCGCTGACGGCCTGCGGGCCGGAGAACGACGACACCGCCGCACCGCCGCCGGCCACCGCGACGGCGCCACCGACCGCTCAGCCGACCGCCCAACCGACCGCAACCGCAACCGCAACCGCAACCACTCAGCCGACCACGACCCCGACCACGACCGCCAAGCCCTCCTCCCCGGCCCCGGCCGGCAAGCGGCTGGTGGTCGAGACGATGACGGCCGGCGGGCTGGCCAAGACCATCGGCCAGGACGCGGTCTCCGACGTCGCCGTGGACCCGGGCGAGATGCGCGACGACATGCACA
The DNA here is from genome assembly GCF_042885845.1 of Kitasatospora sp. NPDC058032. Classification (NCBI taxonomy): domain Bacteria; kingdom Bacillati; phylum Actinomycetota; class Actinomycetes; order Kitasatosporales; family Streptomycetaceae; genus Kitasatospora; species Kitasatospora sp. NPDC058032. The sequence continues at coordinate 25,841 of NZ_JBHVRK010000022.1, read as the reverse complement.
TGGTGCTCGCCAACTTCGACCGCCCCGGGCAGACTTCCGGCCGCCGGATCCTGCTGATCGCCGTCGACAACATCCCCGAGGACCCGGCCAAGCGCCGCGAGCACCTCTGGCGCGGCATGATCGACTACGCCCTGCAGCGCGGTTCGACCGGCACCCCGACCACCGCCGCCCCGTTCGCCGCCGGACCGCTGGGTGGCTCGCTGGAGTGCCTGAAGCTGCCGGAGGCGCCCACCACCGACGTCGTCTGCGGCTGGTCCGATGCCTCCACCGCCGGCGTCGCGCTGTTCCCGAGGACCACCCCGGCCGAGGCGGCCGCCCTGTTCGCCAAGATGCGCGGCGACATCGAGAAGTAGGCCCGCGACGGAACCGGAAAAGCAGCGGTGGCGGCGCACCCCCCGACCGGGTGCACCGCCACCGCCGTCTCTCACCTCAGGCGACCGCTGTCATCAGCAGGCGCCGAGGTCGCTCCAGACACCCCAAGAGCCGCTGGCGCTCGGGTCGTCGCCCTTGGTCCACCACTTGTTCTGGTAGTAGTGGCCCTTCCAGGAGACCTTGGTCGGGGTGGCGTAGGTGGTGCCCGCGTCCCAGCTCGGCGCACCCGCGCAACCGGCCGGCGTGGTCGGCGGCGTCGTGGGCGGAGTGGTCGGCGGGGTGGTGGGCGGAGTGGTCGGCGGGGTGGTGGGCGGAGTGGTCGGCGGCGTCGTGGGAGGCGTCGTCGGCGGGGTGGTCGGCGGCGTGGTGGGCGGGGTCGTGCCGCCGTCCACCGCACCGCGGGTCAGGTCGCCCTTGAGGCCGTACAGCGTGCCGCCCACGTTGACCGTCCAGTTGGACGGGGTGGACACCGGCAGGTAGTAGACGAAGTCCATGTCGATCGACGCGCCCGGCGCGAGCGACTGCCAGCCCGGCAGCTTCACCGAGACCCGGTTGTAGGTGCCCTTGAGGCCGCCCACGTTGCCGGTGCCGGTGTGGTCCTGCCGGATCACGGTCAGGCCGAAGCCGGACTGGTCCTTGGCGTTGCCCGGAGCCGAGTTGCTGTAGTCGAACTGGAACTCGGTGCCGCCCGGCAGGGTCGTCGTCGAGTTGTTGACGATGTGGATCTTCGGGTTGATCGGGTAGTTCGAGTCACCCAGCGCGAAGTTGGTGAACGACACGTCGATCGGCAGGGTCTGCTGCGGCAGCGCGATCGTCGAGCGGGTCGCGCCGTACGCCGAGGAGGCCTTGAACTTGTCGTACATCAGCGAGGTCAGCGTGTTGCCGGGCACGTACTGGCCCTTGCCGCCGTTGGCGGTGGCGTCCCACTTGTAGTCGCCCGCGAGCTCCCAGATCATCGCGCCGCCGGCGCCCTGGTTGACGATGTAGTCGGCCTTGGCACCGATCGACTGCTCGTCCTCGGTGGACAGGTAGACCTTCTTGCTGTCGTTCCACAGCCACGGCGCCACCAGGGTGGAGCTGTAGTTGCGGACGTAGCTGCCCTGCAGGGCGGTGTCGGTCACGCCGTACTTGGAGAGGTAGTCGGGCACGATGCCCTTCTCCAGGTTCTTGGCGTGCCACATCGGGTTCGACCCGGCCGGGGACTCCTTGCCCGCGTCGTCCTTGTCGTTCCAGATGTTGTCGATGCCGACCGCGCCGTCACCGCACGAGGTCAGGCCGGAGCCGACCGGGCAGGTGGTCGCGGCGGCGGTGCCCCAGAGGCCGTTGGTCCCGCCCTGGACGTTCTTGAAACCGCGGGTGTAGTACGGCAGGCCGACGTTGATCCGGCCGGCCGGCATCGCACCGCGGAAGTAGTGGTACGACCAGTCGGCGTTCAGGTAGCCGATGCCGCCGTACTGACCGGTGCCGTAGACGTTGGCCGCCGCCAGCTCGCCGTCCTTGCCGTCGTCGAACAGCGCGGCGTTCGGGCCGACGTACTTGTTCCAGGACCCGTGCAGGTCGTACGACATGATGTCGACGTAGTCCAGGTACTGCGCGATCTGGAACGTCTCCATGCCGCGCAGCAGGTAGCCGGACGACGGGGCCGCGACCGAGAGCAGGTAGTGCTTGCCGTCGGCGGCGCCGGCCCGGTCCAGCTTCTCGCGCAGCGTCTTCATCAGCGCCGCGTAGCCCTTGGCCAGCGAGGCGCGCTTGCCGTTGGCGAGCTGCCAGTCCAGCGGGTTGCCGGCGTCCTTCATCGAGGTCGGGTACTCGTAGTCGACGTCGACGCCGTTGAAGCCGTACTTCTTGATGAAGTCGACGGCCGAGTTGGCGAAGGTGTCGATGCCCGCCTGGTTGACGCTGCCGTCCGGGTTGACGGTCATCGAGTAGAAGCCGCCGGAGTTGACGCGCTTGCCGTCGTCCCCGAAGTACCCGCCGGTCTCGGTCCAACCGCCCACCGAGATCATCGTCTTGACGTTCGGGTACTGCTTCTTGTACTTCGTCAGCAGGTTGAAGTGGCCCTTGTAGGGCAGCGACGGGTCGAGCTCGGCGCCGGGCACCCCGGGGAAGGACATCCCGGTGGCCGCGTTCTTCTCGCTGTCCGTGCCGACCGACAGCTTGTTGTCGGAACCGACGTGGGCGAACGCGTAGTTGAGGTGGGTGACCTTGTCCCACGGGATGTCGCTGACCAGGTACGGCTTGGTGCCGTCCTGGCCGGTGCGCCAGCTCGTGAAGTAGCCGATGATGCGGCGCTGGTGGTCCGCGCCCATCTTCTCGCGGCCGTTGGTGTCGTAGACGCTGCAGTACGGGACGTCGACGCCGGGCGTGGTGTAGAGACCGTCGGGCCGACACGCGGCGTTGTCGACGGCGGCGGACGCCTGGGAGGGCGCCGCGCCCAGCGTGGCCACCAGCAGGCCGGCCATCGCGGCACCCGCCAGCGCGGCCAGGCCGGCGCGGGCCGCCGGGCTCGTGGAACGACGGGCAGCGGTGGGACGCCGCTCCGCCGTGGATCGGATCAACACTCGGTCCTCCGGGCAGAGTGTCGGCGCGTGCCTGTGGGGGAGCACGCACGTGGGGGAAAGCAGATTGGCGCCGAAGCTATGTGGTCTGAACCACATAGGTCAATAGGTCTGGACCAATTGGTAATCATTTCCCCAACATCCCCGGTCGAACGGCCGCTTGCCGGCACGCCCTGACACCCCACCAACCCCACCAACCCCACCCACCCCGGCCGACCACCCCCGTGACCGAAACCCCCACCACTCGTTCACCCTCACGGGGGACGGGCCCGCACACGCCCGAAGGGGGGACGCCATGGCCGTCGAATACACCCGTGAACTGCTCGCGGACGTCGCGTCGACCGCCGCATCGCTCGACGAGATGCTCGTCGCGCTCGGCAAGGAGCCGGACACCGACCGCCGCAAGTACCTGCGCCGCAAGCTGACCGAGTTCGGCGTCGACACCTCGCACTTCCGCCCGACCGGGAGCGTCTACACCCGCGAGCTCCTCCAGGAGGCCGTCGACGCCTCGCACAGCGTCGCCGGCGTGGTGAGGCACCTGCGTCTGCGGCAGGCCGGCGGCACCCAGGCCCACATCGGGCGCCGGATCAAGGCACTCGGCATCGACACCTCGCACTTCACCGGCCAGGCCCACAACCGCGGCAAGCGCTCGGCCCGTCGGCTCTCCCCCGAGGACGTCCTGGTCCAGCGCCCACCGGATGCCAAGCGGCTGCCCGGCTCCCGCATCCGTCTGGCGCTGGCCGAACTCGGCCGGCCGGAACTGTGCGAGGGTTGCGGCACCGGACCCGAGTGGCTGGGACGCCCGCTCACCCTGGAGGTGGACCACGTCAACGGAGACTGGTCCGACAACCGGCCGGACAACCTCCGGCTGCTCTGCCCGAACTGTCATGCCGTCACGGACACCTACTGCGGACGGAAAAGGAACCGCCGGACGGAGTCCGCCGACCATGTCCACCGAGGCCGCCCGACGAGCCGGAATGACGGTGTCCCCGCACCCCGCAAGCGCCTAGACTGAAGGCCTTGCGGCCTTGGCGAAAGGGCAGCCGCGCGGGTTTTAGGTGCCCGTGGGAGAAATCCCGTGAGGGTTCGAATCCCTCAGGCCGCACCAGCCTTAAAATCGAAGGCCCGCCCCGGAGTGATCTCCGGGGCGGGCCTTCGTGTCGGCCGAGGGTCAGCCGATCAGGTCCTTCACCACCGGGGCGAGGGCGCGGAAGGCCTGGCCGCGGTGGCTGATGGCGTTCTTCTCGGCGGGGGTGAGTTCGGCGCAGGTGCGGGTCTCGCCGAGGGGCTGGAGGATCGGGTCGTAGCCGAAACCGCCGTCGCCCGCCGGGGCGGTGCGCAGGGTGCCGAGGAGGCGGCCCTCGACGACGCGCTCGGTGCCGTCGGGGAGGGCGAGGGCGGCGGCGCAGAAGAAGTGGGCGCCGCGGTGCTCGGCGGCGATGTCGGAGAGCTGGGCGAGCAGGAGGTCGAGGTTGGCGCGGTCGTCGCCGTGCTTGCCGGACCAGCGCGCGGAGAAGATGCCCGGGGCGCCGTTCAGGACGTCCACGCACAGGCCGGAGTCGTCGGCGACGGCCGGCAGGCCGGTGGCGCGGGCCAGGGCGTGCGCCTTGAGCAGGGCGTTCTCGGCGAAGGTGACGCCGGTCTCGGGGACGTCGGGGATCTCCGGGTAGGCGTCGGCCCCGACCAGTTCGACGTCCAGGCCGGCGTCGCCGAGGATGTCGCGCAGTTCGGCGACCTTGTGCTGGTTACGGGTGGCGAGGATGAGTCGAGTGGTCATGGATCCACCCTAAACCGAGCAAACCGCGCGCTCCGGCGCCGTCCCGGGTGAAGCGGCGTCAGCCGGTGCAGACCTTGGTGAGGTTCGAGGCGGCGTCACCGAGCGGCTTGAAGTCCGGCACCTGCTTGTTGTTGACCGCCCGCTGGACCTTGTCGACCTGGGTGCCGAGGTCGGTGATGGCCTGGGCGACGTCGGTGTCCTTGGAGTTCTTGCCCAGCTGGTCGAGGTCGTTCTTGAGCTTCTGCAGCGCCTCGCCGGCGGCGGCCGCGTCGTTGCTCGCGTTGCTGTAGGCGCTGCTGACCTCGTTGATGTCGCCGGTGATCTTCACGGCGGTGTTCCCGCAGTCGATCGCCTTCTCGGCGGCGGAGCAACTGACCGCGCTGAGCGGGAGGATGGCGATCAGGCCGGCCACGGCGAGCATGGTGGGGCGGGCGATGCTCTGGGGCATCCGGTCCTCCTCGGTGCGCGGGTATCCGGAAGGGAAGGACGCGCGCTGAGGGGTGCGCGGTTCCCGCAACGGGTGCTGCCGGTACCGTACGGGCTCCGGGCCCGGCCTGTACAGCGGCCTGGCCCGGAGCCCGGGGATTTCCGGAAACCGAAGCGGAACCGGTACATCAGGGGGTAAAAGGCGTGCCCCCGGTGTCAGCCCTCCAGCTCGCCGAGGACCTTGCGCTGGACCTCGTCGAGCTCGGCGCAGCCGAGGGTGCCGAGGTCGAGCAGCTGGTCGAGCAGCGCGCGGTCGAAGGGCGCGCCCTCGGCGGTGCCCTGGACCTCGACGAAGCGGCCGTCGGAGGTGCAGACGATGTTCATGTCGGTCTCGGCGCGGACGTCCTCCTCGTACTGGAGGTCGAGCATCGGGACGCCGTCGATGATGCCGACGCTGACGGCGCTGACGCCGCCGGTGATCGGCTTGCCCTTGGCGCGCAGCAGCTTGCGCTCGCGGGCCCAGCCGACGGCGTCGACGAGCGCGACGTAGGCGCCGGTGATGGCGGCGGTGCGGGTGCCGCCGTCGGCCTGGAGGACGTCGCAGTCGAGGACGATGGTGTTCTCGGCGAGCGCGCGGTGGTCGACCACGGCGCGCAGCGAGCGGCCGATGAGCCGGCTGATCTCGTGGGTGCGACCGCCGAGGCGGCCCTTGACGGATTCGCGGTCGCCGCGGGTGTTGGTGGCCCGCGGGAGCATGGAGTACTCGGCGGTGACCCAGCCCTCGCCGCTGCCCTTGCGCCAGCGCGGGACGCCCTCGGTGACGCTGGCGGTGCACAGCACCTTGGTGTCGCCGTAGGAGATGAGGACGGAGCCTTCGGCGTGCTTGCTCCAGCCCCGTTCGATGGTGACGGGGCGGAGCTGGTCGGGGGTGCGGCCGTCGATGCGTGACATAGGCACCGAGCGTAGTCGGTTTCGGCGGGTGCTCCGGGTACGCCCCGAGGCGTCCCGAGGCGTCCGGGTCTGCCCGGACGGGCCGCTCCCGGTGCCCGGACGTACCGCGGCCCGCCGCCCCGGTGGGGTCGGCGGGCCACGGGAGCGAGCCTGGTGGGCTCAGCTCACATCATGTCCTCGATGTCGGCGGCGATCGGGTCGGCGTCGGTGCCGATGACGACCTGGATCGCGGTGCCCATCTTCACGACGCCGTGGGCGCCGGCGGCCTTCAGCGCGGCCTCGTTGACCAGGGAGGCGTCCTTGACCTCGGTGCGCAGGCGGGTGATGCAGCCCTCGACCTCTTCGATGTTGTCGATGCCGCCCAGACCGGCGACGATCTTCTCAGCCTTGCTGGCCATTGCTTTCTCCCTCTGTCTCGGCCCGTCGGCTGCTCTGCCGGGTGCCGTCCTGCGCGGTGACCTCGGTCGCGGTGACGCGGGGTCAGTGGTCGGTCGTGCCGTGGCGTGCTGCCGGAGCAGCGCGACCAGCATGACCCGAGCCGAACCGATATGCCACGTTAGTCCACTTTTGGCCCATTTCGGCGCGCATCCCCCGGACCGGCGTCCGAGGATGACGAGCAGTGGGGCCGTCTCCCGGCGCGCGGCCTGCGTCCCAAAAGTGGTCTACACCAATATATGTGTACTCCGACGAACGCAGGAAGGGCCCCGGGTGTTCCCGGCCCCGCCCCGGGGCCCCGGCGGGGCCCATCGGCCGGCCACCGCACCCGGAGGGCGAATGATGAGTTCGGCAGGCGCCACGGCATCCCAGACCACGTGGTGGCACACCTTCTACGGCGGCCTCCAGAAGATGGGCCGCTCGCTCCAGCTGCCGGTGGCGGTGCTCCCCGCCGCCGGCATCCTCAACCGGCTCGGCCAGCCCGACGTCTTCGGCAAGGACGGGCTGGGCTGGGACAACGTGGCCAAGGTGTTCGCGGCGGCCGGCGGCGCACTGCTGGACTCCTCGTTCGGCCTGCCGATCCTGTTCTGCATCGGCGTCGCGATCGGCATGGCGAAGAAGGCCGACGGCTCGACGGCGCTGGCCGCGGTGGTCGGCTTCCTCGTCTACTTCCGAGTGCTGCACGCCTTCCCGGAGCACTGCAAGCCGCCGACCGTGCTGGTGAGCGACCAGTGCGTGGACTACACCTCGGCGAAGGCGGCGGCGGCGACGTACCAGAACCCCGGCGTGCTGGGCGGCATCCTGCTCGGCCTGATGACGGCCTGGCTCTGGGTGCGGTTCCACCGCACCAAGCTGGTGGACTGGCTGGGCTTCTTCAACGGCCGGCGGCTGGTCCCGATGATCACCGCGCTGGTCGGCATGCTGCTGGCCGTCGTGGCGGTCTGGGCGTGGCCGCCGATCGGCCGCGGCCTGAACTCGTTCAGCCAGACCCTGGCCGACCTGGGCGCGGGCGGTGCGGGCATCTTCGGCGTGGCCAACCGAGCGCTGCTGCTGATCGGCATGCACCAGCTGCTGAACACCTTCGTCTGGTTCCAGTTCGGCGAGTACACCAAGCCCGACGGCATGGTCGTGCACGGCGACATCCCGCGCTTCCTGGCGGGCGACCCGACCGCGGGGCAGTTCCAGTCGGGCTTCTTCCCGATCATGATGTTCGCGCTGCCGGCCGCCGCGCTGGCGATCGCCCACTCGGCGAAGCCGCACCGGCGCAAGGAGATCTACGGCCTGATGCTCTCGGTCGGCCTGACCTCCTTCGTGACCGGCGTCACCGAGCCGATCGAGTACTCCTTCGCCTACATCGCCCCGGCGCTGTACGCCGTGCACGCGCTGCTGACCGGCGCGTCGATGGCCGTCACCTGGGGGCTGGGGGTGCACGACGGCTTCAGCTTCTCGGCCGGCCTGATCGACTACGTGATCAACTGGGGCCTGGCCACCAAGCCGTGGCTGATCATTCCCATCGGCCTCGCCTTCGCCGCCGTGTACTACGCCCTCTTCCGCTTCATCATCGTGAAATTCAACCTGAAAACCCCGGGGCGCGAGGACGAGAGCGAGGTCGAGGACGTGACCAAGCCATAAACCGAGCGTCACCGCGTCGAATCCGAAAAGGCCCCCGGACCGCCCGTCCGGGGGCCTTCGCCATATCCGGGCCGGGCCGATGGTCCCGGTGCGAACGCCCATCGGCCCGGCCCGGACGGGCAGTCGGTGACGAGCCGGTGACCTGCCGTGGAGCATCCGGCCGCCCCGGCTTTTTGTTGCGCAAATAGCCAAAATGCCAATCACGGCGGGTAATCAAGATCGTTGATCCGCAAGTAGGTTTCGATTTCATAGCGCTTCTCAGCTGCGGCGCTTTCAAGGGTTCCGCCCCTCCTCCACCCGTGCTACAAAACTGGTCTACACCACGTGTGGTGTAGACCAGTTCGCGGTTCGGCCCCCTGTGCACCCTCTCCCGACCGACCCGCCCTTGCCGTTAGGAACCCACCCCCATGAGTCAGTCTGCGCAGGCACCGGCGCCCGCCACGGCTCCGGCCACACCCAGCCCCACCAAGAAGTTCGGCCAGAACCTGCTCCAGGGTCTGCAGAAGATCGGCCGCAGCCTCCAGCTGCCCATCGCCGTTCTCCCCGCCGCCGGTCTGCTGATGCGTCTGGGCCAGGACGACGTCTTCGGCAAGGACGGCCTCGGCTGGAACAAGGTGGCCGCGGTCTTCGCCACCGCGGGCAACGGCGTCTTCGACAACCTGCCGCTGCTCTTCGCGGTCGGCATCGCCATCGGCTTCGCCAAGAAGGCCGACGGCTCGACCGCCCTCGCCGCGCTGGTCGGCTTCCTGGTCTACAAGAACGTGCTGACCGCGTTCCCGATCACCGAGGGCCACATCGCCGACGGCAAGTGGGTCCCCGCGACCTACCAGAACCCCGGCGTCCTCGGCGGTATCGTGATCGGCCTGCTCAGCGCCGTGCTGTGGCAGAAGTACCACCGCACCAAGCTGGTCGACTGGCTCGGCTTCTTCAACGGCCGCCGCCTCGTCCCGATCATCATGGCCTTCGTCGGCACCGCCGTCGGTGTCCTGTTCGCCCTGACCTGGGGCCCCATCGGTGACGCGATCAAGAGCCTGAACGACACCCTGATCGGGGCCGGCGCGTTCGGTGCCGGTGCGTTCGGCCTGGTCAACCGCGGCCTGCTGCCGGTCGGCATGCACCAGTTCGTGAACTCCTACGCCTGGTTCCAGACCGGTGACTTCACCAAGGCCGACGGCACCGTCGTGCACGGCGACCTGACCCGCTTCTTCGCCGGTGACCCGACCGCCGGACAGTTCATGTCGGGCTTCTTCCCGATCATGATGTTCGCCCTGCCGGCCGCCGCCTTCGCCATCGCCCACACCGCCAAGCCGCACCGCCGCAAGGCCGTCACCGGCATGATGCTGTCGCTGGCGCTGACCTCCTTCGTGACCGGTGTCACCGAGCCGATCGAGTTCTCCTTCGTCTTCATCGCCCCGCTGCTGTACGTGATCCACGCCCTCCTCACCGCCGTCTCGATGGCCGTGACCTGGGCGCTCGGCGTGCACGACGGCTTCACCTTCTCCGGCGGCCTGATCGACTACCTGCTCGCCTGGAGCAAGGCCACCGACCCGTGGATGATCATCCCGCTGGGCCTGGCGTTCGCCGCGCTGTACTACTTCCTGTTCCGCTTCGCGATCGTGAAGTTCGACCTCAAGACCCCCGGTCGCGAGGACGACGACGAGATCGAGGACGTCACCAAGGCCTGACACCCGCACCACCCCGCACCACCCCGCACGCCGCTCACGGCCCCGCCCCGCCACCCGCTCCCCGGGTGGCGGGGCGGGGCCGTTCGTGTGCCCGGGCGAGGCGGTCCGCGGGCCCGCGACCGTCTCAGCGGGTGTCCACCGCGGCGGCCGCCCGCTGAGACGGTGGTTGACGGATCCGCGGACCCGCTGGTCAACTGAAGCGGTGAACGCCCCCCGTCTGCTGGTGACCCGCAGCCACATCGACTTCGGTCGCGTGTGGTCCGCGGCGTGTCGCGGCTGACCCGAGCGTTCCCCCCGCCGCCGCCCGGCTGACGTCCCCGCCGCGCCCCGGCCCGCGCACCACCCCGTCACCCGCGCCCGCCCGCGCCCCGGGCGGGCCGGCCCGTGCCCGCGCACACCCGCCCGCCCCGTCCCCGGGACCGCGTCCCCAGGACCGCGGGCCGCTCCGCGACCACCGCACGCCCCGCTTCCGTCCCAGGAAAGTCAAGGCCGCCCATGCCCCGCCAGCTGCACCTTTCCGCCGCCCTCGACAGCCCCGGCCACGTCGACGCCGCGCACTTCACCGCCCTCGCCCGGCTCGCCGAACGGGCCGCCCTCGACTTCGTCACCCTCGACGACTCCTACGCCCCCGAACCGCGGCGGCTCGACGCGCTCGCCACCTTCGCCCGGCTCGCCCCGGTCACCCAGGGCCTCGGCCTGGTCCCGACCGTCACCACCACCCACACCGAGCCGTTCCACACCTCCCTGTCGGTCAACACCCTGGACTGGGTCAGCGAGGGCCGGGCCGGCTGGCTGGTCGGCGTCTCCGACACCGAGGCCGAGGCCAGGGCCTTCGGCCGCAAGGGCACCGCCCCGGCCGACGAGCTCTGGGCCGAGGCCGCCGACGCCGCCGAGGTCGTCACCCGGCTCTGGGACAGCTGGGAGGACGACGCCGAGATCCGCGACACCGCCACCGGCCGGTTCGTCGACCGCGCCAAGCTCCACCACATCGACTTCGAGGGCCCGCACTTCTCGGTCCGCGGCCCCTCCACCACCCCCCGCCCGCCGCAGGGCCGCCCGGTCGTCGCGGTCACCGTCACCGCCGCCGACCTCGCCCCGGACGCCGGCCCCGGCGGCCGTGCCCGGGTCACCACCGCGGCCCGCTACGCCGACGTCGTCCTGCTGGACGCCCCCGACCGGGCCACCCGGCTCACCGCCGCCACCGAACTGCGGCTGCGCGGCGGCGAGGCGCTGCGGATCCTGGCCCGGATCCCGGCCGCGCTCCCCGACGACGCCGCGACCGCCGCCCTGATCGCCGAGGTCACCGAGGGCGGCGGCGGGGTCGACGGCTTCCACCTGGTTCCCGCCGACCCGGCCCGCGACCTCGCCGCGATCGCCGACCGCGTCGTACCGGCGCTGCGCGAGCGCGGCCTGTTCCGCGCCGGCTACACCGGCCGCACCCTGCGCGAGCACCTCGGCCTGGCCCGCCCCGCCAGCCGCTACGCGCTCGCCGCGACCATCCCCACGCCCGCCTCCCCCGCAGCCCCCGTGACCGCCGAGGTGACCCGATGACGGACCGCCCGCTCAAGCAGATCCACCTCGCCGCGCACTTCCCCGGCGTCAACAACACCACCGTGTGGAGCGACCCGGCCTCCGGCAGCCAGATCGCCTTCGACTCCTTCCGCCGCCTCGCCGCGACCGCCGAACGCGGCCGGTTCGACTTCTTCTTCCTCGCCGAGGGCCTGCGGCTGCGCGAGGTCAAGGGCCGGATCCACGACCTGGACGTGGTCGGCCGCCCCGAGTCGATCACCGTGCTCGGCGCGCTCGCCGCCGTCACCACCCACCTCGGGCTGGCCGCCACCGTCAACGCCACCTTCAACGAGCCCTACGAGCTGGCCCGCCGGTTCGCCTCCCTGGACCACCTGTCCGGTGGCCGCGCCGCCTGGAACGTGGTCACCTCCTCCGACGCCTTCACCGGTGAGAACTTCCGCCGCGGCGGCTACCTCGACCGCGCCGACCGCTACACCCGGGCCGCCGAGTCCGTCGCGCTGGCCCGGGCGTTCTGGGACGCGGCGGGCGAGGGGACGGTCCGCCACCAGGGACCGCAGTTCGACGTCGAGGGCACTCTCTCGGTGCCCCGGCCGCCGCAGGGCCACCCCGTGGTGATCCAGGCCGGCGACTCCGACGAGGGCCGCGAGTTCGCCGCCGCCACCGCCGACGTGATCTTCAGCCGGCACTCCACCCTGGCCGCCGGCCAGGCCTTCCACGCGGACGTCAAGCGGCGGCTCGCCGGGTACGGGCGCAAGCCGGACGAGCTGAAGATCATGCCCGGGGTCACCTATGTGCTGGGCGACACCGAGGAGGAGGCCGTCGAACGGGCCGCCGCCATCCGCCGCGCCCAGGTGAGCCCGGCCACCGCGATCGCCTACCTGGAGCAGGTCTGGGGCGTCGACCTCTCCGACCACGACGTGGACGGCCCGCTCCCGGCCGGCGACCCGGTCCGGGGCTCCGATCTCGTCCAGGGCCGCACCTCGCTCGGCGACCCCCTGGAGACAGCCGCCAAGTGGCGCGCGGTGGCCGCCGAGAAGAAGCTCAGCAGCCGTGAGCTGGTGATCGAGGTGACCGGCCGGCAGAGCTTCATCGGCACCCCGCGGAGCGTCGCCGACCAGCTCGACCGGCACGTGCAGAGCGACGCCGCGGACGGCTTCATCCTCGTCCCGCACCTCACCCCCGGCGGGCTGGACGATTTCGTCGACAAGGTGGTGCCGCTGCTCCAGGAGCGCGGGGTGTTCCGCACCGAGTACACCGGCACGACGCTGCGCGACCACCTCGGCCTGCCGGTCCCCGGACGGCGCTGACCCCGCCCGGCGGGAACCGTCAGACCCGGCCCAGCCGGGCGGCGTGCACGCCGGCCTGGAAGCGGCTCTCCGCGCCCAGGCCGGCGGTCAGTTCGGCGACCAGCCGGCGCACCGTCCGCTCCGACAGCTCCAGCTTGCGGGCGATCGCCGCATCGGTCCGCCCGGCCGCCAGCAGCCGCAGCACCTCGATCTGACGATCCGTCATCACCTCACCCTCGGGCAGGAGTTCGGCGGGCGCCCAGGCCGCCGACCAGAAGTACTCGAACAGCTCGGCGACCAGCGCCACCAGCGCCGGCTCACGCACCACCACGGCCTCCTCCGCGACCGGGGCGTCCCCGCCGGGGCCGGCTCCCGGGGCCGGCAGGATCGCCAGCCGGGCGTCCACCACGATCAGCCAGAGCGGCAGCGAATGGGCCACCCGGATCCGCGCCCCGGCGGCGGTCAGCTCCCGGACGTGCCCGAGCACCGCCGGACGGCGCAGCGCGGCCACCGGGTGGATGGTGCGCAGCGCGGCGCCGTGCGCGAGGGCGAGGCGTTCGCGGGCGAGCTTGCCCGCCAGCGCCGGGCCGGAGAGGTCCTGGCCGGGGCGCAGCGAGAGCGCCTCGGTGCGGGCGCCGCGGGCGGCGTCCTCCAGCAGGGCGGCGATCCGCTCGGCGCCGCGGACGACTTCCAGCGCGGTGCCGGCGCGGTGCCGCTCCTGGACGGGCAGGTAGCCGGTGTGCAGCCGGTCCACCGTGTCGCGGGCCCGGTGCAGGGCCCCGACCAGTTCGGCGACCTGCCGGTCGGCGTCGAGCAGCAGCTGCCGGACGGCGGTGTCCACGGACACGGCGGCCTCGCCGCCGGCGCGGTCGGGGGCGCGGCCGGCCGCGGCGGGCTGGAGCAGGCCGAGGGCGAGGAGTTCGGCGGTGGCGGCGGCGATCCGGCGTTCGTCCCAGTCGGGGAGCAACGCGGCGGGCGGACGGCCGGGTTCGGCGAGCAGCAGGGCGTAGAGCCGGGTGGCGTCCCGGTCGGCGGGGCTCTCCATCGGCGCAGCCTAGTGACGGCCCGCGTCCGTCCGTCCGGGGTTTCCACCCTGCGAGACGGGCTGCTTCCGCTCCCGGTCATGGCCGGTTCCGGCAGCGCTCCGGGCGCTGACCGGCGGCGGTCCGGTGGTCAGGATGGCGCCCATGACCGCTCTTCCCGAGGCTTCGACGATCTGGCTGGACGGCGCGCTGGTGCCCTGGCACGCGGCGACCACGCACGTCCTCTCCCACGGCCTGCACTACGGCACCGGGGTGCTGGAGGGCACCCGGGCGTTCGCCACGGCGGACGGCCCGGCGGTGTTCCGGCTGCCCGAGCACCTGCGCCGGCTGGAGCGCAGCGCGCGCATGCTGCGGATGGAGCTGCCGTACGGCGTGGACGACCTGGCCGGGGCCACCCTCGCCCTGGTCCGGGCCAACGGCCACCGCTCCTGTTACCTGCGGCACTTCGCCTTCCTGGGTTACGGCACGATGGGCCTGGACATGCGGTCCGCGCCGACCAGCACGGCGATCGCGAGCTGGCCGTGGCACTCCCAGCTCCCGGACGCGGAGGGCGGGATCCGGCTGAAGACGAGCAGCTGGCGGCGGACCGACCCGAACGCGGTGCCGCCCGCCGCGAAGGCGACCGGCCCCTACCTGAACTCGGTGCTGGCCCGCCGGGAGGCGACCGACGCGGGTTACGACGAGGCGCTGCTGCTCGGCCCGGACGGCGCGGTGAGCGAGTGCACGGGCGAGAACGTGTTCGCCGTCCGCGACGGGGTGCTGCGCACTCCGCCGACCAGCGCGGGCGCGCTGGAGGGGATCACCCGGGACACCCTGCTCACGCTGGCCCGCGACCTGGGCGTGCCGGTGCGGGTGGAGCCGCTGCTGCGTTCGGACCTGTACGCGGCGGACGAGGTGTTCCTGTGCGGGACGGCGGCCGGGGTGGTGGCGGTGCGTTCGCTGGACGACCGGGAGCTGCCGGCCGTCCCGGGAGCGCTGACCACGCGGCTGCGGGCGGCCTACGAGGCGGCGGTGACCGGCGCGGACGGGCGCTACCGGCACTGGCTGACGTACGTGGGGTGAGCCGAGGTACGCGAGGTGGGCCGACGTCCGCGCGTCGCGTGGGTCAGAGCTCGTAGACGGCGCCGGGCCGGGCGATGTCCACCGGTCCGGGGAAGGCCGCCGCCGCGTCCCGCCGGTTCAGCTCGGCGTCCGTCCACGGCGGGATGTGGGTGAGGACGAGTCGGCGGGCGTCGGCCGCGGTGGCGTGCTCGCCGGCCTCGCGGCCGTTGAGGTGGACGGCCCGGTAGGTGTCGCGGCCGTCGAGGTAGGCGGCCTCGCACAGGAAGAGGTCGGTGTCCCGGGCGAGCTCGACGAGTTCGGGGCTCTCGCCGGTGTCGCCGGAGTAGACGAGGCTGCGGCCGGCGTGTTCGAGCCGGAAGGCGAAGGCGTCGACGGGGTGGTTGACCTGGGCGACGCCGATCCGGAACGGGCCGAGGTCGAAGCGGCCGGGGGTGAGGGTGCGGAACTCGAACACCTCCTTCATCCCGGGGTTCTCCGGCATGTCGTAGGCGCGGGCCATCCGGGCGGCGGTGCCGGCCGGGCCGTAGACGGGCATCGGATCCGGACAGCCCTCGGCCCGGTAGTTGCGGGCGACCCAGTAGGCGCACAGGTCGATGCAGTGGTCGGCGTGCAGGTGGCTGAGCAGCACGGCGTCGACGTCGTAGATCGAGACGTACTTCTGCAGGGCGCCGAGCGCCCCGTTGCCGAGGTCGAGCACGACGCGGTAGCCGTCGGCCTCCACCAGGTAGCTGGAGCACGGCGAGTCGGCGGACGGGAAGCTCCCCGAGCACCCCACCACGGTCAGTTTCATCCGAGCCCCTCCGCCCCGACACGTCCTGGCTGCCGCTGGTCATGACAGCGGGCCGGGAATGCCGGCCGGAGGCGCTGCCCTGCGCGTGTTGTCGAGAGTAAGGGCGGAGCGGCACTTTGCCCCCGTCTCCGTGCCGTGCTGTGGCTGGAATCACCAGAACGCCCGGGGAGCCGGGGGCGGGGGCGCCGCGGTGGGGCGTCAGCGGTGGCCGGGGCGCCGGCGGGCCCAGCCGCGGATGGTGTCGGGGTACCACCGGGGGTGCCCGCCGGCGTCGACCAGGTCCGGTTCGGGCAGCAGGCCGTGCCGCCGGTAGGTGCGCACGGTCTCGGGCTGGACGTTGATGTGGCGGGCGATCTCGGTGTACGACCACAGGTCGGTGCTGCGGCTCACGGGTCACCTCCGCTGGTGCGTGGGGGGACGTTCGTGAACAGCCTTTCCGGGCGCCGGGCCGACCCGGGCCCCGGAGCGGGGACCGTGGTCGAACCGTGACGAACCGGAAGCAGGACGCGGACAAAACCCCGGTGGTCGCGGCCGGGGCCGCGGACCGGTCAGGCCCAGAGCTGGCCCTGCAGCGCCTCGACGGCGGCCTCGGTGGACTCGGCGGTGTAGATGCCGGTGGACAGGTACTTCCAGCCACCGTCGGCGACCACGAAGACGATGTCGGCGCGCTCGCCGGCCTGGGCGGCCTTGCGGCCCACCCCGATCGCCGCGTGCAGGATCGCGCCGGTGGAGACGCCGGCGAAGATGCCCTCCTGCTGGAGGAGTTCGCGGGTGCGCCGGACGGCGTCGGCGGAGCCGACCGAGAAGCGGGTGGTGAGCACCTCGGCGTCGTACAGCTCGGGGACGAAGCCCTCGTCGAGGTTGCGCAGGCCGTAGACGAGGTCGTCGTAGCGCGGCTCGGCGGCGACGATCCGCACCCCGGGCACCTTCTCGCGCAGGTAGCGGCCGACGCCCATGAGGGTGCCGGTGGTGCCCAGGCCGGCCACGAAGTGGGTGACGGTGGGCAGGTCGGCGAGGATCTCGGGGCCGGTGCCGGTGTAGTGGGCGCCGGCGTTGTCGGGGTTGCCGTACTGGTAGAGCATGACCCAGTCGGGGTGCTCGGCGGCGATCTCCTTGGCGATCCGCACGGCGGTGTTGGAGCCGCCGGCGGCGGGCGAGGAGATGATCTCGGCGCCCCACATGCGCAGCAGTTCGCGCCGCTCCTCGCTGGTGTTCTCGGGCATCACGCAGACCATCCGGTAGCCCTTGAGCTTGGCCGCCATGGCCAGCGAGATGCCGGTGTTGCCGCTGGTGGGTTCGAGGATGGTGCAGCCGGGGGTGAGCCGGCCGTCGGCCTCGGCGCGCTCGATCATGTGCAGCGCCGGGCGGTCCTTGATGGAGCCGGTGGGGTTGCGGTCCTCCAGCTTGGCCCAGAGGGTGACCAGGCCCTCGCTGTTGCCGGGCACCGCGGCGGACAGCCGGGGCAGGCGGACCAGCGGGGTGTTGCCGACGGCTTCGAGCGGGCTGTCGTAACGCAAGGGGTCCTCCGGCGGGCGGCGGTGGGGTTCGGTACGGACGGCCCGCCCCGTCCCGGGCGGTGCGCGGGACGGGGCGGGCGGGCGGTCAGCGGGCGCCGCCGGCCACGGCGGGCAGGATGGTGACGCTGTCGCCGTCGGCGACGGCGGTGGAGATGCCCTCCAGGAAGCGGACGTCCTCGTCGTTCAGGTAGACGTTGACGAAGCGGCGCAGCTCGCCGCCGTCCAGCAGGCGGGCGGCGATGCCCGGGTGGCGGGCGTCGAGGTCGGTGAAGAGTTCCCCGAGGTTGCTGCCGGTGCCCTCGACGGCCTTGGCGCCGTCGGTGTAGGTGCGGAGGATGGTCGGGATGCGGACCTCGATGGCCATGGGTGCGCTCCTGTGCGAGTCGTGAGGTGGGTGGGCCGCAGCGGGCGCGGCAGGGCGTTGCGGCCCGGGGCGGTGGTCTCCACGGGCGGGCCGGACGGGCGGCTCAGCGCGAGCGCGCCGGCGTACCGGGACAGATCGCGCCGGCGTGCCGGCACAGGTCGATGTGCAGGCGCGCCACGAGGCGGGTGCCCGGGGCCTGAGTGCTCACATCGACGGAACGCATGGGCTCATCGTATAGATTCCCGGGCCCGCTCCTCCATGCCCGTCTCGGGATGCGGATGAGTTCGTCCCTCATGTCGGGACGGGCCCGAAAACGGCAACGGCCCGCCGACCGCTCGCGGGCGGTCGGCGGGCCTCGCCCAGGTGGGTGCGGGTCAGGCCGGATAGGCCTCGACGACCTGGACGTCTTCCTCCGTGATCACGCCGTCCACGATGCGGAACGAGCGGAACTGGTACGGGTCCCCGGCACCGTTTCCCTCGGCGGTCGAGACCAGGACGTAGTGGGCGTTCGGCTCGGAGGCGTAGCTCACGTCGGTGCGGGAGGGGTAGGCCTCGGTGGCGGTGTGCGAGTGGTAGACGATCACCGGTTCCTCGTCCCGGTCGTCCATCTCGCGGTAGAGCTTGAGCAGATCGCCCGAGTCGAACTCGTAGAAGGTGGGCGAGCGGGCGGCGTTGAGCATCGGGATGAACCGCTCGGGGCGGCCGCTGCCTTCCGGCCCGGCGACCACGCCGCAGGCCTCGTCCGGATGGTCGGCGCGGGCGTGGGCGACGATCGCGTCGCGCAGTTCTCGGGTGATGGTCAGCATGGCGCCAGGATAGCCACGCCCCGGCGGTGGACCGCCGGGGCGTCCGAGGCTCGGTCAGCGGGCCCCGGTGCCACCGTCGCCCGGCACGTGCAGGTGGTCGTGGGCGACCGCGTGCACCGCGGTGGGAGTGCGGCGCCGCAGCCCCCGGTAGCCGGCGACCAGCAGCACGGCCCAGACCGGGAAGACGTACAGCGAGATCCGGTTGGACTCGTCCAGGGCGATCAGCACGACCACCATGACCAGGAAGGCGAGCGCGGCCCAGCTGCTCCAGGCGCCGCCGGGGGCCTTGAAGGAGGGCGGCGGCAGGTGGCCGCCCTTCCAGGCCCGGCGGTAGCGGATCTGGCAGATCAGGATCATCGCCCAGGTCCACAGGCCGCAGACGGTGGCGACCGAGGTGATGTACTCGAACGCCTTGGCCGGGACGAGGTAGTTGAGCACCACGCCGAGGCCCATCAGCAGCGCGGAGGCGGTGATCGCGGCGGCCGGGCTGCGGTGGCCGTTGAGCCGGGTGAGCCGCCCGGGGGCCTGGCCGCGCAGGGCGAGGTCGCGCAGCATCCGGCCGGTGGAGTACATGCCGGAGTTGCAGGAGGAGAGCGCGGCGGTGAGCACCACGAAGTTGATGATGCCGGCCGCGGCGGGGATGCCGATCTTGCTGAAGGTGGCGACGAACGGGCTGACGCCGGGCTGGAACTCGGTCCACGGCACCAGCGACAGGATGACGACCAGGGCGCCGATGTAGAACAGCGCGATCCGCCAGGGCAGGGTGTTGATGGCCCGCGGCAGGGTCTTCTTCGGGTTCTCGCTCTCCCCCGCGGTGACGCCGACGAGTTCGACGCCCAGGTAGGCGAACATGACGATCTGCAGGGTCATCACGGTGGCGCCGACGCCCTTGGGGAAGAAGCCGCCGTCCTGCCAGAGGTGGGTGATCGACGCGGTGTCGCCGGCGTCGCTGAACCCGAGGGTGAGCACCCCGATGCCGATCAGGATCATGCCGATGATCGCGGTGACCTTGACCATGGAGAACCAGAACTCGATCTCGCCGAAGATCTTCACCGAGATCAGGTTGGCCCCGTAGAGCAGCACCAGGAAGCAGAGCGCGCAGAGCCACTGCGGGATCCCGGGGGCCCAGAACTTCACGTAGACGGCCGCGGCGGTGGTTTCCGCCATGCCCGTGACAACCCAGAAGAGCCAGTACGTCCAGCCCGTCACGTAGCCGGCGAAGGGGCCGAGGAACTCCCGCGCGTACTCGGCGAAGCTGCCGGCCACCGGGCGGTAGGTGAGCAGTTCGCCGAGCGCCCGCATGATCGCGAAGATCACCACGCCGGCGACCGCGTAGGACAGGATCAGGCTGGGGCCGGACTTCGAGATCGCGGTGCCCGCGCCGAGGAACAGGCCGGTGCCGATGGCGCCGCCGATCGCGATCATCTGGATCTGGCGGCTGCCCAGACCCCGGTGGTAGCCCTCTTCGTCCGGTCGGGCGTCGACGACCTCGTCGTAGAGCTGTTCGGCCATGCTGCACCGTCCTGGATGGGATGTCGCGGGTGGCACTCGCGGGAGTGGGGCAGCAGTCGTACCACGCACGATCCGGATACCGGTGTCCATCTGAGCGATATTTGAGCATGACTCGATAGGTTTTCGCCCGTTTTGGACGGAAAAGCCCCGGCCGCCCGTCCAGCATGCGGACGAGTGGCCGGGGCCCGGCCGAACGGGTGGGACGCGCCCCCCGGGGGCACCTCCGGGGCGTCAGTCGGCGACCGCCTCCAGCAGCGACTCCTGCAGGGCGCCGAGCCACAGGTAGGCCATCACCAGCGGCTTGCGGTCGTCGGCGTCCGGCAGGTCGTACAGGCCCTGCTCGTCGTCCTCGGTGACCTCCAGCCGCACGCCCAGGGCCAGCCGCAGGTCGTTGAGCGCGCCCAGCCAGCGCAGGCACGCCGGGGCATCCAGGCTGACCAGGCCGCCCTCGCCGCCCAGGCCGTCCAGCGCCCGGACGACGTGCAGCGCGTCGTCCCGCTTGCGGGCCCGCAGGTCCAGCTCGGTGTAGCGGCGGAACTCCCCGGAGGCCTCGGCGGACCGCGGGTCGGCCGGCCCGCCCGGATCCCCGTAGGCGTCCGGGAAGAGCCGGGCCAGCGCCGGATCGTCGGGCGCCTCGGTCGGCCCCTCGGCGAACAGCGCCGCCAGCGGGTCGCCGTCCCCGTCGCCGCCC
This sequence comes from Kitasatospora sp. NPDC058032, assembly GCF_042885845.1. Taxonomy (NCBI): domain Bacteria; kingdom Bacillati; phylum Actinomycetota; class Actinomycetes; order Kitasatosporales; family Streptomycetaceae; genus Kitasatospora; species Kitasatospora sp. NPDC058032. The sequence goes on along the minus strand of NZ_JBHVRK010000022.1, from coordinate 5,404 downwards.
GGTCCGGGGCCGATCAGCTCCAGCATCTGCACTTCCAGCGAGCGCAGGATGGAGGCCTCCAGCTCGTCCAGCGCGAGCACCGCGCCCCCGGCGCCGGCACTCTCGAACAACCCAGCCATCGGTATCGGTCAGCCCGTCCTCGTCGGTTCCAGTGGTCCGCGGCCGCACGGCCGCCGGTACGGCCGGTCGTGCAGTCGGGTCGTGCGGTCAGTCGTGCTGCAGGGTCGCCCAGAGGCCGTAGCCGTGCATCGCCTGCACGTCGCGCTCCATCTCCTCGCGCGAGCCGCTGGAGACCACCGCCCGGCCCTTGGTGTGCACCTCCATCATCAGCTTCCGGGCCTTGTCCTTCGGATAGCCGAAGTAGGCCTGGAAGACGTACTGGACGTAACTCATCAGGTTGACCGGATCGTTGTGGACGATGGTGACCCACGGGGTGTCCGGCTCCGTCACCGGTACGCCCTCGACCTCCGGGCGCTCGATCTCCACGGGCGCGACACTCACCGCCGGATCCTCCTGCCGCTCAGTTCGGTTCCCGGGTGGCTCCCACCCGGCCGTCACGTGGCTTCCACGTGCCCCTCCTGCCCCATGCTGCCATCCGGGGGACCGACGGGCGATTCCGCCCCCGGGGGCGCGACGCGCTGGAAGGATCTCCGCGCCGAGAAATCGTCACATTGACGCTAAGGGGTAGTAGCATCATCCGCATGGACGCCACTCCCGTGCCCGCGGCCGGCTCGACCGCGCTGCTCACCGATCGCTACGAGCTCACCATGCTGCAGGCCGCCCTGCGCAGCGGGGCCGCGCACCGCCGCTCCGTCTTCGAGGTGTTCACCCGCCGACTGCCCGCCGGCCGGCGCTACGGCGTGCTGGCCGGCACCGGCCGGGTCCTGGACGCGGTGGAGAACTTCCGCTTCACCTCCGCCCAGCTGGACTGGCTCGCCGCCCAGCGGGTGGTCGACGAGGACACCCTGCGCTTCCTCGCCGACTACCGGTTCACCGGCGACATCCACGGCTACCCCGAGGGCGAGGTCTACTTCCCCGGCTCGCCGCTGCTGACCGTCGAGGGCAGCTTCGCCGAGGCGGTGATCCTGGAGACGGTGATCCTCTCGATCCTCAACTACGACTCGGCGATCGCCGCCGCGGCCTCCCGGATGACGTCCGCGGCCGGCGGGCGCCCGGTGATCGAGATGGGCGCCCGGCGCGCGCACGAGCGGGCCGCCGTCGCCGCCGCCCGCGCCGCGTACGTGGCCGGCTTCGCCGCCACCTCCGACCTGGAGGCCGGCTTCACCTACGGCATCCCGACCACCGGGACCGCCGCGCACGCCTTCACCCTCGTCCACGACAGCGAGCGGGACGCCTTCCGGGCGCAGATCGACTCGATGGGCCGGGGCACCACCCTGCTGGTCGACACCTTCGACCTGCGCGAGGCCGTGCACACCGCCGTCGAGGTGGCCGGCCCCGAGCTGGGCGCCGTCCGGATCGACTCCGGCGACCTCACGCTGCTCGCCCACCGGGTCCGCCGCCAGCTCGACGAGCTCGGCGCCACCGGCACCCGGATCATCGTCACCTCCGACCTCGACGAGTACGCGATCGCCGCGCTGGCCGCCGCCCCGGTGGACGGCTACGGCGTGGGCACCAGCCTGGTCACCGGCAGCGGGCAGCCGACCTGCGCGATGGTCTACAAGCTGGTCGCCCGCGCCGCCGGGCCGGACGGCCCCCTGGTCCCGGTCGCCAAGCGCGCGGCCGGCGGCAAGACCAGCATCGGCGGGCGCAAGTGGGCGGCCCGGCGGCCGGACGCGGACGGCATCGCGGAGGCCGAGGTGGTCGGCACCGGCCCCGTCCCGGACGCCCTGGCGCCGCACCTGGTGCAGGTGCCGCTGATCAAGGCCGGCGAGGTGGTCGGCCGGGAGACGCTGGAGGCCGCGCGCGAGCGGCACGTCCGGGCCCGGGCGGCCCTGCCGCTGTCGGCCACCCAGCTCTCCAAGGGCGACCCCGTGCTGGCGACCGAACTGCACGTGTGACGCCCGGCCCGCGGGCGGCTGCCGGGCGGCCCGGGGGGCTCCGGCCGGCGGCCCGGGGACGCTTCGTGGACGCTCCGTGGACGGCGGAAGGTCCGGACCGGGCCCGGGCCTTCCGCCCCCGGATGCCACTGCCTACAGTCGAACGTAGAGTTCCCCCGTACGGACCGTGAGGCCCCCTCACGTCCCCGCCACCAGTCCTCCGCAGGACCCCACCAGACCGAGGAATGCCAGCCATGCACCGGGCACTGATCGTCGTCGACGTGCAGAACGACTTCTGCGAGGGCGGCAGCCTGGCCGTCGCCGGCGGGGCCGAGGTGGCCGCCGCGATCACCGACCTCATCGCCGAGTCCTCGCCCGGCTACCGGCACATCCTCGCCACCCGCGACAACCACATCGACCCGGGCGACCACTTCTCCGACGACCCCGACTACGTGCACAGCTGGCCGGCGCACTGCGTGGCGGGCACCGAGGGGGTCGGCTTCCACCCCAACTTCGCCCCGTCCGTCACCTCCGGCGCGATCGAGGCGGTCTTCGACAAGGGCGCCTACGCGGCGGCGTACAGCGGCTTCGAGGGCGTGGACGAGAACAGCCGCGGGCCGGCCGAGTGGCTGCGCGAGCGGCAGGTCACCGAGGTGGACGTGGTCGGCCTGGCCACCGACCACTGCGTCCGGGCCACCGCGCTGGACGCGGTGCGGGCCGGGTTCACCACCCGGGTGCTGCTCGACCTGACCGCCGGGGTGGCCGCGCCCACCACCGCCGCCGCGCTGGACGAGCTGCGGGCGGCCGGGGTGGAGCTGGTCGGCGCGCCGGTCGTCGGGGGCTGAGCCCCGCTCCGGCGGCGGCCGGCCGGGCGGTCAGTGCTCGGTGACCGTCAGCTCCACCACGTCGGTGCCGCCCTGCCGGAACGCCTCGCGCAGCTCGGCGCCGACCGCGCCCGGATCGTCGGCCAGCCGCGCGGCGCAGACGTACACCACCCGCACCCCCAGGTACTCCATCCGGTGCCGGCCGCCGCGCACCCAGGCCGCCTCGGCCTCGCCGAGGCAGCGCGCCTCCGAATCGACCTCGACCGCGACGCCCGCCTCCGGCCAGTAGAGGTCCGGGACGGCGACGTACGTGCCGCCGCGCATCCGCAGCTCCGGGCCGGTCAGCGGGGCGGGCAGCAGCCACTCGTCGGCCAGCTCGCCGACGAGCACCAGCACCCGGTCCCGCTCGGCGGCCAGCAGACCGTCCAGCACCGCCCGCACCAGGGGGTCGGCGACCAGCCCGCACTCGGCCAGCTCGGCGGCCAGCTCGTGCACCGGACAGCGCAGCTCGGGCCGGCGCACGGCCTCGTGGAGCACCTCCCGGACCGGCACCGGCCGGCCCGCTCCCCCGCCGGCCCGCTCGCCGGACATCCACTCGCCCAGCGCGTCGGCGACCGCCCTGGCCACCGGGGCGCAGGCCAGCCCGTGCACCGAGCGCGCCACCAACTCCCGCCCGGTGCGCCGGATCCGCACCTCACCGGCGTCCTTCAGCCGCCGCTGGCGGGGCACCAGCACGTCCACCCCGGTGAGGGCGGGCAGCCGGGGCACGGCGGCGAAACCGTACAGCGCGAGCGCGGCGGCGCCGGTGATCGCCGCCCCCTCGCGGCGCCCCTCCTCCCGGCCGTTCTGCGCCGCGTACAGCAGCGCCGCCCACATCCGCTGCTCCGGCGAGGGGTCACCGGACTGCAGCAGGTAGACCCGGGGCAGCAGCCGCCGCCAGGGGCCGCCGCGGCGGCAGTGCTCGCTGATGATCCGGGCCGGCACACCCCGGGCGCGCAGCTGGCCGGCGGTGAGGACGTTCTGCTGACGGCGCGCCAGTTCCTCCAGGGACGGCGGCGGCATGGGAATCCGGTAGTTCATGCCGACACCATCCCCAACGCCAGGGAGCGAGTTCCGGCCGCCTGACGCACTGTTACTCAACCGTCGCGAAACCGGGATCAGGCTGCACTAAAGTCCTCATACCCTCACCCATTCGGAGGAATGGGTGATCATCTGGTTGTCATACTCGATCATCATCGATCAGCCACCAGGCCGTCTGACCCTGCGTGATCAAGCACATACGGCGAAGTCACCTCCGGGCGTCACTCCAGCCCGCCGGATTGCCTACCCTTAGTACATGTCACGTGACGAGACCGCCGGCCTCCGCGCGGCCCAGCTCCGGCTCGGACGCCTGCCCGGATACGTCCGCCGGCCGGACCCGGCCCGCCGCAGCGGCGCACAGGGCCATACCTACAAGAAGGGTTGGGAGGTCCGCTTCACCGCGCGCAGCGAAGCGGAGATAGCGGAGATCCGCGACCTCGTGGTCGCCGCCGGATTCGCCCCCGCCCGCCCCTTCTTCAAGGGCCACCAACTGATCCAGCCCGTCTACGGGATGGCAGCCGTCCAGGCCTACCTGGCGGCTAGACAGGCGGCCGAGGAACACGCGGCGCGCACCGCCGACGGGCGGGCCCGGCGGGGCGCCGGAGCCGCCCGGCCGCGGGCCGCCGCCAAGACCGCGCGCGAGGCCGTCCACGAAGCCGCCCAGGAAGCCGTCGACGAGGTGGCGCACGACGCGGCCCACGAGGAACAGGAGGCCCAACAGGCCCAGCAGACCCACGAGATCGAGCAGACCCAGCAGGTCCGGCCGGACGCCGGACGCGCGGACGTGGAGCACGCGACCGCGGAGCACGGGGCCGCGGACGCCCGGGGCCGGGAGCACGAGCGGGAGCGGGAGCGACTGACCGCCGCCACGGAAGCGGCCGGGACCGCAGGGGCCGCGGCTGCGGCGGCCGCGCGGCTCGCCCGCCGCCGGGCGGTCGAGGCGTTCCCCGCCCAGCTCGCCCGGGGCGCCGCACCGGACGACCGCGTCGGCTCGGCCGAGGGCCGCCGCAGCAACACCTGACCGTTCGTCAACTTCTAACTCGTACACGGCGATCCACCGTCGAAGGGCCGGGCACGCGGGATGCGTGCGACGGGGCCGGCCCATCACCCCGCCCCCGCCCGGGGCCACCGGGGCCAGGCCCGTGCGCGGCATCGCCGCAGCCCGGAGCGGTCCGACACGACCCGGCCGGCGCGTGAACGGTGGTGCGCCCGGTGGTGCGGGTGCGGCTTCGCGCCGCAGACGTGGACGAGAGCCCCCGGACCGCCTACGGTGGCACATCACACCCTCTGCGATGTCGCACCGACCGGCCGCCGCCACCGGCCGCTCCACCCCGCTGACCGGCCACGACGCTCCGCACCCACGCCTCTGACACCACTGCGCACCACTCCCCGCCCGTCCGCCACCGCCGCACCGCCGAGCCGCCCCAGGGGCCCGGCGAACCCGCCGTACCGCTGGAGTTCGCGGCGTTCTGCGAGCTGCACCGGCCGCGGTACCTCAGCTAT
>NZ_JBHVRK010000021.1:61943-135179 GCF_042885845.1 Kitasatospora sp. NPDC058032 | reverse complement strand
ATCACCCGGGCCGCCGCGATCGCGATGGCGCTGGCCATCGGCGTGAACCTGGGCGGTGAGATCGCCCGGCTCTTCATGAAGCTCCCGGTCGGGGGGGGGCGTCCCGCGCGCGCCCCCGGGGTCCCCCCCCCGGCCCCCCACGGGCCCCCGCGCGGGGGGGGCCGGCGCCCCGGGGCCCTCCCCCCTTCCGGGCCGCCCCGGGCGGACGGAAACGGGTGACACGCCCGGCGCAACAACCGGAGGGGCCGGGATCCGATCGACTCGGTTCCCGGCCCCTCCGTCACGACCGCGTGCTCACTCCGCCGCTTCGCCCGTGCGGTGGCGCTTGACCCACAGGGCCGCGCCGCCGGCCGCCACGACCAGCCCGCCGCCGACGGCCAGCAGTCCGGCGTCACCGCCGACCGCGTTGCCGAGCACCGGGCCGAGCTGCGCCGAGACGGGCTCCGGGGACACCACACCCGGATCGGGCTCCGCCACCGAGTCGGCGTGCGCGGTGCCGGCCGCGCCCAGCAGCATCCCGGCAGCGCCGAGCACACCCGCGGTGCCCAGTGCACCCGCCGTGCCCACCCGCCGTCCGAGCCTTCCCAGCCGAACCACCCGGATCCGCCGAAGCCGCCGGACCGGCCGCAAACTCCGCATCGAGAACTCCCCAACCCGTTCGCGTACTGGCCTTGACGCTATCCGATCCGCACAGATTTCTCACAGGTATTCAGGTTTGGCCTGTCAAGAGTTGTACGACCGTTGCGCAGCCGGACCACCGCCCTTCACCCAGGACCGGGGTGGCGGCCGGGACGGGCCCATGGCCGGAGCCGGGACGTGACGGCGGGTCAGGAGTTGTACGTCGACTGGGCCCGCTCCAGGCCCTCGGAGAGCAGCGCCTCCACCGCGTCCGCCGAGCGGTCCACGAACCACTCCAGGTCCTTGCGCTCGGTGGCGGAGAAGTCCTTCAGCACGAAGTCCGCGACCTCCATCCGGCCCGGCGGACGGCCGATCCCGCACCGCACCCGGTGGTACTCCGGGCCGAGCGACTTGGTGATGGACTTCAGCCCGTTGTGCCCGTTGTCGCCGCCGCCCAGCTTCAGCCGCAGGGCCGCGTAGTCGATGTCCAGCTCGTCGTGGACGGCCACCAGCGCGGAGACCGGCGCCTTGTAGAAGTCGCGCAGCGCGGTGACCGGCCCGCCGGAGAGGTTCATGAACGACATCGGCTTGGCCAGCACCACCCGCCGGCCCGCCAGCCGCCCCTCGGCGATCTGGGCCCGGCTCTTGTGGGCCTTGAACTTGGCGCCCATCCGCTGGGCCAGCAGGTCCACCACCATGAACCCGATGTTGTGCCGGTTGCGGGCGTACTGCTCCCCGGGGTTGCCCAGCCCCACCACCAGCCAGGGGCCTTCGTACGATTCGTCGTTCATCCCACCGCTCCTCGTGATCATGTTCACCGCCGTCATCCCGATCATCCCGGACACGCCGCTGCCCCGGCCGCTCCAGCGGGAGCGACCGGGGCAGCGGTCTCAGACTGTGCGTGAGGCTCAGGCCTCGGCGCCGGCCTCGGCCTCGGCGGCCTCGTCCTCGGCCGGGGCGGCCTGGGCGGCGATGACCTGCAGCACGACGGCGTCGGCCTCGACGGCCAGCGAGACGCCGTTCGGCAGGGTGATGTCCTTGGCGTGGATCGAGGCACCGGCCTCCAGACCCTCGACCGAGACGGTGACGGCCTCGGGCAGGTGGGTGGCCTCGGCCTCGATCGGCAGGGCCTGCAGGACGTGCTCCAGCAGGTTGCCGCCCGGGGCCAGCTCGCCCTCGGTGTGGACCGGGATCTCGACGGTGACCTTCTCGCCGCGCTTGACCAGCAGCAGGTCGACGTGCTCGATGGTGCGCTTGATGGCCTCGCGCTGGACGGCCTTGGGCAGCACGTACTCGTCCTTGCCCTCGATCGGGACGACCAGCAGGGTGTTCGGGGTCTTCAGGGCCATCATCAGGTCGTGGCCGGGCAGGTTCAGGTGAACCGGCGCGTGGCCGTGGCCGTAGACGACACCGGGGACGAAGCCGGCACGGCGGGCGCGACGGGCGGCACCCTTGCCGAACTCGGTACGGGTCTCGGCGGCAAGGCGGATCTCGGACACGACTGCACTCCTCGTGAAAGCTGGCGCGGGGGTGCAGGCAACGCGAAAAACCGCCGGGACCACACCCTCATCACATTCGGGGGTCACTCGGCGGCGCACGACCTCTGCCGGGAACCCGGGGCTTCCGGAGCCGGCAGCGCGTCGATCACGGAGCGGGCACCCGCGGAGCGGGCACACGGCATCCCTCGCCGAGCAGTTTCACGAGTCTAACCGGAGCGGTGCCCTCTCGCGAAATCGGCGGCGGCCCCGGTCCTTCCGGAACCGGGGCCGCACGCACGGGGCTTGGTCAGTGCACGCCCTCGAAGAGGCTGGTGACCGAGCCCTCCTCGAACACCTCGCGGATCGCGGCGGCGATGGACGGGGCGATCGACAGCGTGGTGATCTTGTCCAGCTGGAGCGAGGCCGGGGTCGGCAGGGTGTTGGTGAACACGAACTCGCTGACCCGGGAGTTCTTCAGCCGGTCCGCGGCCGGGCCGGAGAGCACACCGTGGGTGGCGGCCACCAGGACGTCCGCGGCACCGGCATCGAACAGCGCGTCGGCGGCGGCGCAGATCGTGCCGGCGGTGTCGATCATGTCGTCGACCAGGACGCAGACCCGGTCCCTGACGTCACCGACGACCTCGGCCGACAGGATGGTGTTGGCCTGGGTCATGTCGCGGCGCTTGTGGATGATCGCCAGCGGCGCGTCCAGCCGGTCGCACCACTGGTCGGCCACCTTGACGCGGCCGGCGTCCGGGGAGACCACGGTGAGCTTGTCGCGGTCGACCCGCTCGCCCACGTAGTCCGCCAGCAGCGGCAGCGCGAACAGGTGGTCGACCGGGCCGTCGAAGAAGCCCTGGATCTGCGCGGTGTGCAGGTCCACGGCCATCAGCCGGTCGGCACCGGCCTGGCGCAGCAGGTCGGCGACCAGCCGGGCGGAGATGGGCTCGCGGCCCAGGTGCTTCTTGTCCTGACGGGCGTACCCGTAGAACGGGAGGATCGCGGTGATGCTCCGGGCGGAGGCCCGCTTCAGAGCATCGATCATGATCAGCTGCTCCATGATCCACTGGTTGATGGGAGCCGTGTGGCTCTGCATCACGAAGCAGTCGGCACCGCGGGCCGACTCCAGGAAGCGGACGTAGATCTCACCGTTGGCGAAGTCCAGGGCCTTGGTCGGAACCAGTTCGGTCCCCAGTGACTCGGCCACCTCCTTCGCCAGCTCCGGGTGGGCACGGCCGGAGAAGAGCTTCAGCTTCTTCTCGCCCGACGTCGTGATCCCGCTCACTGCCACCGTCTCCTCGCGTTGCTGACACCGATCCCGTCCGCACCGCGGGCAGGCGTCGCCAGCCGGCGTGAGGGGTCGGGGGAATTGTCGGTACGCCTGGATACGGGCGGTAGGCCCAATGGCGCACGTATGACCCCAAGGTTACGCGCCCGCGCGCGAACCGTCCGCCCCGGGACCGTCCACGGGCTCTCGCCCGCCCGCTCAGGCCTCCGTCGCGGGCCGCTCGTCGCGCTCCGTCGCGGCCGCCGCGGCCTGCGCCGACGAGCTCCCGGGGCGCTTGCGCCCCACCCAGCCGGCGATGTTCCGCTGCTGGGCCCGGCCGACGCCGAGCGCACCGGCCGGCACGTCGTTGGTGATCACCGAGCCGGCCGCGGTGTAGGCGCCGTCGCCCACCGTCACCGGCGCGATGAACATGTTGTCGGATCCGGTACGGCAGTGCGCACCGATCACCGTGCGGTGCTTGTTGACGCCGTCGTAGTTCACGGTGACCGAGGCGGCGCCGACGTTGGTGCCCTCGCCGATCGTGGCGTCGCCGATGTAGGAGAGGTGCGGCACCTTGGCGCCCTCGCCCAGCTCCGAGTTCTTCACCTCGACGTAGGTGCCGACCTTGGCCCCGCGGGCCAGCCTGGCGCCCGGCCGCAGGTAGGCGTACGGGCCGGCGGTGGCGAGCTCGCCGACCTCGGCGCGGTCCGCCGTGGTGTTGCTCACACGCGCCCCGGCGCCGATCCGGGTGTCCTTGATCGTCGAGTTCGGGCCGACCTCGCAGCCCTCGCCGAGGTGGGTGGCGCCCTGCAGCTGGGTGTTGGGCAGGACCACCGCGTCGGGCTCGTAGGAGACCTGGACGTCGAACCAGGTGGTCGCCGGGTCCACCACGGTCACCCCGGCCCGCATCGCCCGCTCCAGCAGCCGGTCGTTCAGCAGCCGGCGGGCGTGCGCCAGCTGCACCCGGTCGTTGATGCCGAGGATGTCCCGGTAGTCGGTGGCGACCACGGCGCCCACCCGGTGGCCGGCCCGGCGCAGGATCTCCAGGGTGTCGGTCAGGTACTCCTCGCCCTGCGAGTTGTCCGTGGTGACCTCGGCGAGCGCGTCCACCAGCAGCTTGGCGTCGAAGGCGAACACGCCGGAGTTGATCTCGTCGATCGTCCGCTGAGTGTCCGAGGCGTCCTTCTCCTCGACGATCGCCGCGACCGCGCCGTCCGCCTCGTCGCGCAGGATCCGCCCGTAGCCGAACGGGTCCGGCACCACCGCGGTCAGCACGGTGACGCCGTTGCCCTGCTCGGCGTGCGCCCCGGCCAGCGCGCTCAGCGTGCCGCCGGTCAGCAGCGGCGCGTCGCCGGTGGTGACGATCACGGTGCCGTCCAGCGCGACCCCGTCGGCCGCCAGTGCCTCCAGCGCGGTGCGCACCGCGTGACCGGTGCCGTTCTGCTCCTCCTGCACCACGGCGCGGGCACCCGGGTGATGCGCCGCCAGGTGTTCGGCGACCTTCTCCCGCATGTGGCCGATCACCACGACCAGCTGGCCCGGCGTCAATTCCTCGGCCGCCGCCACCGCGTGGCCGACCAGCGACCGCCCGCACACCTCGTGCAGCACCTTCGGGAGGCTGTTCGACTTCATCCTGGTCCCGCCACCGGCGGCGAGCACGACAACGGCGGCAGGCGAATTGGCACTCACGGGGGGAGGCTCCTCATTCGGTTACACGGGGAGGGCAGAGCGGCCGGTGGCGGGACCCGCACGTCGGCGCCGCAGCCGCTTCGAGGATAGTGCGCGGAGCAATTCCGCTCCCGCGGCCCCGGGAGCCGTCGCGCGACAGCCGCCGACCGGCCCGGGCCGACCGGCCCGCAGATGGCTCCCGGAGGAGGATTCGAACCCCCATAAGCTGGACCAAAACCAGCTGTCCTGCCCTTAGACGATCCGGGACCGGCGCATCCGCCCCCGCTTCCGGGGACGCGCTCCGCCAAGACTACGGGGTACGGGCCGTCACATCTACCTCCTCGGCCCGGCCCACCGGGGCCCCCGCCGCGTTCCGGATGTCATCCATCCAGTCGGGTGAATTCACTCAAGCGCCGCCCGGCGGCGTATTCCCTCGGTGGCGGAGCGCAACCTACGATTCCGTAAGTTACGCCAACGTAGGCTCCGTCCTCTCCCCCCTCAAGGGACGCCCATGACCATCCAGGCCGGCGAGGCGCACACCGATTCCGCGCGCCCCCTCGACTCCTCCGTCCCCGGACCCGACGCCCCCGACCCGTCCGCCCCCGCCACCGCCGCCCCCACGGCCGTCGCCGCCCCGGACACCGGTGACGAGCCGCGGCTGCTCTCCGCCACCCGCGGCGGGGAGCGACAGGGCGCCGCCGAGCGGATCGCGCTCGCCCTGTTCATCGCGGTGCCCTTCGCCGCCCTGGTCGCCGCCGTCCCGGTGGCCTGGGGGTGGGGACTCGGGTGGACCGACGTCGCGATCGCCACCGTCATGTACTTCCTCACCTGCCACGGCATCACCGTCGGCTACCACCGCTACTTCACCCACGGCGCCTTCAAGGCCAACCGCCCGCTGCGAATCGCCCTCGCGGTGGCCGGCTCGCTGGCGATCGAGGGCCCGCTGGTGCGCTGGGTGGCCGACCACCGCAAGCACCACCGGTTCAGCGACAAGGACGGCGACCCGCACTCGCCCTGGCGCTACGGCGAGACCGTGCCCGCGCTGCTCAAGGGCCTGTGGTGGGCCCACATGGGCTGGCTCTTCGACGAGGAGCAGACCCCGCAGCTCAAGTACGCCCCCGACCTGGTCCGCGACCCGGCCATAAGGCGGATCTCCCGGCTGTTCTGGCTCTGGACCGCCCTGTCGATGCTGCTGCCGCCGCTGGTCGGCGGGCTGGTCACGCTCTCCTGGCAGGGCGCGCTGTCCGCGTTCTTCTGGGGCTCGCTGGTCCGGGTCGCACTGCTGCACCACGTCACCTGGTCGATCAACTCGATCTGCCACGCGGTCGGCCGCCGGCCGTTCCGCTCCCGCGACCGCTCCGGCAACGTCTGGTGGCTGGCGGTGCTCTCCTGCGGCGAGTCCTGGCACAACCTGCACCACGCCGACCCCACCTCGGCCCGGCACGGCGTCCTGCGCGGCCAGATCGACTCCTCGGCCCGGCTGATCCGCTGGTTCGAGCTGGCGGGCTGGGTCCGGGACGTCCGCTGGCCGGACGCGCAGCGGATCGCCGCCCGCCGCGCCGCATGAGGGCGCACCTGCAGCATGATGTAGGGGTGAACGGGAGCAGCGCAGACAGCACAGGCGGCCACCAGAGCATGCGGACGGACGCCGCGCCCGGTCCGGCGCAGGCCCGTCCGCGTGCCGCCGCCGGGGCGGACGGCGCTGCGCCGGCGCCGCGCCGGCGGGGTGGCCGGGTGCGGATGACCGGCAAGCAGCGCCGGGAACAGCTGCTGGAGATCGGCCGCACGGTGTTCGCCGAGCGCGGCTACGACGGCACCTCGGTGGAGGAGATCGCCGAGCGCGCCGGAGTGTCCAAGCCGGTGGTGTACGAGCACTTCGGCGGCAAGGAGGGGCTGTACGCGGTGGTGGTCGACCGCGAGATGCAGCTGCTGCTGGACATGGTGACCGGGGCGCTGACCGGGGGCCACTCGCGCGAGCTGCTGGAGCAGGCGGCGTTCGCGCTGATGGACTACATCGACACCTCGACGGACGGCTTCCGGATCCTGGTCCGGGACTCCCCGGTGGCCCAGTCGACGGGCACCTTCGCCTCGCTGATCAGCGACATCGCGACCCAGGTGGAGGACATCCTGGGCCTGGAGTTCAAGGCGCGCGGCTTCGACGCGCGGCTCGCCCCGATGTACTCGCAGATGCTGGTCGGGATGGTCGCGCTGACCGGCCAGTGGTGGCTGGAGGTGCGCAAGCCGGAGAAGGCCGAGGTCGCCGCCCACCTGGTGAACCTGGCCTGGCACGGCCTGGAGGGGATGGAGCGGCACCCCAAGCTGGTCGGCGAGCGCAAGGCCTGAGCCCGCCGGACCGGCCGCGCCGGTCAGAGCTCCTTCACGCCGACGGCGAAGATCCGGCGGAACGGGAAGACGGTGCCGTGCGGCCCGGCCGGGTAGGCCTCGCGCAGCAGCGCGCCGTACTCGGCGAGGAAGGCCTCGCGCTCGGCCCCATCGCCGAGCCGGGTGAGGACGGGCCGCAGGGCGGTGCCCTTGACCCACTCCAGCACCGGGTCCGGCCCGGTGAGCAGGGTGCTGTAGGTGGTCTCCCAGACGTCGGCGGAGCAGCCCGCGCCGGCCAGCGCGTCCAGGTAGGCGCCGGGCTCGTGGACGCCGGACCGGGTGGCGTCCGCACCGAGGACGGCCCGCCAGCGGGGGCTGCGGCGCAGTTCGGCGAGCGCCGTGTGACTGGGCGAGCCGAAGTTGCCGGGCACCTGGAAGGCGATCACGCCGCCCGGTTCGAGCGCCCCCGCCCAGCGCGGCAGCAGTTCGACGTGCCCGGGAATCCACTGCAGGGTCGCGTTGGAGACGATCGCGTCGGGCGCGGCCGGGGCCGGGTCGTAGTCGGCGGCGTCGGCGAGCAGGTAGTCGGAGCCGGGCTCGCCCTCGGCGCGGGCGGCGGCGAGCATCTCGGCGGAGTTGTCGATCCCGGTGATCCGGGCGGCGGGCCAGCGCTCGCGCAGGACGGCGGTGGAGTTTCCGGGTCCGCAGCCGATGTCGAGCACGGTCGGGGCGGGTTCGTGCGGGAGGGCCGGGACCCGGGCGAGCAGGTCGCGCAGCGGGCGGGTCCGTTCGTCGGCGAAGCGCAGGTACTGCTCGGGGTCCCAGACGGGGTCGGTCATGATCGGCCTCACAAGTATCTCGACATCAAGATATCCATGCCAGCTTCGGTACTGGATTTCTCGATGTCAAGAGACTTCACATCGACACAACCCCCGATACACTGATCGTCATGGAGGACGAGGTCGATCGGCTGGTCGCAGCGTGGCGCAGGGAGCGCCCCGACCTCGACGTGGAACCGCTCGAAGTGCTCAGCCGGGTCAGCCGGCTCGCCCGCCACCTCGACCGCGCCCGCCGGACCGCCTTCGCGGAGCACGGACTGGAGCCCTGGGAGTTCGACGTGCTGACCGCGCTGCGGCGGGCCGGCCCCCCGTACCAGCTCTCCCCCGGCCAGCTGCTCACCCAGACCCTGGTCACCTCCGGCACCATGACCAACCGGATCGACCGGCTCACCGGCAAGGGCCTGGTCAAACGGCTGCCCGACCCGGACGACCGGCGCGGCGTCCTGGTCCGGCTCACCGACGACGGGCGCGACCGCGCCGACCAGGCGCTCGCCGGGCTGCTCGCGCACGAGCGCGAACTGCTCGCCCAGCTGACCTCCGCCCAGCAGGGCGAGCTCGCCGGCCTGCTGCGGCAGCTGGTCGCCCCGTTCGACAACATCCCGTAGGCGACGGGGCCCCGCGGACGGGCAGCAAACCGGCGGCGGCCTCAGAACCCGTCCGGGTACGGCGTGCTCAGCGCGGGCACCGGGGCGGGCACCGGCTCCGGTGTCCGGTAACCCGGCAGCAGCTCGGCCAGCCGCCGGCGCACCTCGTCGTCGCTGTTCACCGCCGCCGCCCCGTACAGCCCAGTCAGCCCGCCGGCCAGGTCCTCCGGCCCGGCCGCGGCGTCCGCGACGGTGGCGTAGATCCGCGTGTGCTCGGTCGCCAGCCGCTCCTCGCCCTCCGAGAACAGCGCCTCGTTGAGCTTCTCCCCGGCCCGCAGCCCGGTGTAGCGGATCTCCACCTCGTCCCTGGCCAGCTGCACCTGCTCGGCGAAGTTGTGCACCAGGTCGACGATCCGCACCGGCTCTCCCATGTCCAGCACGAACACCTCGCCGCCGCGCGCCATCCGGCCGGACTCCAGCACCAGGCCGACGGCCTCCTCGATGGTCATGAAGAAGCGCGTGACATCGGGGTGGGTGATCGTCACCGGACCGCCGCTGCGCAGCTGCTCGGCCAGCACCGAGAGCAGCGAACCGCGCGAACCCAGCACATTGCCGAACCGCACCGCGGAGAACACCCCGGTGCCCAGCTCGCGGGCGTCCCGGGCGTTCGCCTGGACGATCAGCTCGGCCAGCCGCTTGCTCGCGCCCAGCACCGAGGTCGGGTCGGCCGCCTTGTCGGTGGAGATCAGCACGAACCGCTCGACACCGGTGGCCAGCGCCGCCTCCACCAGGTGGTCGGTGCCCAGCACATTGGACTTCACCGCCTCGCTGGGATGGCGCTCCAGCAGCGGCAGGTGCTTGTGGGCGGCGGCGTGGAAGACCACCTCGGGCTTGAGGTCGCGGAAGATCTGCTGGATCCGCGGCCGGTCCCGGATGTCGGCGATCACCAGCGACTCGTCGGTCAGCAGCGCCTCGCCCCAGATCTCCAGCTGCAGCCGGTGCAGATTGGACTCGTCGTGGTCGAGCATGTAGAGCGCGCTGGGGTTGAACGCGTGCACCTGGCGGCAGAGTTCGCTGCCGATCGAGCCGCCGGCACCGGTCACCAGCACCCGTCGGCCCTCGATCACGTCCCGGACGTCGGCGGAGACCACGTGCACCTCGTGCCGGCCGATCAGCCGGTTGACGTCCAGGCTGCGCATGTCGGAGCCGACCACCTCGCGGCGCAGCGCGGCGAGGAAGGACGGCAGGTAGCGGACGGCCGCCCCGGCCGCGGCGGCGGCGGTCGCCAGCGCCCGGACCCGCTGCGGGGCGAGCCCCGGGATGGCCAGCGCGACGACCTGGGCGCGGTGCTCGACGGCCAGCGCGGTCAGCTCGGCCAGCGTGCCGAGGACGGGGACGGCGTCCACCGACTGCCCGGCCTTGGCCGGGTCGTCGTCGAGCAGGCCGATCGGGGCGAGGCCGAACTCCGGGGCCCGGCCGAGGTCGCGCACCAGCGCGGTGCCGGCCGCCCCGGCCCCGACCACCAGGGTGCGCAGCCCCGTCGGCGGCGCGGCACGGCCGCCGGAGGCCCGATCGGACCGGCCGGACGGTGCGTCCGGCCGGGCGCCCGGCGCGCTCACGGCGTCGTTCGCGCCCTCGTTCGCGCCCTGCGGGGCCGCGTGCGGGCGTGCGGAAGTGCTGTGCGGCGACATCTGTCCTCCGGAGTTCCCTGACCTGACGGACCTGAGCCGGCGCCGGAGGCGGTCCGGGGCCGGTACCTGGGTGTGACGGACGGGCGGATCAGCCGGCGCCGGGAGAGGTGGACGTGGCGACGGACGGCGGAGCGGCGGGAGCCGCGAGTTCGGACGGGCTGACGCCCGCCCGGCGGGCCACCGCGACGGCGGCCAGGGTGGAGTGCACCCCGAGCTTGCCGAGGACGTTCTGCATGTGGGTGCGGACGGTGTGCGGGGACAGGTAGAGCCGCTCGGCGACGGCCTGCCGGCCGAGGCCCGCGACCATGCAGCGCAGGATCTGCTTCTCCCGCGGGGTGAGCGTGTCGACCAGCCGCTCGCTCTCGGTGCGGTCCCGGCGGGCCGTGGTGAGCTCGCGGATCACCCCGGTGAGCAGCGCGGGCGGCAGATGGGTCTCGTCCCGCAGCACGCCCCGGATCACCGCCAGCAGCCGGGCCAGTGAACTCTCCTTCGCCACCCAGCCGGTGGCGCCGGCGTGCAGGGCCCGGGCGGCCCGCTGCGGGTCGTCGACGGTGGCCAGGACGATCGCCCGCAGGCCGGGGTGACGGCGGCGGATGCGGGCCAGCAGGGTGATGCCGTCGGGGACCTGTGCGGTGGACGGCCCCGCCGTCGGGGGCGGCTGGGCGGCGGACGGGGTCGCCGTCCCCGGATGCGGTTCCGCCGGGTACGGGCCGACGGGGCGGGCGGCGACCGGGTGGCGGACCGCCCCGCCGGGGGCGCCGGCCGGGCCCGGCGGGCCCGCGGTCGGGACCGCCGGGGGGCGGCGGGGGGACGGCACGGCCGGAGCCGGACGGCGACGCAGCGCGTCGGGCGGGTCGGCGCCCGGCTGGCGGGCCTTGCGCGCGGCGGCCCCGCCCTCGGCCACCCCGAGGTCGGCGTCCACCAGGACGACGTCGAACGCCCGCCCTTCCGTGACGGCGCGCTCCAGGGCGCGCTCCGCGGCGGCCGCGCTGCCCGCCGCACCGACCTCGACGTCGGGCTCGGCGGCGAGCGCCGCGGCCAGCGCCTCGGCGAAGATCCGGTGGTCGTCGACCACCAGGACGCGGATCCGCCCCATCGTCACTTCCCCCCTGCTCAGCTCCGGCTCGTGCCCGGGACGGCGCCCGGTCCCGCCGCCGCCGTCCGGGCGCGTCCTGCGCCGATCGCCTCCCGGATGTCCGGGAGAACCGAGGCACCGACCCCCACCGGTACCGGAATCAGCGTACGGGGTGGGCGCTGGCTCGGTGGGGGTTTGGTGAAGTTTCGTCAGGAGGTGCGAAATTGGCGTGACTTGGTGCCCCGCGATCCCTCTCCCCCACCGCTGGCGCCCCTCCACCGCCGTTCTTCCCCGGGCACGTCCGCGAAACGCCGGAGCGCCGCCCCCCGTCCGAACGGGGGGCGGCGCTCCGTGGGTGCCGGAACGGACGGGCCTACTGGCCGTTCTTCTCCAGCGTGAACTTCCAGGCGTCGGCAACGATGTCGTCCAGGTTCGGACGGCGCGGGGTCCAGCCCAGCTCCCGGTGGGCGCGCTCGGCGGAGGCCACCAGCACGGCCGGGTCGCCGGCGCGACGGCCGGAGACCACGACCGGGATCTCCCGGCCGGTGACCCGCTTGACCGACTCGATCACCTCGCGGACCGAGAAGCCGCTGCCGTTGCCCAGGTTGCAGATCAGGTGCTCGCCCGGCTTGGCGGCGTCCAGCGCCAGCAGGTGCGCGTCGGCCAGGTCCGCGACGTGGATGTAGTCGCGGATGCAGGTGCCGTCCGGGGTCGGGTAGTCGTCGCCGTACACCGCGATGTGCTCGCGCCGGCCGAGGGCGGCCTGGAACACCAGCGGGATCAGGTGCGACTCGGGGTCGTGCCGCTCGCCGTACTGGCCGTACGCGCCCGCGACGTTGAAGTAGCGCAGCGAGACGGCGGCCAGGCCGTGGGCCACGGCCTCACTGGTGATCAGGTGGTCCACGGCCAGCTTGGTGGCGCCGTAGGTGTTGGTCGGCGCGGTGCGGGCCGTCTCGGCGATCGGCACGGACTCCGGCTCGCCGTAGGTGGCGGCGGTCGACGAGAACACCAGCTTGCGCACGCCCGCCGCGCGCATCGCGCTGATCAGCTCCAGCGAGCCGGCCACGTTGTTGCGCCAGTACTTCTCCGGGTCCACGACGGACTCGCCGACCTGCGAGGAGGCGGCGAAGTGCAGCACGCCGTCGAAGGAGGCGTCCAGAACCTTGCCGGCCTCCTGGATCCGGCCCTCGACGAACTCGGCACCGGCCGGCACGCCCTCGCGGAAGCCGGTCGAGAGGTCGTCCAGGACGGTCACCTGGTGCCCCGCCTCCAGCAGGTGGGCGGCGACCACACTGCCGACATAGCCGGCGCCACCCGTGACCAGGTACTTACTCATGATGCGACCTCCAGCGGGCGATGGACCGCCGTCGGCGGACCATCGGGGACGTACGTACGACTGCGGCCTATTCTCCCTGGCCGCCGGGGGTGCTCAGAACCATCCGGAGGGCCCTTCCCGTCCGGGTCACCGTCCGCCTGTCACCGGCCTCCGGCGCCGTCCACCCACCCGTCGCCGGCCCGTCGCCCGGCCGTCAGCCGCGCGCCATCCGCTCCAGCAGCCCGGTGCGCGCCGCCACCGCCGCCGCCTCCAGCCGGGTCCGTGCGCCGAGCTTCATCAGCACCCGCTGGACGTGCGTACGGGCCGTGCTCGCCGCGATCCGCATCCCCGCCGCGATCGCCGCGGTGTCCTCGCCGTCCGCGATCCGCGCCAGCACCTGGACCTCCCGCCGGGTCAGCAGCCGCAGCAGCCGCACCGCCTCGTCGTCCGGCTCGGCCGCCGGCCTCAGCAACTGGTCGAACGCGCCCCGCAGCACCTCCACCGCGACCGCCGCCTCCCCCGCCCGGGCCCGCGCGATGGCCCGCTCGACCACCTCGATCCGCTCGTCGCTCGGCACGTAACCGGCCGCACCCGCGGCGAACGCCCCTGCCACGCCCCGCAGTTCACCGACCGGGCCGAGCACGATCACGGCCACCTCGGGCCGCTCCCGGCGGATCCGCCGCAAACCGTCGAACGCCCCCGACTCACCCGGCGCGGCCACCCCCAGCAGACACACCTCCGGCCGTCGGCCCGCCACCAGATCGGCCGCCGACGAAGCCGGCGAACCCACCGCGAGCACCCGGTGACCGCGCAGTTGGAGCGCGGTGGCCAGCGCCTCGGCCAGCAACCGGTGGTCGTCCACCACGACGAGGCGAACACCCATGAGACCCCTCCAGGTCGGCGTCCCGCCCGCAGCCCCGCCCGGCTGAGGAAGGCGGCCGATGACGCACCATCACAGCGCATTCCGTACCCGACCTGCCAGACCGTCTCACCGGACCGTCTCACCACCCGGCCGCCGCTCGACTGCCGACCGGCCTTGCGGGCACGACAAAAAGGACCCCCGCCCGAAGGCGGAGGTCCTGGCTGAGCCCCCATGCGGAATCGAACCGCAGACCTTCTCCTTACCATGGAGACGCTCTACCGACTGAGCTATAGGGGCTTGTTCCCTGTCCGTGCTCCCCGGCTTCGCTTTCCGCTCCGCCGCTCGCTCGAACAAGGAAGACATTACACGGCCGGGGGGCCGATTGGGAAATCCGTCCCGGCCGCCCGGCCGCCCAGCGCACCCGCCACCGCCAGGTCCGTTCCGCGGGTCTCCGGCAGCAGCCGCAGGCAGAGCAGCGCCACCACCCCCCACCCCGCCAGGTACCAGCCGACCGGCTCCGCCGTGCCGTACGCCTCGGTCAGTCTGGTCGCGATCAGCGGCGTCGTCGCCCCGCCCACCACCCCGCCCAGGTTGTACGTCAGCGCCGCCCCCGTGTACCGCACCCGGGTCGGGAACAGCTCCGGCAGGAACGCCGCCAGCGGCCCCAGCAGGCACCCCAGCACCACCATCGCCCCCGCCAGCGCCAGGAACATCAGCCCCCGCCGCTCCGTCTCCAGCAGCGGGAACAGCACCAGCCCCCAGGCCACCGCCAGCGCCGTCGCCCCCTGCAGCGTCCGACGCCGCCCCCACTCGTCACTGCGCCGCGCGCTCAGCCACACCGTCACCGCCTTCCCCGCCGCCCCGGCCAGCAGCATCGCCAGCACCACCGTGCTCGGCACCCCGAGCCCCGTCGTCGCGTACGCCAGCGCGTACGTGGTGGTCAGGTAGAACAGCGCGTACCCCACCGTGATCGCCCCGCACCCCACCAGCACCGTCCGCCAGTGCCCGCGCAGCACCTCCACCACCGGCGCCCGCTCGGCCCCGGTCCGCGCTTCGCCCCGGAACAGCGGCGTCTCCTCCAGCCGCAGCCGCACGAACAGCCCCACCGCCACCAGCGCCAGCGACGCCAGGAACGGCACCCGCCAGCCCCAGGACCGGAACGCCCCCTCGTCCAGCCCGAGTTGCAGCGCCAGGAACACCCCGTTGGCCAGCACGAACCCGGTCGTCGGCCCCAACTGCAGATACGCCCCGTACCGCCCCCGCCGCCCCGCCGGCGCGTTCTCCGCGACCAGCAGCGCCGCGCCGCCCCACTCCCCGCCCAGCCCCACCCCCTGGCACACCCGCAACACCACCAGCGCCACCGGCGCCCACCACCCCCACGCCGCGAACCCCGGCAGCACCCCCACCGCCGCCGTCGACAGGCCCATCAGCAGCAACGACACCACCAGCGTCGTCTTGCGCCCCAGCCGGTCTCCGAAGTGCCCGAACACCACCGCCCCCAGCGGCCGCGCCAGGAAGGCCACCGCATACACCGAGAACGCCGCCAACAGCGCTCCCACCGTGCCCAGTTCGGGAAAGAACACCTCACCGAAGACGAGCGCCGCCGCCGTCCCGTAGATGAAGAAGTCGTAGAACTCGATCGCCGTACCGATCAACGCCGCCGCAGCGGCCCGCCGCATCTGCCCCGTCGCACCCATGCCCCCAACCCTGACGACCCCACCCCACCCCCGACAGCGCCCACCCGAGTGACACCCGCGCCCCACCCCACCCCCCACGCCCCCCGGCGCCGCCCTCACACCCCCACAGCGACCCCCACATCACCTCGCGTACGGGTTGTCACTCGGCGGCCGCCGCCTCCGCACCACCAGGGCCACCACACCCCCGGCCACCACCAGCGCACCCGCCCCAACTGCCACCCCGACGCCCACCCACGACGTCCCCGCCTCCCGCTGCCCCGCTTGCTGCTGCCCGGCCGGCGCAGCAGAGGCGGAAGCCGGCGGTGCAACGGAGGAGGAAGCGGGCGGCGCCGCGGGAGTCCCGGACGCGGACGGTGACACCGGACTGGGCGACTCGGCAGACGCCGACGGCGTCACGCTGCCCGCCGCGTCCGCCAGAGGACTGACATCGGCCGGTCCCGGATCACCCGGCGTGGTCAGCGCGACGCGCGGCCGGACGATTCCGTACCCGATGAAGTCGGTCCGGCTCGAACCGTCCTTGGGCTTCCCGGCCGTGTTGATCAGCACCCGGGCGATCTGGTTCGGAGCCCAATCGGGATGAACCGACCAGAGAAGCGCCGCCGAGGCGGAGACCAGGGCGGTTGCGTCGGAAGTGCCGTGCTTCTTGCAGTAGCCGGATTCCGCGACACACGACGTGTAGATGTCCACCCCCGGAGCCGCGATGTCGATCTGCGGACCGTGCTCGGACTCCCCGGTGGCCGTTCCGGCCTGATCGGCCGCCGCCACCGCCATGATGCTCGGCAGAGCCGCGGGATACAGAACGGGATTCCCCTCCTGCCCACTGTTTCCGGCACCTGCGACGACGAGCGCGCCCTTCCCGTTGGCGTACTCGACGGCCTTCTCGAGCTCGGCGATGTCCCCCGTGGAGACCCCGGAGGAACCCGCGACCGACGAGACATTGATGACCCTCGCCCCTTGGTCCGCCGCGTAGGTGATGCCCTGACTCACCTGCTTCAGGTAACCGGAGGCATCGATCGGCTGGGCCGGGTCGTCGTTGATGTTTATCTTGATCGGGAGGATTCTGGCCTCGGGTGCCAGACCGTACGCGCCTTTCCCTCCCAGGCCCTTCCCGGACCCCGCGATGAGACCGGCGATTCCCGTGCCGTGACCGCTCTTGTCGACGCCGAGCCCACCGGACAGTCCGCTCATGTCCTTGCCCGACAACAGTTGCCCGGCCAGATCCGGATGATCGAGCCGGAAGCCGCCGTCGATCACCGCCACGGTGACTCCCCGGCCCTTGCTCGTCTGCCAGATCTCGGGCGCCTTCATGGTGTCAAGGTGCCACTGCTGGTCGCGGATCGAATCCACCGCGACTGCCGGCCCAATCGTCAGCCCGACCACGATACCGGCCGACAGCAGCACCGCGGCGAACCTCCGCCCGCGCACACGTACGTCCGTCCGCCGCATCACTGCTCCCTCGTCACTTTCCCCGCCGGAAGCGGGTATTGCCCCACACGGAACTGCCCGGCCACCGGGTGGGCCCAGTGGCCGGGCAGTCGTTCCGCACTACTCAACCACGCCCGGGTTGCTCTTCGGAGTACCGCCGGTCCAGGTCTCCTCGTCCTCGTGCAGGTAGTCGGCCCGCCGGCGCCGTTCGCGCTCGCGCCGCTCCCCCGCGCCGCCCGTCATGCCCGGGCCCATCATGCCGTTCTGGCCCGGCCGCGCCGCGCCCTCGGCAGCCGCCGCCCCGGCCGCGGCCGCCCGGTTGCGCAGACCGCTGCCGCCCGGGGTGAACTCCCCGCCGGCCACCGGTCCCTTCGCGCCGCCGACCACACCGCCGACGGTCGAGCTGTACCCACGACCGCGCGAACCACCGACCGCGCCACCACCGTGGCCGCCACCCGGGTGCATCCCGCCGCCCGGACCGCCGAAGCCGCCACCGCCGGCGGACCCACCGGCCCGGCCCTGGGCCGCCTCACGCGCCCCGAAGACGGCCCCGCCGTTGGTCGGTACCGGAGCACCGCCCTTCGCCGACGGGTTCCCGCCCCCGAAGGTGCTGGTCCGGTTCGGGGGAACGGAGCCCCCGCCGCCACCCTTCAGCGGCACGGTTCCCCCGGTGAACGGTCCGGTGCCGCCCAACGGAATCGGCCCGCCACCCAGGAAGGGACCGGGCCCTCCGCCCGGGATGCCCGGCTGACCGGGACCGCCACCCTGTGGGTACGGCGTCACGGGGCCGCCACCCGCCGGCCCCACCGGACCGGTGTGCCCGGGCAGTGTCGGCACCGTCGGCAGGCTGTCCAGCCCGGTACCGGGACGGTCCCCGGGGAACGTGGTCGGCGGAGTCACCGTCCCGGGCGTGCTCGGGTCGCCCGGCAGCGGCACCGAACCACCGTGCGACGGCGGGATCGGAGTGCTGTGCCCCGGAGTCCTCGGCCCGTCCGGCACCGACGCGGGCGGACGCGGCGTCACGGAACCGCCACTGCTGACGTAACCACCGCCGGTCTGGCTGGAGCCTCCGCCGCTGTATCCGCTACGACCGACCGGCCGGTAGGCACCACCGGTGGAACCGCCACCGGACCCCACGACCACCTCTGATCCGCCGTCGACCGCCTTCGGGCCGTCACCGGGGGTGCCCGGCAGTTCGGGCAGCTTGAGCCCGTTCAACTGGGCGGTGGCCGCCTCGTACGCCTGCCCCAGCGTCTCCATCTGGTGGATGGCTTCCTGGTGCGCCGTGTCCACCCGCTTCTGTGCCGCCGCGGCCTCCGCGTAGGAGACCCAGGTCGGGTCCTCCTTCTTCATGATCGCGTCGGTCGTGGCGGTCGGGTTGCCGAATCCGGTGACGGCCAACGGCGAGGGCTTCAGGCACGGCTGCGCGGCGTGCCGCTTCACCAGGTCGATGTCCTTGGTCGGCACCTCCGGCACGCCGGTCTTGGCGCCGCCCAGGGCCTCGCCCGCCAGGACCATCGCGTCGCCGGCGCCCTTGGAGTACTCGCCGATCATGGCCGTCGACTTGTTGAGGTTGCCGGCCCACGTCTTGAAGTTCTCGGCGGCCGGACCCTCCCACTGGATCTGTCCGACGTGGGCGGCCAGTGACCTGCTGAGTTCGTCCAGCACTCGCGCGGCGTTCTTGAGCTGGTTGCCGCGGCTGACCACCTTCGCCGGGTCGCTGCCGGCGACCATGCCCTTGAGCTGGGGGTGGCCGATCCCCTCGAAATTCGTTCCGCCTGCCATCAGTTGCTCCCCGTTTCACCGAAGCGGACACGCACCACGATCATCAGTACGTGCCGGTCGCCGACGGCGACCCGCCAGGTCCGCCGTCCGCGTTCTTCGCGACCGCGTTGACCGCCGTCGTCTGGTGCTCCTCGTTGCTGCCGTAGCTGCCCGCCGTCTGGGCGACCGCCCGGCCCATCTTGTCGATCTGCTCCGCGAGCGACTTCGAGAGCTGCAGGATCGCGGCGTGCGTCCGGTCGTACGCGGCCATCAGGTCCGTGGACTCGTGGAAGCCGGTGCCGAGGTTGCCGGCGCTCAGCTTCTGTTCCTTGATGTTGTGCTGCGCCGCCTCCGAGCCCTCCAGTGAGGCCAGGAGCGCGTCGACCTTCTTCTTGAACGTGGTCAGCGTGTCGAGCTCGATCTTGACGTCCTTGGAGCCGAACGCCGCCACCAGTGCGGTGGCGCTCACGTCGACCTGGACCTGGCCGACCACACGACCGACCCAACTGTTGTCGAGCGTCCACGGCTTCACCTCGCCGTTGGGGCCCTCGGCCCAGCCCGCGCCGCCCGGTCCAGCCTCGCCTGGCACAGCAATCCACCTCTCCCCCGTGCGCGGCGCACCCCCGCAGGTCGCCGCGCCGCGACACACCGTCAACTACTCGGTCGTACTCGGTCGTAGCGGCCCCGCACCGTCCACGCCTCGGGACGAGCGGCGCCTCGGTCATCGTAGCCACCGCCTCCGTCGGACCGGCAGGGCCCATGGCCCGCTTGTACGCGATCGGTACGAACTTGACACGTGCGGCCCGGCGCGCGGTGCGCCGGGCCGTCGGGCCGTGCGGGTGGGAGCGGCTGCTCGCCGGTGGCTCCCGGGCGGGGCTCAGACCTGCTCGGCCAGCTCCAGCCAGCTCATCTCCAGCTCCTCCTTCTCGTCCCGGACCGCCCGCAGCCGGCTGTCCAGCTCGGCGACCTTGGAGAAGTCGGCGGCGTGCTCGGCGAGCTGGGCGTGCAGCTTGGACTCCTTCTCGTCCAGCTTGGCGATCTGCCGCTCCAGCTTCTGCATCTCCTTCTTGGCCGCCCGCAGGTCCCCGCCGGACAGCGCGGGCGCCCCGGCCTCCGTGCCGCCCGCCGCCGGCGCTGCCGCCGCCGCGCCGGTGGCGGCGGCCGAAGCCGCCGCGGCCACTGCGGCGGCCATCGCGGCCCGCCGCTCCAGGTACTCGTCGACGCCGTTCGGCAGCATCCGCATCCGCCGGTCGCCGAGCAGCGCGTACGTCACGTCGGTGGTCCGCTCGATGAAGAAGCGGTCGTGGCTGATGACGACCATCGAGCCGGGCCAGCCGTCGAGCAGGTCCTCCAGCTGATTGAGCGTCTCGATGTCGAGGTCGTTGGTGGGCTCGTCGAGGAACAGCACGTTGGGCTCGTCCATCAGCAGCCGGAGCAGCTGGAGCCGGCGCCGCTCGCCGCCGGAGAGGTCGCCGACCGGCGTCCACTGCTTGTCCTTGCCGAAGCCGAACTGCTCGCAGAGCTGGCCGGCGCTCATCTCCCGGCCCTTGCCGAGGTCGACTCGGGAGCGGACCTGCTCGACGGCCTGCAGCACTCGGGTGGCCGGGTCCAGCTCGGCGACCTCCTGGGAGAGGTACGCCAGGCGCACCGTCTTGCCGACCTTGATGACCCCGGACGTCGGCTGGACGTCGCCCTCCGAGGCGTAGGCGTCGCGCATCGCGCGCAGCAGCGAGGTCTTGCCGGCGCCGTTGACGCCGAGCAGGCCGATCCGGTCGCCGGGGCCGAGCTGCCAGGTGATGTTCTCCATCAGCAGCTTGGGGCCGGCCTTGACGGTCACGCCCTCCAGGTCGAAGACCGTCCGCCCGAGGCGCGCGTTGGCGAACTTCATCAGCTCGCTCTTGTCGCGCGGCTCGGGGACGTCGGCGATGAGCGCGTTGGCGGCCTCGATGCGGTAGCGGGGCTTGGAGGTACGGGCCGGGGCGCCGCGGCGCAGCCAGGCCAGCTCCTTGCGGGCGAGGTTCTGGCGCTTCTGCTCCTCGACGGCCTCGATCCGGGACCGCTCGGCGCGCGCGAAGACGTAGTCGGAGTAGCCGCCCTCGTACTCGTGGACGGCGCCGTGCTGGACGTCCCACATCCGGGTGCAGACCTGGTCGAGGAACCAGCGGTCGTGGGTGACGCAGACCAGCCCGGAGCGGCGGGACTGGAGGTGCCGGGCGAGCCAGGCGATGCCCTCGACGTCGAGGTGGTTGGTGGGCTCGTCGAGGACGATGAGGTCCGGCGAGCCGAGCAGCAGCTTGGCGAGGGCGATCCGGCGGCGCTCGCCACCGGAGAGCGGGCCGATGACGGTGTCCAGGCCGTCGGGGAACCCGGGCAGGTCGAGGCCGCCGAAGAGGCCCTCGATGATGTCGCGGATGCGGGCGTCGCCGAGCCACTCGTGGTCGGCGCGGTCGGCGATGACCTCGTGCCGGATGGTGGCGGTCGGGTCCAGCGAGTCGTGCTGGGTGAGGACGTCCAGCTGGAGGCCGCCGGACCAGGTGATCCGGCCGCCGTCGGGCTCCTCCAGCTTGGCGAGCATCCGGATCAGGGTGGTCTTGCCGTCGCCGTTGCGTCCGACGACACCGATCCGGTCGCCCTCGCTGACGCCGAGGCTGACCCCGTCCAGAAGGGCCCGGGTGCCGTAGACCTTCGTGACGGACTCGATGGTGGCGAGGTTGACGGCCACGTGTGCTGCGCTCCTGGGTTCGACGGTCCGGGCTCGGGCGGAGCCTCGGAGCCTCCCAGCCTAGTGGGCCCGTCCCGGGTCGCCGCGCGCTCGGCCGATCGCCCGACCGGCCCGGCGGCCCGACCGGTCGCTACGCGCCCGGCCCCGGCACCACGATGCCCGGCGAGCCCGCCGCCACGGCAGCACCCGGCACCGGCCCGTGGGTGGCGTGCGCGGTCCGGCAGCTGCCGGAGGCGCGCAGCGCGGCGGCGACCGCCTCGGCGCCCTCGGCGTCCTTGGCCAGGAAGGCGCAGGTCGGCCCGGAGCCGGAGACCAGCGCCCCGAGCGCCCCGGCCGCGGTGCCGGCCCGGAGGGTGTCGGCGAGGGCGGGGCGCAGCGACAGCGCGGCCGGCTGGAGGTCGTTGGCCAGGGCGGCGGCCAGCGCGACGGCGTCGCCGTCGGCGAGGGCGGCGAGCAGGGCGGGGTCGGCGTCGGGGGTGGCCACCTCGGCGTCGCCGGAGCCGGTGCCGGCCTCCTCGCGCAGGCGGTCGCACTCGCGGAAGACGGCGGGGGTGGACAGGCCGCCGTCGGCGACCGCGAAGACCCAGTGGTAGCTGCCGGTGACGGGCAGCGGCTCCAGGATCTCGCCCCGCCCGCGGCCCAGGGCGACGCCGCCGACCAGGGCGAACGGCACGTCCGAGCCAAGCTCGGCGGCCAGCTCCAGCAGTGTGTCGGCCGGCGTACCGAGCCCCCACAGGGCGTCGCAGGCGACCAGCGCCGCCGCGCCGTCGGCGCTGCCGCCGGCCATGCCGCCCGCGACCGGGATGGCCTTGGCGATGTGCAGGTGGACGTCGGGCTCGGCGAGGCCGTGGCGGGCGGCGAGCAGCCGGGCGGCGCGGGCGGCGAGGTTGCTCCCGTCCAGCGGGACGGCGTCGGCGTCCGGTCCGGTGCAGCTCAGGGTGACGCCCGCGCCGGGCTCGCCCGCCGTCGCCGTCACCTCGTCGCCGAGGGCGACCGCGAAGAAGACGTTGGCCAGGTCGTGGAAGCCGTCGGCGCGCAGGCCGCCGACCCCGAGCTGGACGTTGACCTTGGCGGGCACGCGTACCGTGACGCTCACGGGATCCATCCCCTACTCCGGCTTGTGCTCGGCGATGGCGGCGAACTGCTCGACGGTGAGCATCTCGCCGCGCAGCTTGTGGTCGATGCCGGCGGCGGCGAGCGCCTGCTCGGCCGCGGCGGCGGAGCCGGCCCAGCCGGCCAGCGCGGCCCGCAGGGTCTTGCGGCGCTGGGCGAACGCGGCGTCGACGACCGCGAACACCTCCTCGCGGCTCGCGGTGGTGCTCGGCGGGTCGCGGCGGACCAGCGAGACCAGCCCGGAGTCGACGTTGGGGGCGGGCCAGAAGACGTTGCGGCCGATGGCCCCGGCCCGCTTCACGTCGGCGTACCAGTTGGCCTTGACCGAGGGGACGCCGTACACCTTGTTGCCGGGCTCGGCCGCGAGCCGGTCGGCGACCTCGCTCTGCACCATGACCAGGGTGCGCTCGATGCTGGGGAAGGTGGCGAGCATGTGCAGCAGCACCGGCACGGCCACGTTGTACGGCAGGTTGGCGACCAGCGCGGTCGGCGCGGGGCCGGGCAGCTCGGTGACCAGCATGGCGTCGCTGAACACCAGGTCGAACGCCTCGGCCTTCCCGGGCATCCGGGCGGCGACGGTGTCGGGCAGGTGCCGCGCCAGCACCGGGTCGATCTCCACCGCGGTGACGTGCCGGGCGACCTCCAGCAGCGCGAGCGTCAGCGACCCGAGGCCGGGCCCGACCTCGACCACCGCGTCCTCGCCGGTCACCTCCGCGGCCCGGACGATCCGCCGCACGGTGTTGCCGTCGATGACGAAGTTCTGCCCGCGCTGCTTGGTCGGCTTCACGCCGAACGCGTCCGCCAGCGCCCGGATGTCCGCGCCGCCGAGCAAGGGGGTCCCCCCGGCCGAAGGCTGGGGGCGGCTGTCAGAAGTGGGGTCGGTGCTGCTCACCCGCCAAGGATACGGGCGCGCGGCACCCTCACAGCTCGACGACCGCCGCGAGGTCGATCTCCACGGGGTAGGGGACGGTGGTGCGCAGCACGCCCTCGTGCTGGGCGACGGGCAGGTAGACGCCCTTCTCCTCGTCCCGGTGGAACTCGTGGACGATCGGGAGGTCGTCGATGCCGCGCTCGACCCGCCAGTAGTACGGGATGCCCTTGTCGGCGTACTGCCCGGGCTTGCGGAAGCGGTCGTTGGCCCGGGTCCCGTGCGAGACGACCTCCACGGTGAGCACCACGGCCTCGGGCGGGAGGCACTCCAGCTCGAAGACATCGATGCCGGTCTTGTCGAACACCACGACATCCGGCTTGGTCGTGTTGTCCTCGTCCAGCAGCACGCAGCGCTCGACGTTCGCCGCGTAAGGCGTGACCCGCGCACTGCGCAGTGCCGAGTACAGCTCGTCCCGCACCTGGTCGTGCCACTGATTCGTCTGCCCCCGGACCACGATGACTCCGTCCACAAGATCCCAATCGAACGGCAGGTCGAGGTTCTTGACCTGCTCGTACGTCCGCAGTTGGGACAGCGGGTGCGACGAGTCGTGATGATCCTCGACGGGTCCGTCGATCGGCATGGCGGTCATGGCCACCTCCCTCACTGCACTCATGCTAACCAGCCTAGAAAGCCGTCACGAGTGCCGAATCGTTCCGCCGCAACCCGACATTCGTTCGATCGGATCAGTACCCGAACGCCCGCGCCGTGTTCTCCGCGATCGCCCCGGCGAGCTCCTCCTCCGACAGGCCCAGGGTGTCGGCCATCGAGCGGACCGTGACCGGGATGAGGTACGGGGCGTTGGGGCGGCCGCGGTAGGGGTGGGGGGTGAGGAAGGGGGCGTCGGTCTCGACCAGGATCCGGTCGAGCGGGGTGGCGGACAGGGCGTCGCGCAGCGGCTGGTTGGCCTTGAAGGTGACCGGGCCGGCGAAGGAGAGGTACCAGCCGTGCTCGGCGCAGACCTTGGCCATCTCGGCGTCGCCGGAGTAGCAGTGGAAGACGGTCCGCTCGGGGGCGCCCTCCTCCAGCAGGACGGCGACGACGTCCTCGTGGGCGTCCCGGTCGTGGATCACCAGGGCCTTGCCGTGCCGCTTGGCCATCGCGATGTGGCGGCGGAACGACTCCTTCTGGATCTCGACGCCCTCCGGCCCGGTGCGGAAGTAGTCGAGGCCGGTCTCGCCGACCGCGCGGACCTGCGGCAGCGCCGCGAGCGCGTCGATCTCGGCCAGCGCCGCGTCGAGCGCGGCCTGCCCTCCGGGCTCCCGCCGCTGCCCGGACCAGCCGTCGGGGTCGCCGAGGAAGATCCGCGGCGCCTCGTTGGGGTGCAGGGCGACGGCGGCGTGCACCTGCTCGAACCGGGCCGCCAGTTCGGCGGCCCAGCGCGAGCCCGGCACGTCGCAGCCGACCTGGACGACGGTGGTCACCCCGACCGAGGCGGCCTTGGCCAGGCCCTCCTCGGGGGTGCCGGACTGCATGTCCAGATGGGTGTGCGAGTCGGCGACCGCCACCGCCAGCGGGGCGGGCAGCGGCGGCGGGGTGGACCGGTCGTCGTCCTTCTTCGGCATCAGTCGTCCTTCACCGGCCTCAGGAGGCCGGCTTCTCCTCGAGACGGGGGAACAGGATCTCGCCCTTGGTGACGGTGGCACCGGCGGGCAGCCGGCCCCACTGCGCGGCCTCGGCGACGGTCTGCCCGGCGAGCGCCCCCAGCCCCTCGGCAGCGCCGAGCGAGGCCCAGAGCTTCTCGGCGGTGGTCGGCATCACCGGGTTGAGCAGCACCGCGGTGGCCCGCAGCGCCTCGGCGGCGGTGTAGAGGATGGTGGCCAGCCGGTCCCGGCCCTCGGCCGAGTCGTCCTTGGCGACCTTCCACGGCTCCTGCTCGGTGAGGTAGCCGTTGACCTGCTTGACGAAGTCGAAGACGGCCGCGAGCCCGCCCGCGAAGTCCAGCTCCTCGCCGATCTTCCGGTCGGCGGTCGCGACGGCCGCCGCGAGGCCCTCGGCGACGGCCCGCTCGGCCTCGCCCGGCGCCGCCGCGGCCGGCAGCACGCCGTCGAAGTACTTGCCGACCATGGCCGCCAGCCGGGAGGCGAGGTTGCCGAAGTCGTTGGCCAGCTCGGAGGTGTACCGGGCGGTGAAGTCCTCCCAGGAGAACGAGCCGTCGGTGCCGAACGGGATCGCCCGCAGGAAGTAGTAGCGGTAGGCGTCCACGCCGAAGTGCGAGGTCAGGTCGGTGGGCGCGATGCCGGTCAGGTTGGACTTGGACATCTTCTCGCCGCCGACCATCAGCCAGCCGTTGGCGACGACCCGCTTCGGCAGCGGCAGGCCGGCGGCCATCAGCATCGCGGGCCAGATCACCGCGTGGAAGCGCAGGATGTCCTTGCCGACGAGGTGCACCGAGGCCGGCCACAGCTCGGCGAAGCGCTCCGGGTCGGCGCCGTAGCCGGCCGCGGTGATGTAGTTCTGCAGTGCGTCCACCCACACGTAGAGCACGTGCTTCTCGTCCCAGGGCAGCGGGACGCCCCAGTTGAAGGTGGAGCGGGAGATGGAGAGGTCCTGCAGTCCCTGCTCGACGAAGCGCAGCACCTCGTTGCGGGCCGACTCGGGGGCGATGAAGCCGGGGTTCTGGGCGTAGAACTCCAGCAGCTTCGGGCCGTACGCGGAGAGGCGGAAGAAGTAGTTCTCCTCCTCCAGCCACTCGACCGGCTTCTTGTGGATGGGGCAGAGCTTCTCGCCCTCGGTGGCGCCGTCGAGCAGTTCGGCGGGGAGCTTGTACTCCTCGCAGCCGACGCAGTACGGGCCGGAGTAGCCGCCCTTGTAGATCTCGCCCTTGTCGTACAGGTCCTGGACGAACTCCTGCACCCGGGCGGTGTGCCGCTCCTGGGTGGTGCGGATGAAGTCGTCGTTGGCGATCTCCAGGTGCTGCCAGAGCGGCTTCCAGGCCTCCTCGACCAGCCTGTCGCACCACTCCTGCGGGGTGACGCCGTTGGCCTCGGCGGTGCGCAGGATCTTCTGACCGTGCTCGTCGGTGCCGGTCAGGTACCACACCTTCTCGCCGCGCTGGCGGTGCCAGCGGGTCAGCACGTCGCCCGCCACGGTGGTGTACGCGTGGCCGAGGTGGGGGCGGTCGTTGACGTAGTAGATCGGGGTGGTGACGTAGTACGCGGGGGTGGTGCCCCCGCTGGTGCTGTGGTGCTCTGCAGTGGCGGCCATGGTCCGCAAGCTTAGTCGGGCCCGCGCGGGCCCCCGCACGGCGAGGGCCGGTGGCCCCGCGGCCACCGGCCCTGCGCCTCCTCGTCGGCGGGCCTCCGCCTCCCAGCCGGGGCCCGCCTCCTCCTCGTCAGCCGCGCAGCCGCGCCCAGAACCGCGCCCAGCGCCCGCCCGTCGGGGCGGGCCGCACCGGCCGGCCCGTCCCGGGCGCCCCGGCCGGCTCGGCGTGGGCCGCGAACCCGGGGGCGTGCTGCAACGACCGGTCCGCGACGCTGACCCGGCCCTCGCGCATGATCCGCACGGTGTGGCCGCCGCAGCCCGGGCAGGTCGGCTTGAGCAGCGGCGACGGCACCCGGACTCCGTTGGCGTGGTACTCGAAGACGACGTGCCCGTCCCGGGCCACGTGGTGCTCGATGTCGTACGCCTGCTCCCAGCCGTACCCGCAGCTCAGGCACGCGAAGGAGTAGGCCTCCCGGACGGTCTCGACGGGAGTCTGCGTCCGGCCGTTCGGGCCGGTGCCGCTCGGGCCGGGGTCGCTCAGGGCGTTGCCACCGCGGGGGCTACCGATCGTCTCGCTCATAGCCGTCTCCCAGCGCCCGCCGGGCGCTCGCCCGGCTGGGTCTTTCCATCCCAGGAAATGCCCGGATCGCTCCGGGCGATGCCCCTCTTGTGAAGACTTGGAGGCAGATTGGGAATCCCTATACGAAAGGGTGGGTCCTGTCCGGGAACCTCGACCGAAGCTTCGGCCCGACGGGCGTTCTCCCGGGGCCTTCTCCCCACGGTACGCGCCCGCACGCGCTGTGGCACATCGCCCGCGAACGGTACGTACCCGCAGCTCAGCGGCTTGTCGCGGTCAGTTCAGGACGGTTCACCGACCGTGCGCCCGGGGCCCGCCGCAGCCGCGTTCTTGGCCGCCACGACCGCGTCGAAGACCTCCCTCTTGGGCAACGACAGTTCGGACGCGACCGCCGCGATGGCCTCCTTGCGGCGCTCTCCGGCCTCCTCCCGGACGGCCACCAGCCGGGCCAGCTCGGCCGGCGTCAGCTCCTGCGGCGCGGCCGGCGGCGCGCCCGCCACGACCACGGTGATCTCGCCCTTGACGCCCTCGGCCGCCCAGGCCGCGAGTTCGCCGATCGGGCCGCGCCGGACCTCCTCGTAGGTCTTGGTCAGCTCGCGGCAGACGGCGGCGGGCCGCTCGGCGCCGAACGCCTCGGCCATCGCGGTGAGCGCCTCGGCGATCCGGTGCGGGGCCTCGAAGAAGACCATGGTGCGGGGCTCGGCGGCGACCGAGGCCAGCTGCCGGGCCCGGTCGCCGCTCTTGCGCGGCAGGAATCCCTCGAAGGTGAACCGGTCGACCGGCAGCCCGGACAGCGCCAGCGCGGTCAGCACCGCGGACGGCCCGGGCACCGCGGTCACCTTGACGTCGGCGGCCACCGCGGCCGCCACCAGCCGGTAGCCGGGGTCGGAGACGGACGGCATCCCGGCGTCGGTCACCAGCAGCACCCGGGCACCGCCGAGCAGCGCCTCGACGAGTTCGGGGGTGCGCCCGACCTCGTTGCCCTCGAAGTAGGAGACCACCCGCCCGGTCGGGGTCACCCCGAGCGCCTGGGTGAGCCGGCGCAGCCGCCGGGTGTCCTCGGCCGCGATGACGTCCGCGGTGGCCAGCTCCGTGAGCAGCCGGGGCGGGGCGTCCGAGACGTCGCCGATGGGGGTGCCTGCCAGTACCAGTACTCCTGTCACGGGCCCCATCCTTCCAGCAACCGGCGGCCGGGCGCTTTTGGTGACGATTCGGGCAGCTTCGGAGGGACCCTCCGCAGCCTCGTCCCGCGCCCCTACGATGTGGCGGATGAACGGCGACACGGCGGCGCAGACGCCCACTGGTACAGACCACACCGCGCGGGGTGACGTCGGCGTGCCGGTCCTGACGGACCAGCCGTCGCCCGCTCTGCCCGGCCCCCGGGACCCGGACGACGGCACCGGAGCCGTCGGCCCCGACGGCTCCATACCGGCGCCGCCCCGCCCCGCCTGGCTGCGCGGCCTGGGCCGCTTCGGCTACTCGCCACCGCCCGCCGCCACCCTGGCCGAACGCCTGGTCCCGCCGATGCCGGACGGCCGGGGCGTCACCCCCGAGCGGGTGCCGCCCTCCCCCCTGCTGCTCCGCCTGGGCCTGTCCCTGCCGGCGCCGCTCTGGTCCTGGCTGGTGCGCTGGTCCGGCTGGCTCGGCCCGCTCGTGGTGGCCCTGTTCGCCGGCGCACTGCGGTTCGACAACCTCGGCTCGCCGGACGCGATCATCTTCGACGAGACCTACTACGCCAAGGACGCCTACGCGCTCTGGCACGGCGGCTACGAGATCAGCTGGCCGGAGGGCGCCAACGACCACATCATGGCGGGCGACCCGGTCCCGTACCGGCCGAACCCCTCGTACGTGGTGCATCCGCCGGTCGGCAAGTGGATCATCGGCGCCGGCATCCAGATCTTCGGGATGAACCCCTTCGGCTGGCGGTTCGCGGTGGCCCTGCTCGGCACCCTCTCGGTGCTGATGGTGGCCCGGATCGCCCGCCGGCTGTTCCGCTCGACCCTGCTGGGCTGCGTGGCGGGCCTGCTGCTCGCGGTGGACGGCCTGCACTTCGTGATGAGCCGGTCCGCGCTGCTGGACCTGGTGGTGATGTTCTGGATCCTCGCCGCCTTCGGCTGCCTGCTGCTGGACCGCGACCGCACCCGGGCCCGGATCGCCGCCCGTCTCGCGGCGCACGGCGACGGCGGGCCGGACACCGCGCTCGCCCACCGGATGAACCTGGGCTGGCGCCCGTACCGGATCGCGGCCGGTGTCTGCGTCGGCCTGACCTGCGCGACCAAGTGGAGCGGCCTGTACGTGGCGGCCGCCTTCGGCCTGATGACCGTGCTGTGGGACGTGGGCTCGCGCCGACTGGCCGGCGCCGACCGCCCCTACCTGTGGACGCTGGTCCGGGACGCGGTGCCCGCCTTCGTCTCGATCGTGGTGTCCTCGGTGGTCGTCTACATCACCTCCTGGTGGGGCTGGTTCGCCAGCAGCAACGTGCCGAACCAGGGCGGCTACGGCCGCGACTGGGCGGTCGGCCGCTCCACCGACTACCCGTGGATCCCCGAGGGCCTGCGCTCGCTCTGGCACTACCACTCGACGGTCTACGACTTCCACACCCACCTGAGCGACCCGCACACCTACCAGTCGAACCCGTGGAGCTGGCTGGTGCTGGGCCGGCCGGTGTCCTTCTTCTACGAGTCCCCGAAGCAGGGGACGGCCGGCTGCACGGTGAACGAGTGCGCCCGCGAGGTGCTGGGCATCGGCACCCCGCTGCTCTGGTGGACCGGTGTGATCGCCCTGGTCTACTGCCTGTGGCGGTGGGCGGCTCGCCGCGACTGGCGGGCCGGCGCGGTGCTCTGCGGCCTGGCCGCCGGCTACCTGCCCTGGTTCGCCTACCAGCAGCGGACGATCTTCCTCTTCTACGCGGTCTGCTTCGTGCCGTTCCTGGTGCTCGCCGTGACGATGCTGGTGGGAGCGCTGATCGGACCCGCGGGGGCGTCCCGGGACCGCCGGATCATCGGCTCCGCGGCAGCCGGCCTGGTGGTCCTGCTGATCATGTGGAACTTCCTGTTCTTCCACCCCCTGTACACCGGCGAGACGATCCCGATGGAGGACTGGCGCCGCCGGATGTGGTTCAACACCTGGATCTGACGACGGCCGGGCGCCGCGCGGGGACGGCGGCCGGGCGGCGAAGGGTACCGAAGTGGTACGCGACACGTACCAGAACCGTCACAACACCCGGTCCCTTCGTCGGTGCGCGGAATCCGGCTGCCTAGGCTGGGCTCCGAACGCGCATCCGGCCACCTCCGGCTGCGGCCGATCGCCTGACCCTTGGGGGAACATCACCATGCGCAATGGCGCGAAGACCGGCATCATCACCGGCGTGGCCGTCGCCATGCTCGCCGCCGGCGGCTACGGGGCGTACAGCCTCGTCGGCGGCTCGGACGACAAGGGCGAGCCCACCGCCAAGAAGCAGCGCACGGTGGTCGCCGAACCCCCGAGCGCCGAGCAGGCCGCGGCCGGGGCCAAGGACTTCCTGGACGCCTGGGCGGCCGGCGACCTGGCCAAGGCGGCCGCGCTGACCGACGACCCGGCCGCCGCGACCACCGCGCTGAGCGCGTTCCGCGACCAGGTGAAGCCGAGCGGGCTCACCCTGGCATCCTCCGGCCCGGCCACCCCGGCGGCCTTCGCCTCGGCCACCGGCACCCCCTCCCCCGCCAGGACCACGGCCCCCGCCACCGCACCGGCCACCCCGGGCGACGCGACCGCCGGCGACTCCGCGTCCCCGACCGCCTCCGCCGCCCCGACCGGGGTGCTGATGGGCTTCAAGGCCCGCGCCGAGTTCGAGGGCACCAACCGGGTCTGGGACTACAACGGCTTCCTCGGCGTCGTGAAGATGAGCGACGACACCCCGGCCGTGCACTGGGCGCCGTCGGTGATCCACCCGCACCTGGGCGCGGGCGAGACGATCTCCGTCCAGCCGCTGCCCCCGCTGGCCGGCAACGTGGTGGACCGCAACAACAAGGCGCTGAACAGCCCCTCGATCACCCCGCTGGTCGCCACGGTGCAGGCCAAGGTCGCCAAGCTGCTCGCGGACCAGAACAAGGACCAGAGCGACAACGGCACCGGCGTGGTGATCACCAACGCGGCCGACCAGAACAGCACCCCCGACCGGCTGTTCACCATCGTCGACCCCAAGCCCCCGAAGCCCTTCAAGCTGACCATCGACGCCAACCTGCAGGCCGCCGCCGAGAAGGCGATGACCGACCTGGGCGGCAAGAAGGGCTCGATCGTCGCCATCGAGCCGAGCACCGGCCAGGTCCTGGCCTTCGCCAACGCGCCGGTCACCGGTCTGAACCGGGCCTTCCAGGGCCAGCTCGCCCCGGGCTCCACGCTGAAGATCCTCACCTCCACCGCCCTGCTGGAGGCCGGGGTCAACCCGGACACCCCGGTGCCCTGCCCGACCCTGAGCAGCAACCCGAAGAAGATCCCGAACTCGTTCCCCGACGCGTACCCGAACAACACGCTCCAGCAGGACTTCATGATCTCCTGCAACACGGCCTTCATCGACCAGGGCCTGACCAGCCTCAAGCCGGGCGCGCTGACCACCACCGCCAAGGACGTCTACGGCATCGGCCTGAACTGGCAGACCGGCCTGCCCAGCTTCGACGCCGTGGTGCCGGACGCCGGCACCAACAAGGACGAGCAGGCCATGCAGTCCATCGGCCAGGGCAAGGTCCAGATGAACCCGCTGGCCATCGCCTCGATCACGGCCACCGTGCAGAGCGGCAGTTTCAAGCAGCCGATCCTGGTCGCCGAGCTGCCGCAGCAGAAGGCCGCCCGGGACATGACCCCCGACGTCGCCGGCAAGCTGCGCCAGATGATGGCGGCCACCGCCACCGGCGGCACCGCCCAGGGCGTGATGGCCGGGATCTCCGACAACGCGGGCGCCAAGACCGGCTCCGCCGAGGCCACCGGCATCGCCACCACCAACAGCTGGTTCACCGCCTACCGGGGCAACCTCGCGGTCGCCGCCGAGGTCGAGGGCGGCGGCCACGGTGTGGACGCCGCCGGTCCCGCCGTCGCCTCGATCATCAAGGCCGCCGGCAACCGCTGACACCCCCGGGGGAACCGCGGATCCTCGGCAGCCGCCCGGGCCCGTCCTACCGCGTCGTCGGCAGGGCGGGCCCGGTCTGTGCCAGCAGGCAGGCCGACGGGACGGGCGGGCGGGCGCTCCACCGCCGGGCGGCCAGCCGGGGCCAGATCACCAGGACGGCCGGCAGCGCCAGGTAGCCGAACCGCCCGGCCGGCGCCAGCATGAAAGCGATCGCCAGCCCGGCGGCCAGCAGATCGGCACCGGCGATCGCGGAGACCGGCGGCCGGGCCAGCAGCCAGACCGTCACCCCCAGCCCGCCGACGGTCAGCAGCACCAGTGAGGCGATGTGCCCGCTGGGCCCGAACCCGGCCAGCACCTTGCCGGGCAGCGGACTGCCGGCCGGCGTCTGGATCGCGGTCAGCCCGAGCGGGAAGCGCACCACCTGCTCGCGCAGCTCCTCGGCCCGCGCCAGCACGTACGGCACCATGACGGCGGACGCCGCGCCGAGCGCGGTCAGCCCGGCCCGGGCGGCCGGCCGCCGCCCGTAGAGCCGCCAGAGCAGCAGGACGGCCACCGGCAGCGCCGGCCAGACCGTCCACTTCAGGGTCCCGGCCAGCGCCAGCACCAGCCCTGCCGCGATGGTCCGGTCCCGCTCGGCGAGCGCCATGGCCAGGCAGCAGAGCCCGATCAGCGGCAGGTCCACCCCGCCGCCGACCAGCGCCAGCGCGACCAGCGGCGAGGCGGTGAGCACGGTCAGCGGCAGCAGCGGCGCGCGGTCCCTGGTGGGCCGCAGCAGCCGCCAGCTCGCCAGCAGGCAGGCGACGAAGGCCAGCGCGAACCAGATCCGGGCGTCCCCGGCCAGCCGCGCGGCGGCACTGCCCTCGCCGAGCAGCGCGTGCGGCACCCCGAACAGCGACATCGCCGGCAGGTACGGGTTGTAGTCGGTGACCGTCACCGGATGCGGCAGGTACGGGCTGCCGGTGGTGAACAGCAGGTGCGCGGAGCGCTCGACCACCATCACCTCGGACTGGTGGCGGCCCTGCAGCACGAGCAGCACCAGCGGCACCAGCACGGCACCCAGCAGGGCGGCCGCCGCCCCGGCCCGGGCGGCGAAGCGGCGTGGCAGGACCAGGCAGAGCAGCCCGGCGAGCAGGTAGGCGGGGGCCGCGAGGGTGCCCCACAGGCGCTGGTTGGGCAGGTCGGAGACGAGCGGGAAGCCGGCCGCCCAGGCGGTGGCGGCCAGGCAGCCGAGCAGCTGGACGCCGCGGTGGGCGACGAGGCCGGGCGGGTTCAGCCGATCGGCCGGGGCGGGCGGGCCGCTCCCACCGCGCTGGTGGGGGAACGACCGGCGGGACGGGCCGCCGCGCAGACGGCCGCGCCGGGCGGAGGAGGTGGCCGGGGGAACGGTCGGCGGAACGGTCGGGGCGGGCGTCGTCGGGGTCGCGCCCCGGCCGGTGAAGCGGCCGCGCGGGCGGGAATGGCCGGGCGTGCGGGTGCTCACCATGGTGGAAGGTTAGGGCCGTGGGCGGTGCGCTGTCGCCATCTCGGGGACGGGTGTGTCCGCCGACCCGGACGGGGCGGACGGGGGGAGGAGTCCGCCCCCCGCCGGCCCCGTCGGCGGCGCACCGCCGGCTCAGCCGACCGTGCTCCCGGTCTCCGTCGGCTGCTCCGCCCGCTCCAGCTTGGAGTGCTTGATGCTGTAGCCGAAGTAGACCGCCACGGCGAGCGCCAGGGCGATCCCGCCCGCCTTGAAGGTGTCCGCGTGCAGGCCCTTGATCAGGTAGGCGCAGAAGGCGACGCTGATCAGCGGGACGACCGGGTAGCCCGGCACCTTGAAACCGCGCGGCAGGTCGGGCTGGGTGCGGCGCAGCACGATCACGCCGATCGCCACCACCGAGAAGGCGATCAGGGTGCCCAGGCTGGTGATGTCGGCCAGTACCCGCAGCGGCACGAAGGCGGCCAGGGCGCCGACGCCGAGGCCGACCACGATGGTGTTCCAGACCGGGGTGCCGGTGCGCGGCGAGAGTTCCGCGAAGCGCCTGGGCAGCATGCCGTCACGGCCCATCGAGTACAGGATGCGGGTCTGGCCGTAGATGACCACCAGGGTGATCGAGAAGATCGAGACGATCGCACCGATCGCGAAGAGCATGGCCGGCCAGCTCTGGCCGGTGATGTCCTGGAGGATCTGGGCGAGGCCGGCCTCCTGGCCCTCGAACTTCTGCCAGGGCTGGGCGCCGACGCCGGCCAGGGCCACCAGGATGTACAGCAGGGTGACCACCACCAGCGAGATCATGATCGCCAGCGGCAGGGTGCGGCGGGGGTTCTTGACCTCCTCACCGGCCGTGGAGACGGCGTCCAGCCCGATGAAGGAGAAGAAGATGGTGGAGGCCGCGACCTGCACGCCGCCGATGCCCAGCGGCATGAACGGGGTCAGGTTGCCGGAGTGGAAGCCGGTCAGGCCGACGCAGATGAAGAGCAGCAGGATCAGCAGCTTGATGGCCACCATGGCCGCGTTGACCTTCACCGACTCGCTGACGCCGCGGATCAGCAGGAAGCAGACCATGGCGACCAGCAGCAGCGCCGGCAGGTTGAACCAGTGGGTCTGGTCGGGCGCGCCGGAGATCACTTCCGGGAGCTTGAAGCCGAAGGCCAGGTCGAAGAACTTGTTGAGGTACTCGGCCCAGCTGACCGCGATCGCCGAGGCCGAGACGCCGTACTCCATCAGCAGGCAGATGCCGACCGCGAAGGCGACGCCCTCGCCGAGGGTGGCGTACGCGTAGGAGTAGGAGGAGCCGGAGACCGGGATGGCGGAGGCCATCTCGGCGTAGCAGAGCGCGGTGAGGCCGGCGGTGACCGCGGCGATCACGAAGGACAGGATGACGGCCGGCCCGGCCGACGGCACGGCGCTGTTCAGCACGAAGAAGATGCCGGTGCCGATGGTGGCGCCGATGCCGATCGCGGACAGCTGCCAGAGCCCGATCGAGCGGCGCAGGTGGATGCCGGAACGTCCGCCCTCCTCGGGCGCACCGGCGGGCAGGCCCTCGCGGCCCTCGCTCTCGGCGATCAGGGTGATGACGGGCTTGCGCCGCAGAAGGCGCGCGCCGAGCGTGTTGCTGGCCAAAACGGGGGTCTTTCTGGGCGGTGGAGGGTTCGAGCGGCCGGTCACTCGACGCGCCGAAAGGTGTCATCGGGTGTCATCGGGGACCAACCGAACAAAGATGGGCAGTGCCCCGCGAAAACACCAGTGTCGCAAACGAACAGTCCCATCGCGCGCATTGTACGAAGCGTCGCATCAGTGGGAACAAACCGGACACTTCGCAGACGGCGGATCTCCCGGCGACCGGCTAGAGCCGCAGGTCAGGGCGGCCGGTAAGGGGCTCACCCGGCCAGTACCGCCTGCATCACCGCACGGGCCACCGGGGCGGCCAGGGCGCCGCCCGTCACATCGGTCGCGTCGCTGTCCGCGATCACCACGGCGACCGCCACCGGCGGCACCGCGGTCGAACCGGCCGGGGCGGCCCAGGAGACGAACCAGGCGTACGGCGTTCCGGTGTTGTCCACCCCGTGCTGGGCGGTGCCGGTCTTCCCGCCGACCACCGCGCCGACGATCCGGGCGGCTCCCCCGGTGCCCTTCTCCACCACGTCGGTCATCAGCCGCCGGACCTGCCCGGCGGTGCCCGGGCTCATCGCCTGCCGGTACACCGCGGGCCGCATCAGCTGGACGGTGGTGCCGTCGCTCCGGGTCAGTCTGTCCACAAGCTGTGGACGCATCACGGTGCCGTTGTCGGCCACTCCGGCAGCGACCATCGCCATCACCAGCGGGGTGGCCGCGGTGTCGAACTGGCCGATCGAGGAGAGCGCCAGCTGCGACTCGTCCATCCGGGTGTCGAAGACGGAGCGGGCCGCCCGCACCGGGATGTCCAGCCGGGCGTCGCCGAAGCCGAAGGCCTCCGCCGTCGCGGCCATCCGCTCCAGGCCGACCCGCACCCCGAGGTACCCGAGCACGCTGTTGCAGCTGAGCGTCATCGCGGCGTCCAGCGACCGGCCCGGCACGTCGCAGGCCGGGGCGTCGTTGACCAGCGGCGTCGTGGTGCCCGGCAGGACGTACGGGTACGGCGCGTCGGTCGGCGCGTCCACGTCGGTGACCACCCCGCTCTCCAGCGCCGCCGCCGCGGTGACCACCTTGAAGGCCGAGCCGGGCGGGTAGGTCTGGCGCAGCGCCCGGTTGAGCATCGGCTGGTCGGCGTCGCTCTGCAGCCGGTTCCAGGCCTCCTGGTCCCCGGCGGAGGTGCCGGCGAAGCTGCCGGGGTCGTACGAGGGGGTGGAGGCCAGCGCCAGGATCCGCCCGGTGGCCGGCTCGATCGCGGCGACCGCGCCCTTCTGCCCGCCGAGGCCGCGCACCGCCGCCTCCTGGGCGGCCCGGTCGATGGTGGTGTGGACGTCCCCGCCGGGGTTCTGCCGCCGGGTCACCGCGTCCCACACCGCCCAGCCCGCCAGCCGACCGTCGGTGCCGGAGAGCAGCGCGTCCTCGGTGCCCTCCAGCTGGCTGTTGCCGTAGGTCTGCGAGGAGTAGCCGGTGACCGCCGCGAACAGCGGCCCGTCGGTGTAGGTGCGTTTGAAGTCGAACCGCCCGCCGGTGGCCGACGAACCGGTGACGGTGTCGGCGCCCACCAGGATGCCGCCGCGCGGCTGCGCGTACCGCTCGATGACCGGCCGCTGGTTGGCGGCGTTGCGGTTCAGCCCGTCGGCCCGGAACACCTGCACCCGGGTGGCCTGGGCGCAGAGCGCCACGATCAGCAGCAGGCAGAAGGTGCCGGCCCGGCGCCCGGTGACGGAGATCCCGGGCAGCCCGCGCGGCCCGGCGTCCGGCCACCCGCCCGCGCGCCGTCCGCCCCCGCCCCGCCGGCCCGCGCGCCGCCGGCTCACCGCGCCTCCCCCGGGGCGGGCCGCCGGGCGAGGTCGCTCATCCGCACCAGCAGCGCGACGATGATCCAGTTGGTCACCACCGAGGAACCCCCCTGCGCGACGAACGGCAGGGTCATCCCGGTCAGCGGGATGAGGTCCAGCACCCCGCCCGCCACCACGAACACCTGGAGGCCGACGAGCGCCGCCAGCCCGATCGCCAGCAGCCGGCCGAACGGGTCGGGCAGCGCGATCCCGGTCCGGAACCCGCGCGAGACCAGCAGCGCGTACAGCAGCAGGACCGCGACCAGCCCGGCCAGCCCGAGTTCCTCGCCGATCGTGGCGAGGATGAAGTCGGACTTGGCGGCGAAGCCGATCAGCGCCGAGTGCCCGTTGCCGAGCCCGGTGCCCAGCTCGCCGCCCCAGGCGAAGGCGAACAGCGACTGGGCGATCTGGTTGGCCCCGTGCCCGTCGGCGATCGAGCCGAGCGGATCCAGCCAGTCCGCGACCCGGCTGTGCACGTGCGGCGAGAGCAGGCCCACCCCGACCGCCGCCACCGCGGCCAGGAACAGCCCGACGGCGATCCAGCCGGTCCGCGCGGTGGCCACGTACAGCATCACCACGAAGAGGCCGAAGAACAGCAGCGAGGTGCCGAGGTCGGTCTCCAGCACCAGTACCCCGACGAAGGCCGCCCAGATCACCAGGACCGGCGCCAGCACCCGCCCGGGCGGCAGCCACCGCAGTCCGCCGCGGCCGGGGCGCACCCGCCGCCCGCCGAGCGCCAGCGTGTCCCGGTGCACGGCGAGGTAGGCG
This sequence comes from Kitasatospora sp. NPDC058032, assembly GCF_042885845.1. Classification (NCBI taxonomy): domain Bacteria; kingdom Bacillati; phylum Actinomycetota; class Actinomycetes; order Kitasatosporales; family Streptomycetaceae; genus Kitasatospora; species Kitasatospora sp. NPDC058032. The sequence continues at coordinate 97,235 of NZ_JBHVRK010000021.1, read as the reverse complement.
GCGAAGAACACCGCCAGCAGGACCTTGGCGAACTCCCCCGGCTGCAGCGAGAGCGGACCGACGGTGATCCAGATCCGCGAGCCGTACACCGGCGGGAAGAAGATCGGCAGCACCAGCAGGACGAGGGCCGCCAGCGCCCCGATGTGGGCGTAGCGCTGCAGCCGCTTGTGGTCCGGCAGCAGGAGCAGCACCAGGATGAACAGGCCCACCCCGAGGCCGGACCAGAGCAGCTGCGCGGGCGCCGCGTCCCCCGGGGTGGCCCGGTCCAGCCGGTAGACGACGACCAGTCCGACGCCGTTCAGCAGCAGCGCGATCGGCAGCGGCAGCGGGTCCGCGAAGGGCGCCTTCCAGCGGACCGTGCCGTGCGCCAGCAGCGCGAGCACGCCGAGCGCTGCCCCGTACGTGCCCGCGTCGGCGGGCACCGTGCCGTCGATGCGCAGGCCCACCGCGGCATAACCGAGCACCGCGGTCAGCACCGCGGCCAGGACGAGTGCGAGCTCGGTGTTGCGCCGGGTCTGCACGGTCCGGCGCGGGCGGCCGGTGGCGCTCGTCACGGCGGGGGGTGTCGCCACGGGCCGTCCAGGGAGTCGGGGCTGCCGGACATCGCCGGGGTGACGACCGGGGCGGACGGGCGGTGGGCCCGTCCGCCCCGGTGTGAGCGGCTGTTCCGGCGGGATCCGGGAGTCAGACGGAGGAGCGGATCAGACGGAGGAGCGGATGGAGCGGATGGAGCAGGTCGGACGGTCGGGCGGGCCGGTCCCGGGTCAGGCGGACGCCGGAGCGGCCTGCGCCCGGGAGGCCTCGACGGTCGCCTTCAGCTCGGCCTCGGCCTCGGCGGAGAGCGAGGTCTGGATGATCCGGCCGCCGTAACGGGCCAGCGCCGGGACGACCTTGTCCGCGGTGGCGGTGCGGACCAGCAGGAACACCGCGGCGGTGCCCGGCTGGAGGTGCTGCCCGACCTGGCGCATGAAGTCGTCGTCCACCCCGATGTCGGTGGTGGCGCCGACCGCGGCCCCGGCCGCGCCGCCGACCGCCGCGCCGATGATCGGCATGAAGAACAGCAGGCCGATCACCCCGCCCCAGACGGCACCCGAGGCGGCCCCGGCCCCGGTGGTGCTGACCTGCTGGTGCAGCTTGATCCTGCCGTCCTCGCGGCGTTCGACGACGACCGCGTCCTCCAGCTCGATCAGCCGCTGCTTCTGCAGACCCACCGCCTCGTTGCGCACCGCCTGGGCGGTGGCCAGATCCGGATAGGCGATCGCGAAGAGGTTGCTCACGTACGGGTCCTTCCCCTGAAGCTGACGTGCCGGCCGGGACGGGAGCGCCGGTGCGACGGCGCCCTCGCCCCCTCGTCACCCTAACGAGGAAATCCCTATCAATCGACTTTTCACCCGGTGTGTCCCGTATTGCCCGAGGCCCCGTCATCACCGCACCGCGCGACCGGCGCACCCCGGAGCACCTGCGCTCCGATCCCCCAACCGGCGCCCGCGAGTTCGCGCCGGATCCGGCCCTTTCGCGCACCATCGCGCGTTGGCCACGGCGAACTGATGGTCCCTAGGATCGGGCGGGTGATGAACGGACGACGACCGAAGGCCAGGCTCGGCAGCCTGCTGGCCGCCCTGACGATAGCGGGCGGGGCGCTGCTCAGCGGCCTGCCCGCCCATGCCGACGAACCATCAGCCGGCGCGGCCGGCAAGGAGGCCCCCCGGGTCGACCTCGTGCTGGATGTCAGCGGCTCCATGCGCGAGGCCGACATCCAGGGCAAGACCCGTATCTCGGTGGCCCAGCAGTCCCTGAACGACGTCATCGACGCCCTGCCGTCGGAGACCGAGTTCGGGATCCGCACACTGGGCGCCAACTACCCCGGCACCGACAAGACCCAGGGCTGCCTGGACACCAAGCAGCTCTTCCCGGTCGGCAAGACCAACAAGACCGAGGCGAAGACCGCCGTCGCCACCCTGCGGCCGACCGGCTACACCCCGATCGGTCTGGCCCTGCGCGGCGCCGCCGAGGACCTCGGCAAGGGCGAGACCACCCGCCGGGTGGTGCTGATCACCGACGGCGAGGACACCTGCACCCCGCCCGACCCGTGCGACGTCGCCCGCGAGCTCGCTTCCCAGGGCATCCACCTGGTGGTCGACACCCTGGGCCTGGCGCACGACGACAAGACCCGCCAGCAGCTGCTCTGCATCGCCAACGCCACCGGCGGCACCTACACCGACGTGCGCACCCAGGAGCAGCTCACCGAGAAGGTGAAGCAGCTGGTCGACCGCTCCAACGACACCTACGCGGTCGCCCCGGTCAAGACCGCCGGCACCGACAAGTGCGAGTCCGCGCCGGTCCTCACCCCGGGCGTCTACAGCGACCGCGAGAAGTTCTCCGAGCACCGCGTCTACCGGGTCCCGGTCAAGGCCGGCCAGGAGCTGCGCGCCTCGGTCAGCGTCTCGCTGGACCGCGCGGTGGCCCGCGACTACGGCGTCCTGCTGCAGGCCACCAGCACCGCCGGCCAGGAGCTGGTCCGCGGCACCGACGCCGGCAGCGGCCGCACCGACGTCGTCTCCACCGGCCTGCGCTGGTCCGCCGACGACTCCAAGGGCTACGCCACCGCCACCGCCTCCGCCTCGCCGAGCGGAAAGCCGGAGACCACCGTCTGCCTGGTGGTCTCCAACTCGCTGGCCCCGCAGGCCGGCGTCGCGGCCGACCCCGGCCTGCCGCTGGAGCTGACGGTCGACCTGACCGCCGCCTCCCCCGCCCCGGACGGCCCGGCGATGGGCCTGGGCCGCGGTTGGATCCTGCTGCTCGTGCTCACCCTGGCCGGCCTGGTGACCGGCCTGCTGTTCGGCTGGATCGCCCGCTGGCGCATCGCTGTCTGGCAGGAGAACTGACCATGCGTACGACCTTCCACCGCACCGCCGCGGCCGCCCTGGCCCTGCTCCCGGCGCTCGCCCTGACGGCCCCGGCCGCCTCGGCCGCCTCGCCCTCGCCGAGCGCGAGCGCGAGCGGCCGCCCGGCCCCGGCCAACAAGGCCGGCACCTCCTTCCTGACCGCCGTCAACCTGGCCCCCGGCCAGGACGCCGCGGTCCCGGTCTCCACCGGTGACTACCTGTACTGGGCCTTCGGCGCCGCCGAGGGCCAGACCGCGAAGGTGGACCTGACGGTCGCCCTCGCCCCGCCCGCCGACCGGCACGGCCCGCAGAGCTGGAGCGTCGAGGTGTTCGACGGCCTGCGCCGCCGGCAGGCCTGCACCGACGGCACCCAGAACGCGACCGCCGACCAGAGCACCACCTCGCTGGTGCTCAGCTGCACCCTGCGCGAGGTCCGCTCCTGGGCCGAGCCGTGGTCCGGCGACCCGCTGCCGGGCAGCTACTACGTCCGGCTCTCGGTCGCCGACGCCCCGCAGCCCGACCTCGGCCTGGCCGCCTCGGTGCAGCTGCACGTGGCCGCCAAGGGCGACGCCGACAACGCCCAGCCGGAGGGCGGCGAGCTCAAGGCCCCGCTGGTCCCGCCGGCCGGCGGCGGCGCTGCGACCGCCAAGGCGGCGGCCCCGGAGGAGCCCGAGGAGCACTGGTACACCGGCTGGTTCTCCGGCTGGAACAGCCGCTGGTTCTGGACCCTGGCCGGCGGCGCCCTGGCCGCCCTGGCCGGCGTCGCGGGCTACACCCTCACCCGGCACCCGCGCGGCCGCCGTCCGTCCGGCTACGGCGCGGTCCCGCCGCAGTCCGGGGCCCCGCAGCCCGGCCCGTACGCGGGCTCCGGCCGGCCCTGACCCCGTCCGACCCCGAGGGCCGGCCCGGAGCACCGCTCCGGCCGGCCCTCGGCCGTTCCCGCAGGTGATCCGCCTCACACCGCCCCCGGAGCGCCCCGACTGACCCCCCGTCGGCCGACGCGCCCCCACAACGCAGAAGTCCCGCCCGATCAACCGATCGGGCGGGACTTCCGTTGGGTGGAGCTGAGGGGATTCGAACCCCTGACCCCCTCGATGCGAACGAGGTGCGCTACCGGACTGCGCCACAGCCCCAACGAGAAGAAACTCTAGCACCTTTCGGAGGGGGTCCGTGACCACCCCCTGGTGGGAGCCCCCGGGGCGATCCCGGGGCGGCACCGGGGCGGTCCCGGAAAGCGAAGAGGCCCCCGGGGAGGGGGCCTCGACGCTATTCGTTGGCGGCGCGGGGCCGCGGTTCCGGAGCGGGGGGCTCGGCGTACTGGTCGAACAGCGGGGTTTTCCGGGACTCGGCCGGGCGGCCGGCGGTCCAGGTGCCCGGCGCCGACAGGTCGAGCCCGCGGTTGACCCGGGGGGCCACCGGGGCCGTCACATAGGTCGGCAGCGGAACGGGCACCGGCTCCCAGGAGTCCGGGCCGGCCGCGCCGCGCTCCCGCATGCCGTCGACCCACTCCTCGTGCTCGGTGGCCTCCGCCACGGCCGAGGCCGAGACGGCCGCCGCGCCCTCGGAGGCCGCCCGGGCCGCGTCGGCCTCGGTGGCGAGCCGCAGGTGCGGGCGTCCGCGCCCGGCGGGCGCCCCGGACGCCGGCTCGGCGGGTGCCGGGGCCGCGGCCGGGCCGGGCTCGGCGTCGGCCTTGGCGCGGAGGGCCTCGGCGCGCTGCTGCTCGCGCTTGCGCAGCCGCTCGGCGGCCTGCGCCGCGCGGACCCGGTCCAGCTTCACCGCGTACCGCTGGCGCTCCAGTCGGCGCAGGTGGCCGATGTAGAGGGTGAGCAGGACGGCCGGCACGGCGGGCACCCAGAGGAAGGCCAGTCCGGCCACCGCCGCGACCACCGCTCCCAGGGCGAAGGCGAGGAAGAGGACGGTGACCATCCGGCGCCGGCGGGCCAGCAGCCGGGCCCGGCGTTCGGAACCGCCGCCCTTGGGTGCCGGGCGCGCCTCGGCCCGCACCGCCGGGCGGGGGGCCGCCGGTTCCTCCACGGGCGCGGCCGCGGGGTCGTCGGAGACGGCCGCGTCCCGTTCGGGAGGGCCGTCCTTGGTCTGCTCGTCGTCACGCGGTTCGTCGCCCAGGGCCCGGGACGCCCGCCGCTCCAGCGCCGAACGCCCGGCCAGCAGGCGGATGGCGGTACTGAAGCGTTCCGTCGGGCGCGCCTCGTTGAGCTCGTCCTGCCTGCGGAGCCACATCGGCACCAGATAGGCGGCCCAGGCCCCTACGATGACGGCGTAGATAAGGCCGCTACTGCTCACGATTCACACCGTACGGGCGTGGAGGAAGGGCCGGTAGCAATTTGGCACGGCGTGTCGTGTGATCAAGCTGATTCTCCGACTATTTTGCCGGTATTTGTGCCCCTCCGTCGCCACGCCGATGCCATATCGATATTTCATTCGAACATGTATTCAATTTCGTGGACGCCGACCCGCGCTGAGGGAGCGCCAGCGCTCCAGCATCCCCTCGGGGACCTCCTCGGCGGTCAGGGCGAACACCAGGTGGTCCCGCCAGTCGCCGTCGATGTGCAGATAACGCGGGCGCATTCCCTCCGAACGGAAGCCGAGCTTTTCCACCACCCGCCGGCTGGGGCCGTTCTCCGGCCGGATGCACACCTCGATCCGGTGCAGGCCGAGGGTGCGGAAGCAGTGGTCCACCGAGAGCGCCACCGCGGTCGGCATGATGCCCCGGCCGGCCACCCCCTCGTCGATCCAGTAGCCGACGTTGGCCGAGCACATCGAGCCCCAGGTGATCCCGCCGACGGTCAACTGGCCGACCAGCCGGCCCCGGTAGAGCACCACGAAGGGCAGCATCCGGCCCGCCGAGGCCTCGCCGCGCAGGTAGCGCACCATCTGCCGGTAGGTCGGGCGCGGGCCCGCCGCGAGGCCCGCCGGGCCGGGCGGCACGGTGGCCTCCCAGCGCCGCAGCCAGTCCCGGTTGCGCCGGCTGACCTCCTGCCACTCGCGCTGGTCGCGGGCCCGGATCGGGCGCAGCACGACGTCCCCCTCGTGGAGTTCGACCGGCCAGCCGGCGTTCAGTGCGCGCTCCCGGAAGCTGCTGCGTCGGGCCGGGGGTGGTCCCCGCCGGCGAGCTGGTCGACGGCGTGGGCGAGCAGCGGGGCCAGCACGGCCAGGCCGTCCCGGACGCCGCCGGTCGAGCCCGGCAGGTTGACGACCAGGGTACGTCCGGCGACACCGGCCAGCCCGCGGGAGAGCGCGGCGGTCGGCACCTTCTCCCGCCCGTGCGCGCGGATCGCCTCGGGGATGCCGGGGATCTCGCGTTCGAGGACCCGGGCGGTCATCTCGGGGGTGAGGTCGCTCGGCGAGACGCCGGTCCCGCCGGTGGTCAGCACCACGTCGTAGCCGGCCGCCACGGCCTCGCGCAGCACCGCCTCGACCGGTTCGCCGTCCGGGACGACCCGGGGGCCGTCGACGGCGAAGCCCAGCGCGCGCAGGCCCTCGACCAGCAGCGGGCCGCCCCGGTCGGTGTAGACGCCGGCCGAGGCGCGGTTGGAGACGGTGACCGCCAGCGCCCTCATGCGGAGGCCTCCGCGGCGGGAGCCTCGGGGGCGGTCCAGTCACCGCTCCTGCCGCCGGTCTTGGCGAGCACCCGGACCGACTCGATGGCGGCGCCCTTGTCGACCGCCTTGACCATGTCGATCACGGTCAGCCCGGCCGTCGCGACGGCGGTCAGCGCCTCCATCTCGACGCCGGTCCGGTCCGTGGTCCGCACGGTGGCGGTGATCTCCACCGCGTCGTCGGCGACGGTCAGCTCGACCTTGACGCCGGAGAGCGCGATCGGATGGCAGAGCGGGATCAGCTCGGGGGTCTTCTTCGCGCCCATGATCCCCGCGATCCGGGCCACGGCCAGCGCGTCGCCCTTGGGCAGGCCCTCGCCGCGCAGCAGCTCGACCACGCGCGGGGAGACCCTGACCCGGCCGGCCGCGACGGCGGTCCGGGCGGTCACGGCCTTCTCGGAGACGTCGACCATCCGGGCCGCGCCCTGCTCGTCGACGTGGGTGAGGCGGTCGCCGGGGGGCGAGGTGGTCACGGGTGGCTCCAGGGGCGCGCAGGTCGAATACCGCGCTACCGTACCCCCCGGTCCGGCCCGGGCGTGGGACGGGCCGCTTCGCTGAGACGCCCCGCCGCGGACGGGAGTTCGCCCGCCGGCCCGGCGCTCAGCCGTCGAGCAGCACCACGTCGACCTCGCTGCCGGCGGGCAGCTCGGTGACCTCCTCGGGCACGGTGATCAGGCAGTCCGCCCGGGCCAGCGCGCCGACCAGGTGCGATCCCGCGCCGCCGACCGGCTCGACCAGGCCGTCCCGCGGCTCGTACCGGCCGCGCAGGAACTGCCGGCGCCCGGCGGGCGAGCGCAGCGCCACCGGGCAGCGCGCCCGGACCACCGGGCGGTGGACGTCCTCGGCGCCGAGCATCGCGCGGATCACCGGGCGGACGAACAGCTCGAAGGAGATGTACGCGCTGACCGGGTTGCCGGGCAGGGCCATCAACGGCACGCCCGCCCCGGGGCCGATCCGGCCGAAGCCCTGCGGCTTGCCGGGCTGCATCCGCAGCCGCCGGAAGTCGACCCCGCCGTACTCGGCGAAGACCTCCTTGACCACGTCGTACGCGCCGACGCTGACGCCGCCGCTGGTGACGATCAGGTCGGCCCGGCCGAGCTGGTCCTCCAGCACCGCGCGCAGCCTGGCCGCGTCGTCGGGCACGCCGCCGACCCGGTAGGCGATCGCGCCGGCGTCCCGCGCGGCGGCGGTGAGGGTGAAGCTGTTGGAGTCGGTGATCTGCCCGGGGCCGACCGGCTCACCGGGCTGGACCAGCTCGCTGCCGGTGGAGAGCACCACCACCCGCGGGCGCGGGCGGACGGTGGCGGTGGCCCGGCCGACCGCGGCGAGCAGGCCGAGCTGGGCGGGGCCGAGCCGGGTGCCGGCGGCCAGCACCCGGGTGCCGGCGGTGACGTCGCTGCCGCGGCGGCGGATGTGGGCGCCCTCGGCGACCGGGCGCAGCACCCGGACCTCCTCGCCCTCGACCGGGGCGCTCATCGCGTCGGCGGGGCGGCCGGTCCCGGTGCCGCCGTCGGTCCACTCGACCGGCGCGACGGCCTGGGCGCCGGGCGGGACGGGGGCGCCGGTCATGATCCGGGCGGCCTGGCCGGGGCCGACCTTGGGGAGGTCACCGGCGCCGGCGGCGATGTCGCCGACCACCGTGAGCACCGAGGGGTACGCGGAGCCGGCGCCGACGGTGTCGGCCGTGCGCAGCGCGTAGCCGTCCATCGCGCTGTTGTCGAAGGCCGGCAGGTCCCCCTCCGCGAGCACGTCCTCGGCCAGCCGGCAGCCCTGCGCGTCGAGCAGCTGGAGCTCGATCGCGGGCAGCGGGCCGACGGTGGCCAGGACGTCGGCGAGGTGCTCGTCCACGGTCCACAGACCGTCCGGACGGGCGGCGGAGCGGGTGGCCGGGGCCGGGCCCGCGGAGTCGTCGCAGCAGGCTGCGGGGGTGGTACCGCTCTCCGTGGACCCGGTCATCGGCGCGCTCGCTCTCTGTCGGTGTGTCAGTCCTGCAGCTCGGAGGCGACGAACTCGCGCAGCCAGGTGCGGAAGTCCGGGCCGAGGTCCTCGCGCTCGGAGGCCAGCCGGACGATGGCGCGCAGGTAGTCCGCGCGGTCGCCGGTGTCGTAGCGGCGGCCCTTGAACAGCACGCCGTGGACCTGGCCGCCGGTGTCGGCGGGACGGTTGGTCAGCTCGCGCAGGGCGTCGGTGAGCTGGATCTCGCCGCCGCGGCCCGGCTCGGTCTCGCGCAGCACGTCGAAGACCGACGGGTCGAGCACGTAGCGGCCGATGACGGCGTAGTTCGACGGGGCGTCGGCGGTCTCCGGCTTCTCCACCAGGTCGGTGACCTGGAAGACGTCGTCGCCGAAGCCGTTCGGCTTGACGGCGGCGCAGCCGTACAGGTGGATCTGGGAGGGGTCGACCTCCATCAGCGCGACGACCGAGCCGCCGAGCTCCTGCTGGACCTCGATCATGCGGGCCAGCAGCGGGTCGCGCGGGTCGATCAGGTCGTCGCCGAGGAGGACGGCGAAGGGCTGCCCGGCGACGTGCTGCTCGGCGACCGAGACGGCGTGGCCGAGGCCCTTCGGGTCGCCCTGGCGGACGTAGTGCATGTTGGCGAGCTCGACGGACTCGCGGACCCGGCGCAGACGGTCCTGGTCACCCTTGCGGGCGAGCAGCTCCTCCAGCTCGTAGGCGCGGTCGAAGTGGTCCTCCAGCGCGCGCTTGTTGCGGCCGGTGACCATCAGTATGTCGGACAGGCCGGCCGAGGCCGCCTCCTCGACGACGTACTGGATCGCCGGCTTGTCGACGACGGGCAGCATCTCCTTCGGAGTCGCCTTGGTGGCCGGCAGGAATCGGGTACCCAGACCGGCCGCGGGGACCACTGCCTTGGTTACCGGGGTACGGGAGTTCGTCGTCGTCATGCGTTTACCTTACTAAGGCACGTATTTCGCCTGACCGGGCGCAGTTGACCGATGCTTGGGCAGCACGTCGCCGGACCCGGCCGAAATGGCAGGCAAAGGGGACGTGGCGGGCGGGGTGAGGGGGTCCCCTCCGACACAGGGCGACAGACTACCCGCCTTTCCCGAACGGTCACGTTCGGCTGCGAAGACTCCTTCCGGCCGTACGGAAACGCCCGTCGGAACAGCCGCCGGCACACCCTCCGGAACACCCGTCGGAGCGTCCGCCGCGACGGTCCGGGGCGCGGCCCGGCGCCGGCAGTCGCCGCCGGCCGCGCGGGCCGCCGCGAGCGCCCGGTCGGCGGCCCGCAGCAGCACCGCGGCGTGCGCGCCGTCCTCGGGCAGCACGGCCAGGCCGACCGCGGCGGTGAGCCCGTTGCCGTACGGGCGGCGGCCCTCCCGGTCGCCGGAGGACCAGTCCAGCAGCAGGTGGCGGCGGACCGACCAGACCAGCCGGTCGGCGACCTGGGCCGCGCCCTCGGCGCCGGTGTCCGGCAGCACCACCAGGAACTCCTCGCCGCTGTACCGGCCGAGGGTGTCGGAGCGGCGGATCTCCATGCCGAGGCGCTGGGCGAGGTCGCGCAGCACCGTCCCGGCCCGGGCCCGGCCGTGCTCGGCGACCACCGCGTCGAAGCCGCTGATCTCCAGCAGCAGGACGGCCAGCGGGCGCGGCCCGTCCAGCGGGTCCGACCGCTCGGCCCGGCGGGCCCGGTCGATCTCCCGGTCCAGGGTGAGCTGGAGGTGCCGGTAGTTCCAGACGCCGGTGACCGGGTCGCAGGAGGCGGTGCGCTCCAGCTCGGCGTTGCGGGACTCCAGCGCGGCCAGGCGCTCGCGCAGGGCGGCCTCGCGCCGCGCCGCGCGGGCCGAGCCGCGCCGCAGCCGGCCGCCGAGCACGGCGGCGCCGGCCAGCGCGGGGGCGCTCAGCGCGGCCAGGGCCTGGACCAGCAGCGGGGTGGACATCGGGGGGCGCCTTCCGCGTGTCAGGCTCTGGGGCGTCCCGGTCGCACCGGGGTCGGGGTCCAGAGCGGTCGAGGTCGAGCGGTGGAGGAGCGGTGGAGCATCCCGTGCACAACGAGAAGAGCGAGCTGAGGACACGGCTGCTGTCCGAACGGCGGGCGCTGCCGCCCGAGGCCCGCGAGCGGACCGCCGAGGCGCTGGCCGGGCACGCCGGCGAGCTGGCGGCCGCGGCGGCCACCGTGGCGGCGTACGTCTCGGTGGGCGCCGAGCCGGGCACCCGTCCGCTGCTGGACGCGCTGCGGGCGCGCGGGGTGCGGGTGCTGCTGCCGGTGCTGATGGCCGACAACGACCTGGACTGGGCTCCGTACGCGGGCCCGGAGGCGCTGGCCCCGGCCGGGCGCGGGCTGCTGGAGCCGGTCGGCGAGCGGCTCGGTCCGCAGGCGGTGACCGAGGCCGGCCTGGTGCTGCTGCCGGGGCTGGCGGTGGACCGGCGGGGGCTGCGGCTGGGGCGCGGCGGCGGCTCCTACGACCGGGTGCTGGCCCGGCTGGAGCGGTCCGGGGCGCGGCCGGTGCTGGCGGTGCTGCTGTACGAGCACGAGCTGCTGGACCGGGTGCCGGCGGAGCCGCACGACCGGCCGGTGGACCTCGCGCTGACCCCCTCGGGCACGCACCGGCTGGGGTGAGCGGGCGAAGCGCCCGGCCGTACGGCGACGGCCCCGCGCCCCGGGTGTCCGGGGGCGGGGCCGTCGGTGGTCGGTGGTCGGTGCCGTCGGGCCGGCGCCGCGGGGCGGCGTCAGCCGTTGGTCAGCGTCAGCTTGTGCTTGGTCGCCTTCTCGACCGCGTCCGGCGAGTACGACCAGGTCAACAGCTTGCCCTTGAGCCAGAGGTCGGTCTGGTCGTTGTAGTTCTCGTGGAAGGCGTGGCCCGAGGCGCCGCCGACGTTGATCCAGCGCGAGGCGTCGAGGTCGTTCAGGTCGATCACCATGCGCATCGACGGGATCCAGTCGACCTGGTACCCGGCGGCCGCGTTCCAGCCCGCCGCGTCGACCGCCGCCGAGCCGCCGGAGAGGCGGTACGGGCCGCGGTTGAGCAGCTTGTGGACGGCGCCCGAGGCGATCGAGGAGTCGTCCGAGCCGAGGGTGCGCTCGCGCAGCTCCAGCTTGTGCAGCCGGCCCCAGCTCCAGGTGGTGATGTCCTTGGTGAGCAGCGAGGTGAGCTCCTGGCGGGCGTTGGTCATCGCCTCGCGCAGCAGGTTGTCCAGGCCCTTCTGCTCCTTGTGCTGGGAGTCGATGTACGTCCACCAGCCGCTGTCGGGCTTCTCCAGCTGCTGCCGGACCACCTCGTTCCAGCGGTCGCCGCCGTCCGGCTGCGCCCGGCCCGGGTCACGGGTGCCGCACTCGGTGACGATCTTCGACTTGCTGTCCGGCTTGGTCGGGTCGGCCTGCTCGCGGACCAGCAGGCAGTTGTCCTTCGCCCGCAGGTCGGCCGGGAACTTCTGGCCGAAGGCCAGGGTGAGCAGCTGGCGCCAGACGCCGTTGTAGTAGGCGGCGGCGGCCGAGTCGGCGTCCTGGTGGTAGTTCCAGTCCTTCAGCAGGTCCTGGGCCTCGCGCACGTAGGGGTCGTCGATCTCGACCTTGAGCAGCATCGGGACCAGCGTCTTGGCCAGGATGCTGGTGTTGTCCAGCTGCATGTCCTGCATGTCGTCCGGCGAGATCTTGCCGTTGTTCTTGAGCTTGGCCTCGATCTGGTCGGTGATCTCCTTGGCCCGGGTGCCGTACTCCCAGTCGCTGGTCAGCCCGTACTTGTACGAGGGCTCGACGACGGCCTGGTTGGCGGTGACGATGTAGCCGCTGGCGGGGTTGAGGCTCCACGGCAGGGCGCTGAACGGGACCGGGTCCTTCTTCCACTGGTAGGCGGAGTCCCAGCCCGGCGCCGGGTAGCGGCCGTCGCCCTTGCCGCGCACCGGGATGTACCCGGGGGCCTGGTAGCCGATGTTCTTGGCGTCGGCGTAGATGAGGTTCTGGGCCGGGACGGCGAAGTCCGCGGCGGCCTTCTGGAAGTCGTCCCAGCCCTTCGCGCGGTCGAGCGAGAAGATCGCGTCCATGGTCTTGCCCGGGATCAGCGCGGTCCACTGCAGGGCGACGCCGTAGCCGCCGGTGCCGCGGTCCGGGGCGGAGTCGCCGTTGGGGGCGTACTTGCCGACGTTCTGCTGCTCGGTGCTCGGGTCGGAGATCAGCGGGGCGCCGGTCTTCGTGGTGCGCACGGTGATGGTGCGGTCCTCACCCCCGGCGACCTTGATGGTCTCCTTGCGGAGCTCGAACTTCTCCTCCTTGCCGTCCACCAGGTAGGTGTCCGGGCCGGTGACCTTCTCCAGGAAGAGGTCGGTGACGTCGGCGCCGAGGTTGGTGAGACCCCAGGCGATGTCCTTGTTGTGGCCGATGATCACACCGGGCATCCCGGCGAAGGTGAAGCCGGAGACGTCGTACTGGCAGGCCGGCGAGGCGGTCCGGCAGTGCAGGCCCATCTGGTACCAGACCGAGGGCAGGCCGGGACCGAGGTGCGGGTCGTTGGCCAGCAGCGGCTTGCCGGTGGTGGTGTGGCTGCCGGCGACCACCCAGGAGTTGGAGCCGATGCCCTGGCCGTTGCGGCCGAGCAGCTCGGGCAGCGCGTCGATCCGGTCGGTGACGTCCTTGAGCAGCGCCTTCGTGGCGGCGGCGCCCTGGGCGGTGCCGGTACCGGTGCCGCCGGTCGTACCGGTGCCGGTGCCGTTGCCCGCCGGGGTGGAGCCGTCGGCCGGCTTGTAGGCGGTGCCGTTGACCGTGCCGGTCTTCACGATCGTGCCGTTGCGGGCGTACGGGTAGTCCGGGTACAGCTCGTCGATCTTCTCCCGGCTGAAGTCCTGGGCGAGCAGCGAGCGGTCGATCTCCTCCTGGAGGTTGCCCGAGAGGTCCCAGGCCATCGCCTTGAGCCAGGACACCGAGTCGACCGGGGACCACTGCTCGGGCTTGTAGCCGCCGTTGACGACGCCGAGCAGGCCGTACTCCAGCGAGGCGGAGGAACCGCCCGGGTGCTCGGCGAGCCAGGCGTTGACGCCGTCCGCGTAGGCCTGGAGGTTCTTCTTGGTGTCCGCGCTCAGGACGGTGTCGAACTCCTTCTGCGCGACCTGGCGCCAGCCCATGGTGCGGATCATGGAGTCGGTCTCGACCTGGCTGTCGCCGAACATCTCGGAGAGCCGGCCCGCGGTGATGTGCCGCCGGACGTCCATCTCCCAGAAGCGGTCCTGGGCCTGGACGTAGCCCTGGGCGCGGAAGAGGTCCTCGGAGGTGTCGGCGTAGAGCTGCGGGATGCCGTTGGCGTCGCGCTTGACGTCGACCGGCGCGCTCAGGCCCGCCAGCTTGACGCTGCCGTCGACCTCCGGGAAGGACGCACGGACCGCGGCCACCCCCCGGTATCCGCCGTAGCCGGCGCCGGCCACCAGCAGCACGACCAGCACGATCACGATCAGACGGGCGCGCCGGAACTTCTTGGAGCGGGGCATCTGGGTCCTTGCGGTCCTCACTGGGGGGCGGGCGGACATGTCAGGAGCACGGAGCCGTGACAGAGGACCACATTAGGCCGCCCCGGCTGGCGGCCGTGCACGGGGGACGCTCACGGTGGGATCGGGGGAGGTCGGAAGCGGAGCCGGAGGCGGGGGGTGACGGAACCGTCGACAAGTGAACTTAAAGATATGGCAAAATGTTAGACTGAGTAACGATCCGCAAGGGGAGTAAGTCGGTGCCTTCCGCCGCCACCCCTGTCGGTACCGCGTCCGCCGCCCGCTGCCACGCCCGAGGTGCCCCTGCGTGAATGTCGACCACCTGAACCAGCTGCTCCTCGAGTTCTCCGTGATCCTGCTGGTCGCGGTGGTCGCCGTGCGGGTGTCCACGAAATCGGGCCTGCCCAGCCTGCTGATCTACCTCGGCATCGGCGTGGCACTCGGCCAGAACGGCCTGGGCATCTCGTTCAACAACGCCGAGCTCACCCAGGTGCTCGGCTACGCGGCACTGGTGGTGATCCTGGCCGAGGGCGGCCTCAAGACCAACTGGCGCGAGGCCAGACCGGTGATGCCGGCGGCCACGGTGCTGGCCACCGTCGGCGTGGGGATCAGCGTCGCCGTCACCGCGGCCGGCGCGCACTACCTGGTCGACCTGGACTGGCGGACCTCGCTGCTGCTCGGCGCGATCGTCTCCTCCACCGACGCCGCGGCCGTCTTCTCGGTGCTGCGGACGGTGCCGCTGCCCCGCCGGCTGACCGGCCTGCTGGAGGCCGAGTCCGGCTTCAACGACGCACCCGTGGTCATCCTGGTCGTCTCCTTCGCCACGGTCGGCGCGCACGACTCCTGGTACGTGCTGCTGGGCACGATCGCCGCCGAGCTGGCGGTCGGCCTGGCCATCGGCCTCGCGGTCGGCAAGCTGGGCGCGTTCGGCGTCAAGCGCGTCGCGCTGCCCTCCTCCGGCCTCTACCCGATCGCCGTCATGGCGCTCACCGTGCTCGCCTACGCCGGCGGCGCGCTGCTGCACGGCTCCGGCTTCCTCGCCGTCTACGTCAGCGCGGTGATCCTCGGCAACGCCAAACTGCCGCACGGGCCCGCCGTGCGCGGCTTCGCCGACGGCCTGGCCTGGATCGGGCAGATCGGCATGTTCGTGCTGCTCGGCCTGCTCTGCGCCCCCGAGTCGATGGGCTCGGCCGTGGTGCCCGCGCTGGTGATCGGCGCGGTGCTGGTCTTCCTCGCCCGGCCGCTCTCGGTGGTGCTGACCCTGACGCCGTTCGGGCTGCCGGCCCGCGAGCAGGCCCTGCTCAGCTGGGCCGGGCTGCGCGGCGCGGTGCCCATCGTGCTGGCCACCATCCCGCTGGTCTCCGGCGCGCCGCTGGCGCAGGACGTCTTCAACATCGTCTTCATCCTGGTCGTGGTCTTCACCCTGCTCCAGGGCCCGACCCTGCCCTGGGTCGCCAAGGCCCTGCGGATCGGCGAGGGCTCGATGGGCCAGGACCTCGACATCGAGTCCGCGCCGCTGGAGAAGCTGCACGGGCACCTGCTGTCGGTCGCGCTGGCGCCGGACTCGAAGATGTCCGGCGTGGAGGTCAGTGAGCTGCGGCTGCCGGCCGGGGCGGCGGTGACCCTGGTGGTGCGCGAGGGGAACAGCTTCGTGCCGGACCGGACGACCGTGCTGCGCGGCGGGGACGAGCTGCTGGTGGTGACCACCGACGAGGTCGGCGAGGCGGCCGAGCGGCGGCTGCGGGCCGTGGACAAGGGCGGCAAGCTGGCCGACTGGCTGAACGGGCGGGGCGGCTGAGCGGGCGGGGCGACTGAAGCTTCGATCTGGTGTTCGAGTGTTCACCCCGATGTCACGGGACAAGTTCGGGTCCGTCCGGTAAGGTCGGGGTGAGCGCGCGTCTACGCGCGTAAATTTCTTTGGTTGATACACCGAATCCCCAACATCTGTCTGAAGCAGAGTTGGCGCGACCGCTCGGCGGCCGCGGCCCGGCCCCGGCCCACCGCCGGACCGGCCCGGTATCTACCCCGGTCGACGCGCGAGAGGACGACTCTCGGCGCCGTCGGGGCCACCCCATGCCCTGCCGCGCTACCAGGCAGCAGGAAGGACCGACCGTGACGGCGCGCCGAACGGTCGAGGACGTCGAGGACGCCCAGCCCGCCCTGGCCACCGCTCCCGCGGAGACCACCGCCGCCGAGGCCGCGACCGCGGTCGCCGCGCCCGCCGCCGCGCCCGCCCGCGTGGGCTACGGGGCGCTGCTGCGCACGCCCGGCGCCTGGACCTTCCTGGCCCCCGCGTTCGTCGCGCGGCTGCCCTACGCGATGCTCAGCATGGGCATCCTGCTGCTGGTCAAGGACACCCACGGCTCGTACGGCACCGCCAGCACCGTCGCGGCGGTGGCCGCCGTCGCCCAGGCGCTGATCGGCCCGCAGACCGGCCGGCTCGCCGACCGGTACGGCCAGGCCGCGGTGCTCGTCCCGGCCGTCCTGGTGCACGCGGTCTCGGTCGGCGCACTGATCGCGCTCGCGCTGGGGCACGCGCCGGCCTGGAGCCTCTTCCTGGCCGCCGCCCCCGCCGGGGCGAGCGTCCCGCAGATCGGCGCCATGGTCCGCGCCCGCTGGATCGCCACCTTCTCCGCCGAGGGCGCCCCGGCCACCTCCGCCGCCAAGGTGAGCACCGCCTTCGCCTTCGAGTCGGTGACCGACGAGTTCACCTTCGTGATCGGCCCGATCCTGGCCGCCGCCGTCGCCACCTCGGTCAACCCCGCGACCGGGCTGGTCGCCGAGGCCGCGCTGACCCTGGTCGGCGGCCTGGCCTTCGCCGCCCAGCGGCGCACCGCGCCCGCCCGGGTGGTGCGCGAGCCGGGCGTCCGGCAGGCCTCCGCGCTCGCCTCGCCCGGCGTCCGGCTGCTGGCCGGGGCCTTCCTCGGCGTGGGCACCGTCTTCGGCGGTCTGCAGGTCTCGGTGAACGCCTTCGCCGACTCGGTCGGGCAGCACGGCGCCGCCGGCACCGTGTACGGCATCTTCGCCGGCGGCTCGATGGTGGCCGGCGTGCTGTACGGCGTGATCGCCTGGCGGCGCCCCGTCCAGCAGCGGATGATCATCAGCTACGGCCTGCTGGTGCTGGGCTGCTCGACCCTGTGGGCGATGCCCGGCCTGGTCGCGCTCTCGATCGCCGGGCTGGTCTGCGGCCTGGCCATCGCGCCCACCCTGATCAGCGGCTACACCCTGGTCGAGACGCTGGTCGAGGACGGCGCAAAGACCGAGGCCTTCACCTGGCTGACCGGCGCCATCGGCCTGGGCCTGGCGACCGGCGCGACGGCGGCCGGGCAGCTGATCGACGCGCACGGGCCCTCGATCGGCTTCCTGGTGCCGGTGGCCGGCGCCGGGCTGGGCCTGATCGCGCTGGTGACCTTGCGGGGGCTGCTGGTTCCGCGGGCCGCGCGCGGCCCGGTGGTCGCGGGCTCCGGGGATCGGGGCGCCCGCGGCCGGCTGGTGGGCGCGGCCGAGGGCTGAGCGGAACGGCCGGATCGGACCGGTGGCCCGACTCATCTCACATTCGAGTCGCTGGACTGATCCACCGGAATGCCGCATCATTGACCATCGTTAGCACTCATCAGGCGAGAGTGCCAGGAGGAAGACAAGTGCCCACGTACCAGTACCAGTGCACCGAGTGCGGCAACGGCCTGGAGGCGGTGCAGAAGTTCACCGACGAGCCGCTGACCACGTGCCCCGACTGCCAGGGGCGGCTCCGCAAGGTCTTCTCCGCGGTGGGCGTGGTCTTCAAGGGCTCCGGCTTCTACCGGACCGACAGCCGCTCGTCCTCCAGCAGCTCGGTGGGCGGGGCCTCGTCCTCGTCCTCCTCGTCGACGTCGGCCGCCTCGTCCTCGTCGGGCTCTTCGGGCTCGTCCTCGTCGAAGCCGTCGGCCCCCGCCGCGAGCCCCGCTCCGGCGGCCGGCTGAGCTTCGGCCGGGCACCGGCACCAGCTTTCCGGACGGCCCGCCGTTCCCGCTTCCAGGCGGGCGCGGCGGGCCGTCCGTCGTTTCCGGGGGCGGTCGGTTCACTCGTCGGAGTGAAGGTTCTTGTCCACAGCCCCGGGTTTTCCACAGCCCGGGAAAAGCCGCTTCCGGCGGCGGCGCGGGCGGCCCACAGTGGCGGTCAACGGAACCCGAAGCCGACCCCGGAGGTGCCCGTGCGCACCGGTTCGCCCGTCCTGTCCCCCCGTTCGCTGCCGATCCCGCCGTTGCCCGCGCCGAGCGTGCCGCCCCGGCAGCCGGTGCCGTCGTTCCCGCCGATCGGGGGCCGTGCGGGCCCGCGCTGCCGACTGCGGCAGCTGCTGCGCTACCGCGCCCCCGTCCCGGCCGTGCTGCTGTTCGCGGCGGCGGCCGTGCTCACCCTCGGCCCGGTCCTGGCGGGGCCGCCCACACCGGGAGCACCGCCCCCGGTGGGCCGAACGGGTTGTCCGGCGGAGGGGGGAGAAAGTCATCCGTGACCGTCGAACGGCTCCGTCGTTCACGCGGCATGAAAGGCTTCAAGGAATTCCTGCTGCGCGGAAACGTCGTCGAACTGGCCGTCGCCGTGGTCATCGGCGCGGCGTTCACCAACATCGTCAACACCTTCGTCAAGGGCGTGATCAACCCGATCGTCGGCGCGTTCGGAGCCAAGGACCTCGCGTCCTACAGCTCCTGCCTCAAGGGACCCTGCGAGCTGTCCGACACCGGCGAGGTCACGTCCGGGATCCTCATCCTCTGGGGCAGCGTGCTGAGCGCGGCCCTCCAGTTCCTGATCACCGCGGCCGTCGTCTACTTCTTCCTGATCCTGCCGATGACCAGGTTCACCGCCAAGCGCAAGACCCTGGCCGAGGTCCAGACCGAGGCCGAGGTCAAGGAGGTGGCACTGCTCACCGAGATCCGCGACGCCCTGGTCACCCGGGCCGGCTGAGGCCCGGCGGGGGCAGGGCCGTCAGTCGCCGTGGTGCGGCGGGCGCTGGCTCAGGTACCAGTCCAGTCCCCGCCCACCGCTCTCCCCCGCTCCCGGGCGGTCGCCCCAGCCCGTGTCGGTGTCGTCCCGGGACTGCCGCTCCAGCGGATCGCCGAAGACCAGCCGGGCCTTCGCCGCCGCCCGCTCGGCCGGCTTCTTCTCGGCAGACTTCCTCTCGGCCGCCTGCCCGTCGACCGCCTGCTCTTCCGCCACCTTCGCCTCCACAGCTCCCGATCCTCCCCCGCCGACGTTCCCGCCCGCCCTCACCAGCCCCGCCGTCACCAGCCTAGAACGCCACCGGCACGACGGCGGGCCCGGTGCGGACCGCTTCCGCACCGGGCCCGCCGGCCGTCGTCACCCCCAGGACACGCCCGGGGCCCACGCCCCCGCGTCACGCCGCCTCGAAGCCCGCGTGGTCGGCGATCTTCTTCAGCTCGGCCAGTGCGTGCTTCTCGATCTGGCGGATCCGCTCACGGGTCAGCCCGTGCTGCTTGCCCACCTCGGTCAGGGTGCGCTCGCGGCCGTCCTCCATGCCGTACCGCGACCGGATGATCGAGGCCGTCCGGTCGTCCAGCCGTCCGATCAGGCCGTCCAGCTCCTCACGGCGGAGCATGACCATCACGGCGTCCTCCGGGGACGTCGCCCCGGTGTCCTCGACCAGGTCGCCGAACTGGGTCTCGCCCTCGTCGTCCACCGACATGTTCAGGCTGACCGGGTCCCTCGCCCAGTCCAGCACGTCCTTGATCCGGGCCTCGGTGGTGTCCAGCTCGGCCGCGATCTCGGCGGGCTCGGCCTCCCGGCCCAGCTCCTTCGACTTCTCCCGCTGCACCCGGCGGATCCGGCCGAGTTCCTCGACCAGGTGGACGGGCAGCCGGATGGTGCGCGACTGGTCCGCGATCGACCGGGTGATCGCCTGACGGATCCACCAGGTCGCGTAGGTGGAGAACTTGAAGCCCTTGGCGTAGTCGAACTTCTCCACCGCGCGGACCAGGCCCGCGTTGCCCTCCTGGATCAGGTCGAGCAGCGGCAGGCCGCTGCGCGGGTAGCGCCGCGCCACCGCGACCACGAGGCGGAGGTTGGACCGGATGAAGACGTCCTTGGCGCGCTCGGCGTCCTCGGCTATCGCCTCCAGCTCCTCGCGCCGCACACCCTCGGGAAGCCCGCCCTCGTCCAGCAGGTGCTGGGCGTACACGCCGGCCTCGATCCGCAGGGAGAGCTCGACCTCCTCGGCGGCATCGAGCAGGGGCGTCCTGGCGATCTCGTCGAGGTACATGCCGACCAGGTCACGGTCGGCCTCAAGGTTGGTCGGGCGGGCCGCGCGAGTCCGGTCGGCCCTGTCGCGAACGACGGCACGGGTGGCCATGCTTGCTCCCTTTGCTGGTGTTGCCGCGGTCTGGCTGCCTGCCCGGAGAGGGCAAGAAGTGCGGGCCCCGCGGGCCTCACACGTAACGATCCAACGAACAGAATCCGGACAACATTCCCAAGTCGCTCAGACTTCTTCCGGCGATGCAGTATCCTGCTCGATTTCACCCGCGATGCGGACCGAGGGTGACGGACCGGCAACCGGATGTGTTTCTCCGGCCCCTCGGCGCACCCCCGCGCAAACCCTCCCTCCCCACAACCCCGCGGGCCGCGAGCGCGTTCCCGCGCGGGACGCACCCACACCCCGGCGCACGCAGGCCCTCCGCACAAAAGATGCCAAATCGCTATCGCCGCGGCGCACGATCGGCGTGGGCGGCTGGGAAGGTGTCAGCCATGCACCTGACCAACAGCTCGCCCTCCATCACCCCGCGTGATCGCCACCTGCTCCGGCACGCGGCACTCGCGGTCTGCTGCGCCGCGCTGTTCGCCGTCCTGGCGGCCCTGGTGCAGACCGGCTGGAGCCCGCTCTCCCGGCTCGACCGCGAACCGGTCGACCGCCTGCACCGCTTCGCGGCCGATCACACCGCGTGGACCGCCTCGGTCCAGCTGTTCTCCGACATCGGCGGAACGGTCACCATGCGCTCGGTGCTCGGCGCGGCCGCCCTGTGGCTCTGGCTGATCGGCGCCCGGACGCTGGGCGGCTGGGTCGCGGCCCAGACCCTGGCCGGCTGGGGCGGCCAGTGGGTGCTGAAGCTCTCCCTCGGCCGCCACCGCCCCACCTTCTCCGACCCGGTCGCGCACGCCGGCGGCCCGGCCCTCCCCTCCGGTCACGCGATGGCCTCGGCGATCGCCTGCGCCGTCCTGGTCGGCCTGCTCTGGCCCCGGGCGGGCCGGGCCGCGCGGATCACCGCCTGCTCGATCGCCGCGCTGACCGTCCTGGGGATCGGCGCCTCCCGGGTCTTCCTGGGCGTCCACTGGCCCAGCGACGTCCTGGGCGGCTGGCTGGCCGCCGGCATCGTCCTCGGCAGCGTCACCGTCCTCGTCGAACTCGCCCGCCCCGGTGCGCTGGCCCGCGACTTCCGCCGGGTGAACCGGCGCACCCGCCCCCGCGTCCAACGCGTGCTCGTCTCCCCCACCCACCGGCCCCGGACCTCCGCCGGCCGCACCCCGGATCCTTCCCCGGATCCCACGCCGGAGCCCAGCCCGGAGGACACCGCCGACCACCCGGACGGCCTGCTGCGCTGACACCCCCTCACCCCGGAAAACGCCGCGGGCCCCCTCGATCGCAACCGAGGGGGCCCGCATTCACGTCATCCGCCGTGACCGGCGCTGTGCCCCAGGCAGGATTCGAACCTGCGACACCGGCTTTAGGAGAGCCGTGCTCTATCCCCTGAGCTACTGAGGCGGGGACGACCGCAGACAGCCTAGCGGATCGGGGGCGCGGGGGTGGGCGGCACGGAGCGGGCGGGCGGAGCGGCCGACGGTGGGTCAGGTGGGACGGGGGCCGTCCGCCCGGCCGATCGGGGCGCGGTTAGCCTGGGGGGAACGGACCCTCGGACCGACGGGGTCCGGGGCCCCTCCGGCGGGGGAAGAGGACGGGAGCGGCAGATGGCGTCGGGTGACCGGTGGGACCGGGGCCCCGTCCTCCGTCTCGCACGGAAGACGGCCGGACCGTTCGTGTGGCTGGCCCCCGCGCTGGTCATGCTGACGGTGGGCGCCTACCGGCTGGGGACGCCGGCACTGTGGCGGGACGAGGTGGCGAGCTGGGTCTCGGCCACCCGGACGCTGGGCGACCTGCTGCGGATGCTGCAGCACGTGGACGCCAGCAACGGCGCCTACTACGTCCTGCTGCACTGCTGGACGACACTGTTCGGCGACTCCGAGATCTCGCTGCGGCTGCCCTCCGTCCTGGCGATGGCGGGCGCGGCCGCGTTCACCGCGCTGACCGCCGAGCGGCTGTTCGGCGGCCGGGTCGCGGGCGTCTGCGCCGGGCTGCTCTTCGCGATGGTCCCGCTGATCTCCCGGTACGCCCAGGAGGCCCGCTCGTACGCGCTGGTGACCTGTGCCGTCGCGGCGGCGAGCTGGTTCCTGCTGCGCGCCCTGGAACGGCCGACACTGGGCCGGTGGGCGCCGTACGACCTGGCGATGGCGGTGGCCGGCGCGGCGCACCTGGTCTCGCTGAGTGCCCTGGCCGGTCAGGCCGCGCTGGTCGCTCCGTACCTGTGGCGGACCCGTGGACCGGCGCGGCGGCGGCTGCTCGCGGGGCTCGTGCTGGTGCTCGCCGCCCTGGTGGCGGCGGTGCTGCCGGTGGCACTGCTGGGCCGCCGGCAGTCCGAGCGCCAGCTGGGCTGGCTCGGCCGACCGACCCTGGACCAGCTGTGGCACTTCGGCGAGCCGCTGTTCGGCTCGGCCCGGGTCTTCCACGTCTTCCTGGTGCTGGCGCTGCTGGCCCTGGCGCTGCCCGGGCGGCGCGGTCCGGCGCTGCGGCTGCTGCTGCTCGCGGTGCTGCCGGTGCTGGCGGTCTGGGCCTTCTCGTTCGGCCCGACCTCGTACTTCCTCGACCGGTACCTGCTGTTCACGGTGCCCGCCTGGGCCGCGCTGGCCGGCTGCGGGATAGGCGCGGGCTACGCGGCGGTGACCGCGGCGGCCCGGCCCGGCCGGACCCCGCCGGAGGTGCGGGCGGCCGGCCTGCTGCTCGCGGTCGGCGTGGTGGCGGTGGCCGGGGTGACGGCCCTGCCGAAGCAGTCCCTGGTGCGCTACGCGGGCTCGCACGCGCAGTCGAAGGAGCCGTACCGGGAGGTGGCCCGGCTGATCGCGGCCGGCTACCGGCCGGGCGACGGGCTGGCCGTGCCGCTCGGCGACCAGGCCTGGTCGATGGTCGGCCCGGGTGTCTCCTACTACCTACCGGCCGATGTCCGCCCGTACCCCCTGTTCGAGGCGACCGGGGCGGTCCGGGCCGAGGACCTCTTCCCGGTGCCGTGCCCGCACCCCGCCGAGTGCACCGGCACGGGCAGCCGCACCTGGCTGGTCGTGCTGGGCAACACCGCGGACCCGCTGGCCGCGGTGCCCGCCGACCAGGCGGACGCGCTGCGCGCCCGGTTCGGGACGCCGCAGCAGGTGACGCCGCTGGGCGGGATGACGCTGGCGCTGCTGGACGGTACCCGCACCGGGAGCTGAAGCCCCGCGTGCTCCGGCGGTCCGGGTGCGCGGGGCCCGGGGCGGGGCGACCATGGAGCACGGCGACCATGGTCGGGAGGACGGCGGTGAGCGAGCAGCCGAACGGGCAACCGGCGGGCCCGGGCGGCGGCGACGACCGGGACGAGCGGGACGAGCACGCCGCGCACGACGAGCGGCGGACCGCCCGGTGGCGGCACCGGTCGGCGGCCCTGGCCGGATCCGCCCGCGGACTGCCCGACCAGGTCCCGATGGTCGGCCGGGCGCTGCACCAGTTGCTCCGGGTCAACCTGCTGGACTCCGCGACCCGGCTGGCCGCCCAGGCGTTCCTGAGCGCGCTGCCCGCCCTGTTCGTGGTCGCGGTCTTCGCCCCGACGGCGATCCGCAACGGCGTGGTGCACTCGCTTCGCAAGGAACTGGGCCTGCAGGGCCAGGCGGCGCACTCGGTGCAGCAGATGCTCGGGAGCGGGCACGAGCAGGAGACCGGCTTCGGGATGGTCGGCGCGCTGGTGACCCTGCTGTCGGCGACGGCACTGAGCCGGGCGATGCAGCGGGTCTGCGAACGCTGCTGGGAGCTGCCCAGGTCAGGGACCAGGGTGGCGGCCTGGCGTTGGCTGGCCTGGCTGCTGGTCTGGCTGGTCTGCCTGGCGTTCCAGACCCCGGTGAAGGACGGCTTCGGCCTGGGCGCCTGGCTGGGCGTACCGCTGACCTTCCTGCTCGCGACGGCGCTGTGGTGGTGGACCCAGCACCTGCTGCTGGGCGCCCGGGTGCGCTGGCTGCCCCTCCTGCCGGGCGCGTTGCTCTGCGGCGTGGGGGTGGTGGGGATCGGGGTGGCCTCGCGGGTCTACCTGCCGGCCGCGATGAACCGCAGCATCGGCAACTTCGGCCCGTTCGGCGTGGTGTTCACCGGCCTGTCCTGGCTGATCGTGGTGTTCACCGGACTGACCCTGGCCATCGCGCTGGGCCGGGTGGTGGCCGAGGAGGAGGCGGTCGCCCGGCTGCTGGGCTCGCGCACCGCACCGGGGCAGTGGGGCGGCCCGCGCTTCTGAGGCGCGGGCCGCCCGGAGCGGTTCAGCGGGCGCGCCTCACAGCGCTCGGGTCAGCCGGGAGACGATGGACGGCGGGGCGAGGTCGGAGCGGAGCACGACCGGCACCTCCACCCGGTTGTCGCCCTCGCCCGCGCGCAGCACACCGACCTTGGTGCCGGCCGCCGCCTGGTGGCCGACCTTCAGCGGGTCCAGCACCAGGGTCCCGGTGACGCCGGGGAAGCCGGCCACCGTGAGGTCCTGGGCGGCGACCACCGGGACGGAGCCGCCGAGGCCGTCCTCGATCCGGCCGACCACATCGCCCTGCTTGGCCAGGGTCTGCCCGGTGAGCCCGTCCTGCGCGGCCTGGATCTGCTTGGCGCTGACGGTCTGCACCACCTTGAGGATGCTCGGCTCGGCGGTGGTCGCCGGCTGGCCCAGGGTGACACCGAGGATCAGCCGCCGCACGCCGGCGATCTCCTTGTAGGCGGCCCACATCAGACAGCCGCCGGCCGGGGTGCTGGAGCCGGTCTTGACGCCGATGATGCCGTTCTTCGGGGAGATCAGGGTGTTGGTGTTGGAGATCTTCTGGTTGTTGAAGGTGGTGTCCGGGGTGGAGACGATCTGCCGGAAGATCTCGTCCTGCATCACCTGTCCGGCCAGCTTCAGCTGGTCCTTGGCGGTGCTCTTGGTCTCCGGGTTGAAGCCCGCCGGGTCGGTGTAGGTGGTGTTGGCCATGCCGAGCCTGGCGGCGGCGTCGTTCATCTTCTTGACGAACGCCTCCTCCGACCCGGCGTCCCAGCGGGCCAGCAGCCGGGCGACGTTGTTGGCGGAGGGCAGCATCAGCAGCTCCAGCGCCTGGTACTGGCTGATCTGCTGGCCCTCGGTCAGGGTGACCCGGGACTCGTCGACGTTGCCGGACTCCTGGGCGGCCTGCTTGTCGACGGTGATCTTCGGACCGGCCTCGCCCTTCTTCAGCGGGTGTGCCTGGAGGACGAGGTAGGCGTTCATGACCTTGGTGACGCTGGCGATCGAGGCCGGCGTCTCCGGGCCGGAACTGCCCAGGCTGCCGATGCCGACCACCTCGGCGGCCGACTGCCCCTTGGCGGGCCAGGCCAGGTCGAGCGGGGCGCCGGGGAAGCCGAAGCCGTCGGCGGCGGTCATCCGCACCTTGCCGGCCGGCAGCGGGCGCAGCAGCTGGCCGGTGACCACGGCGCCGAGGACGACGGCGAGGAAGAGCGTCCAGATGGTGATCCGCTTGAGCGCGCGGCGCAGCGGCGAGACCGGCCGGCCGTTGAGCGCGGCCAGCACCTCCATCGCCTCGGAGGTGGATTCCGGGAAGGGCTGCGGCTCCGGCGCGGGCGCCGGCAGCGGCTCGGGGGTCGGCAGCGGGTCGGGCACGGGCAGCGGCTGCGGGGCCGGGGCGGGCTCCGGCTTCGGCTTCGGCGCGGGGGCGGGCACCGGCTCCGGGCCGGGGACCGGCTCGGGTTCGGGCAGCGGCTTCGGCTCCGGCTGCGGCTCGGGAACCGGCTCCGGGACGGGGACCGGCTCGGGCAGCGGGCCCGGAGCGGGCGGTGCCGGGACGGTGTCCGCGTCGGCGACGGCCGCGGAAGCGGCCTCGACGGCGGGGAGGCGCAGGACGCGGGTCCGTTCGGCGTTCTCCCGCTTCTCGAACTTCTCGGCGCGCGCGGGCGGCTCGGTCTCCGTCCCGGAGGTCCCGGAGGTCTCGGAGGTCTCGGAGGTCTCGGTGTCGACGTCGGAGGCATCGGACGCGTCGTCGACGGCGGCTTCGGCCTCGGCGGCCGGACGGCCCTCCCGACCGCCCGCCGGACCGGTCCGCATGGCGAGACGGGGGTCGGTGCCGGCCGGGCGTTCCGGCGCATCGGCCCCGGCCGCACCGGCCGGCTCGGCAGTGCCGCTCGCCGCGGCACCGGCGGGCTCGCGCAGCTCATCGGGCAGGCGCAGTGCGGTGGTCCTGTCGTCGGCGGGCAGCCGCAGGGAGGTGGTGGCCTGGTCGGCGGGCAGCCGCAGGGAGGTCGTCCGGATGTCCGCATCCCGGACGCGCAGCTGCACCGTGGGGCCCGGCCGGACCGCCGGCGCCGCCTTGTCGGCCTCGGCCGGGTCGGCCTCCCGGTCACCGTCCGAGTCCGATTCCGCGTCGGCGTCGGCGTCGGCGTCAGGGTCGGCGTCGACGGAGGAGCCGGCGGCGGGGGTGGGGGCGTCGGCGGCCTCGGCGGACGCTTCCGGCTGCTCGGGCTCCCCCGCCGCCGGGCCCGCCGCCGTCGCGGCCGTCTCCTCGGCCACCGCGTCGGAACCGGCCCGTTCGCCGGCCCGTTCGCCCTCCCGCTCCCGCACCCGCTCGCCGTCCCGCAGCACCCTGTCGGGGGACTCGCCCACGTAACCCAGCCTCCTCAACGCCCGGCGGGGCACCGGCAAGCCCGTATTTCGGGAAGCCGGCACCCCGCCCCGTGTACCTGTACAGTCTCCGCCACCGGCGCCCGAATCCGGTCGCCCACACCCCGCCCGACCGGCGCTTATTGCCGCGGCACGGCCGCGCTCCGGCCTGTTCAACGGTCAGACGCCGGGCCCGCCACGGCCGGTTCCCCCGCTCGATCGCAAGGTCACGATTCGGAGGCGTACTCGACAAGCCCGTGTGAGAGGCGTCACGCTGTTTCCCATCCACGCGGGGAGGCTTGGATGGGCAAGAGCCGCAGAACTGTTCCCGAGGAACTCTTGCTGCTCGCTTTGGACCCGACCACGGGCACCACTGCGCAGCCGCAGACCCTCGACCTCGGACTCGCCGGGGCCCAGCTCGTCGAGCTGTCCCTGGCCGGACGGATCATTCCGGAGGGCGACCGGATCGCCGTGGTGCTGCCACGGCCGACCGGCGACCCGACACTCGACCACGCGCTGGAACTGCTGCGACGACGCGGCAGCCCGGTCCGCGCGGCGCACTGGATCGGCGGGCCCCGACTGGGGCTGCGGCAGACCTATCTGGCGCACCTGGAGCGGTGCGGCATGGTCACCGCCGTGCCCGGTCAGGTGTGCGGGGTGCTGCCGACGACGCGCTACCAGGCGTCGGACGACTGCACCAACGCCGCGATCAAGCAACGGCTGGACACCGCGATCCGCACCGGCGTGCCGCCGGACCCACGGACGGCGGCGCTCGCCGCGCTGGCGCACTCGGTCGGGCTGGGCAAGCACCTCTACCCGGGCAACGAGGGCCGTTCCTCGCGATCCCGGCTGCGCGATCTGATCCGCTACGACCCGCTGGGCGGGATGGTCGCGCACGCCGTGATGGACGTGCAGAACGGCCTGCCGGGCCAGCAGAACCGTTCCGCCCAGGCCGGACCGGCCGCGGCGGGCTCGGGCGGCCGGGCCGGCCAGCGCCCGGCGGCCGGACGCGGCAGCGGCGGCGGACGGGTCGCGGCGTCCCGCGTCGGGGTCCGCTGACGCCTCCGCGCGCCTCCGCGATGCCTCCGTGGCCGCGGAATCGACCGGATCGCACGGCCCCACGGGACCGCGCGGTGCGACGGTGCCCCGCGGCGCCGGGGCCGGCCGCCGGACCCCCGGGGCCGTACCCGGAGCCGGACGCACCCCCGCCGCACCACCTGGCGCGCCGGCCATCGACCGGCGCGCGGAGCAGCGCACACCGCACCGCTCACGCCCTACGGCGGCGATGAGCAACCAGCAGCACCCGCCCCTCCGGCGTCCCCCCGGCCGGTCCGGCCCCCATCCGGACCCCATCCGGACCCGCCCCGGACCCGACCTGGACCCCCGGCCGCATACCGCCCCCGCACGTGCCACCAGCACCTGCGCGCCCCAGGGGCCGCACCCGCACCACGCCCGTCACGCCGTCGCACCACCACCGGACCGGACCCCGGCGCCCCTATCACTCGGGGGTACCCCTTGTCTCGCCGAAGCGCTTTTCCGATGATCTGTTCTACTGCGCTCCGGTCATTTCCCGGCGCCGACCTGATCCGGGGTGACATGCTGCTCACCGTCAGGGGGTTGATCCAGATTTCCACCGTGTTCCGAGGACTTCCGTTCCAACGATCACCAGAGGTCCGACCGGAGGCCGACGTGTCCGCGAACATCAATCCCACGGTGCGCCGCCGGCGCCTCGGCGCGGAACTGCGCAAGCTCCGGGACCAGGCCGGGATGACCGCCGAGGAGGTGGCCGGCCGGCTGATGGTCTCCCAGTCGAAGATCAGCCGCCTGGAGAACGGCCGCCGCAGCATCAGCCAGCGGGACGTCCGTGACCTCTGCGACGTCTACGACGTCACCGACGACGCGATGCGGGCCAGCCTGATGGAGATGGCCCGGGAGTCCCGGCAGCGCGGCTGGTGGCACGACTTCAACGACATGCCCACGCCCTACAGCGTGTACATCGGCCTGGAGGCCGAGGCCTCCTCGATCCGCGCCTACGAGTCCTCCTTCGTGCCCGGCCTGCTGCAGACCGAGCAGTACGCGCAGGCCGTGGTCGAGGGCACCCAGCCGGACACCGACGCGCTCGCCGTCCAGCGCCGGGTCCAGGTCCGGATGAAGCGCCAGGACCGGGTCAACGGCGAGAACCAGCTGGGCAGCCTGTGGACCGTGATAGACGAGGCGGTGCTGCGCCGGGAGGTCGGCAGCAAGGAGGTGATGGCCCACCAGCTGA
Source organism: Kitasatospora sp. NPDC058032 (assembly GCF_042885845.1). Lineage (NCBI taxonomy): Bacteria > Bacillati > Actinomycetota > Actinomycetes > Kitasatosporales > Streptomycetaceae > Kitasatospora > Kitasatospora sp. NPDC058032. The sequence goes on along the minus strand of NZ_JBHVRK010000021.1, from coordinate 68,104 downwards.
AGCACATGCTGGAGCTGAGTCAGCGCCCCAACATCACCATCCAGGTCATCCCGTTCTCGCACGGCGCCCACCCCGGTATGACCGGGACATTCTCCCTGCTGGAGTTCCCCGAGTCAGCCGATTCCACAGTTGTCTACTTCGAAGGGGTGACGAGCGATCTCTACCTGGAGAAGGAGGCCGACGTGCGCCGCTATACCAGTCTCTACGACCACCTGCGGGCGGCCGCACTCGGGGTGGCCGAGACCCGGACACTGATAGCCGACATTGAAGAGGGATACCACGGATGAGCACCACCTTCGAGAACGGGACGAGCTGGCGCAAGAGCAGTCACAGCGGCGGCAACGGCGCCTGTGTGGAGATCCGCGTACCGGCCACCGACCTGGTGGCGGTCCGTGACTCCAAGGACCCACAGGGTCCTCAACTGCGGTTCTCCGCCGAAGCCTGGAACGCGTTCGCCGTCGACGCGGGCGCCGGGGTGTTCGGCGGGTTCTGATCCGCTCCGTACCGCTTCTCGGCCAGGTGCCCGTAGCGGTGTCCACCGCCCTCCCCGGGCGGCGGACACCGCTACGGGCATCTTCGCGTCCGGCAGGCATGACCTCGTCAAAGAGTCCCCCGCCGAGAACGTCCCCTCCGCCGGCGGGAAGGACTCAGCCGAGCACCGGGTAACGGGCCGCCCAGGCCGCGCCCTCCGGGGTGTCCGCGCTGTGCAGCTCGGGCCCGTGCATCAGCTCCAGGACGAAGTCGTCCGCCAGCTCCAGCAGCGCCCCGCGCCCCTCCAGCCCCGCCACCAGGCCCGGCGGCAGCGCCGTGTCACCGTGCAGCACGCCGAGCAGGTTGCCGCAGATCGCCCCCGTGGAGTCGCTGTCCCCGGAGTGGTTCACCGCCAGCAGCAGCCCGGACCGGACGTCGTGCGCGACCAGCGCGCAGTACACCCCGATCGCCAGCGCCTCCTCGGCGACCCAGCCCTCCCCCAGCGCCTCGACCCGCTCGGCGGACGGCTCCCCCGCCCGCACCGCGTCCAGCGCCGCCCGCAGCGCCGCCGTGGTCTCCTCGTGCGCCGACCGCTCGGAGAGCAGCGCGAGCGCCAGGTGCACCCCTTCCTCCAGGGTGCCGCCGCGGGCCGCGGTCTGGACGATCACCGCCAGCGCGCCGGCCGAGAGGTAGCCGGTGGGGTGGCCGTGGGTCAGCACCGAGCACTCCACCGCCAGCTGGAACACCAGGCCCGGCTCCCAGGTGGTCAGCAGCCCGAACGGCGCCGCCCGCATCACCGTGCCACAGCCCTTGGAGTGCGGGTTCTTCGGCACCTCCAGGGTGCCCAGCCGCTCGGCCTCCGGACCGGAGAGGCCGGACAGGCAGGCCTGGCCCGGCGCCCGCTGCGCGTACAGCCACTCCTCGCGGCCCAGCCAGCCGAGGTCGGCGCGCCGCTCGTCCGGGCCCCAGTCCCGCTGGGTGGCGGCCCAGCGCAGGTAGGCGCGGTGGACGTCGGTGGGCGGGTGCCAGCTGCCGGTGTCCCGGCGGATGTGCGCGCGGATCAGCCCGTCCAGGGTGAACAGCACCATCTGGGTGTCGTCGGTGACCGCGCCGAGCCGCCCGTACGCCGGGATGTACCCCGTGACGCCGAGCGGCCCGTGCGCGGCCCGGATCTTCTCCAGCGACTCGAACTCGACGCCCGCGCCGAGGGCGTCCCCGACCGCCCCGCCCAGCAGGCACCCCCGCACCCGGCTGCGGAAGTCCTGCTGCTGGGCGCGGGACCACAGTGGCATCACGACGGGCGCCTTTCGTCCGGGTTCGGGCGGGGTCGCGCGACGCACGGCCGGTCGCGCGCCCTCGCACTGTATTCGAATGCCCGAACGGGACGGCAGGGTTCCCGCTCCACCGGATCGCCACCGGATGTTCGGCCGGCCGACGGGCTCCCCGGGTTGGAACGCGCCCTTCCGGGTGGTGACGGCTCAGTCCACCAGCGGCAGCAGCTCCGGCAGGTGCCCGTCCGAGGCCAGCGCGGCGGCCAGCCGCTCGGCCGGCACCTCGCCGTAGGTGGTGGTGCGCTGCCGGTGCGGACGCCCGGCCGCCTCGGCGATCGCCCGCAGCTCCCGGACCGACTTGTAGCTCCCGTACGCCGACCCGGCCATCCGCGAGATGGTCTCCTCCATCAGCGTGCCGCCCAGGTCGTTGGCGCCCGAGCGGAGCATCTCGGCGGCCCCCTCGGCACCCAGCTTCACCCAGCTGGTCTGGATGTTGCGGATGTGCGGGTGGAGCAGCAGCCGGGCCATCGCGACCACCGCCCGGTTGTCCCGCGCGGTCGGGCCCGGCCGGGCGATCCCGGCCAGGTAGACCGGGGCGTTGGTGTGGATGAACGGCAGCGTCACGAACTCGGTGAAGCCACCGGTGCGCTGCTGGATCTCCGCCAGCAGCCGCAGGTGGCCGACCCAGTGCTTCGGGGTGTCCACGTGGCCGTACATCATCGTGGACGAGGAGCGGATGCCCAGCTCGTGCGCGGTGGTGACGACCTCCACCCAGGTCGCGGCCGGCAGCTTGCCCTTGGTGAGCACCCAGCGGACCTCGTCGTCGAGGATCTCGGCGGCGGTGCCCGGGATGGTGTCCAGCCCGGCCTCCTGGGCCCGCTGCAGCCAGTCCCGGATCGACAGCCCGGTCCGGGTGGCGCCGTTGACCACCTCCATCGGCGAGAAGGCGTGCACATGGATGCCGGGCACCCGCTCCTTCACCGCGCGCGCGATGTCGAAGTAGGCGGTACCGGGCAGGTCGGGGTGGATGCCGCCCTGCATGCAGACCTCGGTGGCGCCGACCTCCCAGGCCTGCGCGGCCCGGTCGGCGACCTGCTCCAGCGAGAGGCTGTAGGCGTCCGCGTCGGTGCGGCGCTGGGCGAAGGCGCAGAACCGGCAGCCGGTGTAGCAGACGTTGGTGAAGTTGATGTTCCGGGTGACGCAGTAGGTGACCTCGTCGCCGACCGCGTCGCGGCGCACCGCGTCGGCGATCCGGCAGAGCGCGTCCAGTGCCGGGCCGTCCGCCTGGAACAGCGCCAGCGCCTGCTCGTCGGTCAGCCGGACCGGGTCGTCCGCGGCCACCGCGAGGGCGGCCCGGACCTCGGCGTCCAGCCGCTCCGGCGCCCCGGCCGAGCCGCCGGGACCGCCCGGTGCCGAGGCGGCCGAGGCGGCGGCCTGCTCGCGCAGCACCTCCCAGTCGCCGTAGACGTCCTCGAAGTCGGCCCGCCGGTCGCCGGTCCGGCCCTCGGTGTCGATGGCGCTGTGCAGGTCGGTGCGCCCGTACGAGTCCGGCAGGTCCTCGGGCTCCTGCCAGGGGTGCCCGGTGACCACCGCGTCGGGCCGGGCCAGCCCGGTCCGCGGGTCGGCCAGCGCCCGGACGTGCGGCAGCACCCGCGGGTCCAGCCAGGGCTCGCCGCGCAGGACGTACTCGGGGTAGACGGCGAGGCGCTCGCGCAGCTCGAAGCCGGCCGCGGCCGAGCGCTCCGCCAGCCTGTCGATCTGCGGCCAGGGGCGCTCGGGGTTGACGTGGTCGGGGGTCAGCGGGGAGACGCCGCCCCAGTCGTCGATGCCGGCCGCGATCAGCCGCTCGTACTCGCCGTCCACCAGGTTCGGCGGCGCCTGCAGGCAGGCCGACGGGCCCATGATGTGCCGGGCCACCGCGACGGTGGCGACCAGCTCGTCCAGCTCCGCGTCCGGCATGCCGCGCATCGCGGTGTCCGGCTTGGCGCGGAAGTTCTGCAGGATCAGCTCCTGCACGCCGTGGTAGGCCCGGGAGACCCGGCGCAGCGCGAACAGCGACTCGGCGCGCTCCTCGTAGGTCTCGCCGATACCGATCAGCAGGCCGCTGGTGAACGGCACCGAGCTGCGGCCGGCGTCCTCCAGCACCCGCAGCCGGACGGCCGGCTCCTTGTCGGGCGAGCCGAAGTGCGGGCCGCCGGGCTCGCTCCACAGCCGGGTGGCGGTGGTCTCCAGCATCATGCCCATCGAGGCGGAGACCGGCTTGAGCCGCTGGAAGTCGGTCCAGCTCAGCACCCCGGGGTTGAGGTGCGGGAGCAGCCCGGTCTCCTCCAGGATGCGGATCGACATGGCGCGCACGTACGCGATGGTGTCGTCGTAGCCGTGCGCGTCCAGCCACTCGCGGGCCTCCGGCCAGCGGTCCTCGGGCTTGTCCCCGAGCGTGATGAGCGCTTCCTTGCAGCCGAGTTCCGCGCCCCGGCGGGCGACCTCCAGCACCTCGTCCGGGGACATGAACATTCCGTGTCCCTCCCGGCGCAGTTTGCCGGGGACGGTGACGAAGGTGCAGTAGTGGCACTTGTCCCGGCAGAGCCGGGTGAGCGGGATGAACACGCTCTTGGAGTAGGTGATGACGCCGGGCCGGCCGGCCGCGTCGAGGCCGGCGTCGCGGACCCGGGCGGCGCTCGCACAGAGGTCGCGCAGGTCATCGCCTCTGGCCCGGAGCAGTACCGCCGCCTCGGTCGCGTCCAGCGCGACGCCGTCCCGGGCCCGGCGCAGGGCGCGCCGCATCGCATTCGCGGTCGGGCTGTTGGTTGCGTCCATGCCGCGACCCTACGCCAGTTCACGTACGTTCCTCGTGCGTTCGGAGGACTCGACCCTGAGTCCCCCTCAGGGTCGGGTGCGCCGCGAGGTCGACCCGGAACCAACCCTGCAGGGCGATGACGCGAGCGCCCCGGGACCGTCTAATGGGTACCCAGGGAAAGTCGTTGACCGACGGAGGGGTTGGACGGATGACGGACGACAGGGCGACCGCGGGCGGCGGCCCGGCGGACGAATGGCAGGGCACGGCTCCCTACCGGTCGCGCCGGCGCACCCTGGTGCGGGTGGCCGTGCCGCTGGCGATCACGGCCGCGATCGCCGCCGGGGTGGGACTGGTGCCGGCGCTGGCGGACTCCTCGCCGCCGGAGCTGCCCGCGCTGACGGCGGAGCAGGTGGTGGCGAAGGTGCTCGGCTCGGAGGCGCAGACGCTCTCCGGCACGGTGTCGGTCTCGACCGACCTCGGTGTGCCGAGCCAGCTGCTGGGCGCGGCGGGCGGCGGGCTCGCGGCGGCCGGTGGCGGGGAGCGCGGCGGGGACAAGCCGTCGGGCGCCGCGCCCACCGCGAAGCTCACCGGCCTGCTCGGTGGTGACCACACGCTGCGGGTCGCGGTGGACGGGCCGGACCGGCAGCGGATCGGCCTGCTGGAGCAGCTCTCCGGCTACGAGCTGATCCGCAACGGCGACCAGGCCTGGGCCTGGGACAGCAGCACCAACGAGGCCGTGCACCTGACCGGGACCGGGCGGGACGCGGCGGACGGCCACCGGGGCAAGGCGCCGCTGACCGGCGTGCCGACCACCCCGCAGGAGGCGGCCCGGCAGTTCCTGACCGCGAGCGCACAGACCACCGCCGTCACCGTGGACGGCACCGCGACCGTGGCCGGGCAGAAGGCCTACCGGCTGAGCGTGAAGCCCACCGGGTCCGGCTCGACGATCGGCGAGGTGCGGATCGCGGTGGCCGCCGACAACGGGGTGCCGCTGTCGGTCGTGGTCAAGGGCACGGACGGCGGCACGGTGCTGGACGTGCACTTCACCCAGGTCTCGTTCGCCCGGCCGGACGCGAAGACCTTCGAGTTCACCCTGCCCAAGGGCGCCAAGGTGACGGAGCAGAAGGCGTCCGACGCGCCGCGCGCCGAGGCGGCCCCGGAGGAGGCCAAGGCCGCCGCCGAGGGCCTGAACGTGATCGGCGAGGGCTGGACGGCCGTGCTGTCCGCGAAGCTGCCCAGCGGCGACGTGTTCGTCCCGGCCGAGGGCAAGGGCCCGCGCGGCAAGGGCGGGCACGGTCCGGGCGGACGCCCCGGTGCCGGCGCGGGCACCACCCAGAACCCGCTGGCGCTGGTCAAGGCGCTGGGCAAGCCGGTCGCCGGCGGCTCGCTGATCAGCACCAAGGTGCTCAACGTCCTGGTCACCGACGACGGACGGGTCTTCGCGGGCGCGGTCACCCCGTCGGTGCTGCAGAGTGCGGCCGGGGTGAAGTAGTGACCCAGGCTCCCGTAACGGGGGACGTTACGGAGCCGGCCGGGGGGGCGGGGGGGCGGGGGGCGCCCCGCCCCCCGGGCCCCGGGCCCCCCCCCCCCCCCCCCCCCCAAGAACAGCACCCGGGGGGTAG